>DATKCN010000337.1:0-5042 GCA_035513175.1 Thermomicrobiales bacterium
GCTCCGAGCTGGCCCGGCGGGACCGTGCAGTACTTCTTACAGAGGCCGATTATCTGGCAGTAATTGCCGTGAAGGGAGCCCCACGTGGTTCAGGTTTACGTCGAGATGATTCGTGCGCTCATGACCCGCGAAGACGAAGGACAGGGCCTGGTTGAGTACGCCCTGATCATCGCTCTCGTTTCGATCACCGCGGTTATCGCGCTGGGCGCGCTGTCGGGTGGCATCAACAACGCCTTCACCACCATCGTCGCGGCCCTCTAGCAGCCATACCCGTTCTCGGGTCAAGCAAAGCGGGGCTCAGCGTCCGTGCTGGCCCCGCTCTTGTTTTCCTGAGGCGGGATGCGAAAGGTGGAGCCACGATGTGCCGGAAGGAACGAAGACGACATGCCGGACAGGGGCTCGTTGAGTACGCTTTGATCATTCTCCTGGTAGTGATCACGAGCGTCATCGCACTTGGCGCACTCTCAGGCGGATTGACAGGTTTCTTCTCCTCTGTCAGCGGCTCGTTTTAGTAATGAAGCATTGATCTCGCCGGGCAGTCGATTCGTCGGCTGCCCGGCTTGTGTTCACGGGGCTCACAGTGTTGGTGGCAGCGTCGTCACGCAGACGACCGTTCGGCGTCTTGAACAGTGGCCGAACGCACTCGAACCATCGATAGGAATCGTCATGGACTCAACGCTAACCTGGGATCAGAGACTTGGCTGGTACGCCAGAGTCGTTCCGGCCGTGCTGCTCGCGGTGCTCTACGCGCTGATAGCCGTGGAGAAGACATCCGCCGCTTTCGATTCGTTGTCCGCAGCACAGGGGGGCGGCGCGCTGTCCAGCACGCTCATGCTGCTTCATTCGATGTCAGGCGCGATTTTCTTCAGCATCCTTGGCGTGATGATGATCGTCCGCAAGGAGCCGATCCGTCGTGAGCGACGAGTGATCGGCTGGGTCCTGCCATTCGCGGTGATGGCGGCGCTGGCTTTTGTCGGGAGCGCCTCGGCCCAGGAGCGCTCCACCGCGGTGATGCTCGTCGCGACGGTGCTCGTCATCGCCGGGACGGCGTTCACCCTGTATGCCCTGCGTCATCTCGGGCGCCACTTCGGCGTCGTGTCGGATGTCCGGGGACTGGTGACGAGTGGCCCGTATCGCTGGGCTCGTCATCCGCTCTACGCGGGCGAGACCATCACGATCATCGGTTTGGTCATTGCGGTCGCAACCCCATTCACGGTCGCCGTGTTCCTGATTGGCCTGGCGCTCCAGGTGTGGCGCGCGAAGGTCGAGGAGCAGTCACTGACGGCGGCGTTCCCGGAGTACCGGGAGTACGCGGCCCGCACGCCGATGCTGATTCCATTCACCAAGCTGCCGCCCCGCTCGCTGTCCGGCGCTCGGGCCGTCGAGCACCAGCACTGATCCCTGCGCCGCGTCGCGGCTGATTCGCGAGCGGTCAAACGAGCCCCGCCCGGCAACCGCCAGCGGGGCTCGATCGTGTCCTGAGTGCTGATGCGCGTTCACCTTGTCACTGGCATGGCGTTGGGGTCCGGCGAAGCGACGGCGGGCAGCAACCCCGAGCGTGCCAACGGCGACGCAGCGGTAAAGGACGCCAACTGTACGCGTGACGGTGACAGAATTCCGTCTTTCTGTCATGGGTCCGACGGCTGGCGCCTGCCCAGGCGCCGGAGCCGCGATCAGTGGGCGGCGCCAATGACCGTGCAGGGTATCGTGCGTCGCCTGCGCCGCGGCTTTACCGTGGGCATGGTGGCGCACGACGGCCCCTGCCAGGCCCGGTGTGAAATCGTATGAAACCGCTCTCGCGGGATGGGCGCTACACTCCCAACGCATCCTTGACGCGTGAGAAGAAGCCCCGATCCTTCGGCATCGTCGCGGCGTCGAGCGTGCCATTCAGACGGCTGAACAGCTCCCGCTGCTCGCCGGTCAGCTCGGTCGGGATCACGACGTGGACGGTGACGATCTGGTCGCCGCGATCGCCGCCCCGCACGTCCGGGACGCCCCGCCCGCGCATGCGGAACTGCTGGTTCGGTTGCGTGCCGTTTGGCACCGTGAACACGACTTCGCCGTCGACTGTGGGAATCTCGATCTCCGCGCCAAGCGTCGCCTGCGCCACTGTGACCGGCAGATCGAAGAGGATATGCTTCCCTGCCCGGCCCAGCTCCGCATGCTCCTTGATGCGCAACGACACGAACAGGTTGCCCGGCATGCCGTCCCGCACCTGCTCGCCCTGCCCGCTCAGCCGTAGTGTCGACTGTTCGTCGACCCCCGGCGGCACAGTCACCATGATCTTGCGCTTGCGGGCAACCCTCCCGCGCCCGCGGCAGGCTGGGCACGGGTCCGTAATCGTGATGCCCTCCCCGCCACAGCGGTCGCAGGCGGACGCCGTCATGAACTGCCCGAGCACGGTGTTCTGCACTCGCCGCACTTCGCCGGTCCCGTTGCAAGTCTGGCATTGTGGCGGGCTCTGGCCGTCGCGCATGCGTGTGCCACGGCAGTCGTCGCACGGCTCGTAGCGGTTGAGCTCGACCTCGCGCTCGACGCCGAAGACCGCTTCCTCGAAGGCCAGATCCAGCGTGACGCGCAGGTCGCCGCCGCGCGGCACGCTGCGCCGTTGCCGCGATCCTGCCGCCGCGCCGCCGAAGAACGTCTCGAACAGGTCGCCGAATGGGGAACGCCCGCCGAAACCGCCGAACGGATCCCCGCCGCCCCCGCCGCCGTTGAACGCCGCGTGGCCGTAGCGGTCGTACGCCGCCCGCTGTTCCGCGTCGCTCAGGACCTCGTAGGCCTCGGTGACCTCCTTGAAGCGGTCCTCGGCGTCCGCTGCGCCGTTAATGTCCGGGTGGTACATGCGGGCGAGCTTGCGGTAGGCCTTCTTGATCTCGTCGACGCGCGCCGAGCGGGAGACCTCGAGCACGTCGTAGTAGTCACGCTTCTGGGCCATGAACGGAGTCACCTGTGTCTGTTGGCGCCGGTGCGCAAGAAAACGGGCACGGCATGAAACGCGGTCAGCGACAATGCCCTGACTGAATCATAGCATCCGCGTCACTGTCGTCAACGCATTCTGGCACTCAATGCCTCGGAGTGCTAACGTGAGGCCGCACGAGACATCACGCCGGTGAAACCCGTGCTCCGGGTACAATCACGACGTGCGAACGATTGCGTCCATGCGAGTCAGGAAGACGTCATGACGGAAGATCGACGGGCAATCAAGGTCGAGCAGCCATTGAAGCGCATCCTCGGCTGGCACGACATCTCCCGTCAGGTGGACCAGCTGGTCGAACGCCTGCGCGACGACTACGACGCGATGCTGGTTATCACGCGCGGGGGCATGGTCCCGGCCTGCCTCATCAGCGAGAAGCTGAACATCCGTAACATCCTCGTGGCGGCCGTCCATCTGTACACCGGCATCGCTCAAACACACGACGCGCCGATCTTCGTCCAGTTCCCCGGCGACCCGCTGCTGACCGGCAAGTCGATTCTGGTCGTCGACGATGTCTGGGACAGCGGCCGCACGGCCATGGCGGTGCTGGACCGGGTCCGCGTGGCGGGTGGAAGCCCCGAGCTGGCGGTGCTGCACTACAAGCCCCGCGCCTCCCGCTTCCCCCATTCCCAGCCCGATTACTACGCCGAGCTGACCGACGACTGGATCGTCTACCCCTGGGACGACGAGCAGTAGCGAGCGGGTAGCGGATCGCGGGTAGGGGGTTAATTCCCTGGATCCAATCCCGGCTCACTCAGCCATGGCAATTGAGACTTGGCACAGTGTTGACGCCAAGGCTCCACTTAAACGCTACCCGCTACCCGCTACCCGCTCGCCAAGCGTCGCGATGACCTCGCGCAATGACGGCAACACCACGTCCGCCTGGCTGATGTCGTGCGGGCTGTCCGGGTCGGCGCAGACCGCGAAGCAGAGCATCCCGGCAGCCTTGGCGGAGGCGATGCCGTTCGGCGCGTCCTCCAGTGCAAGACACCGTTCCGGGGCCATGTCCAGCATGCGCGCCGCCTGCAGGTATGTGTCGGGGTGGGGCTTGCCATGTGTCACCATCTCGCCAGTGACCTCGACATCGAACTGGCCGCTCAGTCCCGCGCTCGCCAGCGCCAGGTCGACGTAACGACGATGACCGGATGTCGCCAGCGCCACCGGAACGCCGCGTGCCCGCAGCTCAGCCAGCAGTTCCGGCGCTCCATCCATCGGCGCGATTGCGCCGGGCACGGCGGCCAGGAAGATGTCGTCGCGGTCACGCAGCGCGTCGGCCCCCGTCACCGGCAGGTCGAGCATTTCAATGGCGATCTCGACCGCGTCGACTGCCCGGCGTCCCAGCATGCGGCGCAGCACCTCGGGTGTCAGGCGCGCGCCGAAGCGGCTGACGTACTCGTCCCAGGCCCACGCCTGCAGCGGCTCGGAGTCGATCAGCAGGCCATCAAGGTCGAAGACGACCGCCGCGATGCTCGTCACGCGCGCTGATGGAGCTGCAGAAACAGTCCGGCCCGTCGCTGGGCGGTGCGGTACAGCGCCGGGGCGGCCATCAGGATGTACATGCGCCCCTCCAGCCCCTCGACCAGGTTCAGCGGCAATGCCCGCGCTCCGCTCCAGGCGCCGCACAGCGCCCCAGCCATCGCCCCGATCGCGCTCGCGTCGCCCGGCAGGTTCGCGGCCGTCAGCACCGCCCGCTCGATGTCGTCGGGAGCCGTCACGAACAGGCACAGCGCGGCGGCCACCGCGTCTCCGATCGTCGCCTGGGATGCCAGGCGTTGCGCCACGGCCGCCGCATCCTCGCCAGCGCGCAGGCTCTCGCTGGCGCCGCGCAGCGCCCGCGCAACATCGTCCTCGTCGATAAACGCCAACACGTCCTCGATCAGCATCTCCGGCAACGTCTCACGCCGCGCGACCAGGTTCACGGCAAAGGCCATCGCCAGCGCGCCGTTGACCGCTTCCGGGCTGGCGTGCGTGAGCAACGTCGCGCGCAGCACCTCGCGCACGAACAGCTCGACGTTCAGTTTTCCGAGCGTGTGCGTCAGCGCCACCGGCGCGATGCGGGCCGCCG
>DATKCN010000338.1:0-6704 GCA_035513175.1 Thermomicrobiales bacterium
GGCGGTCTGCGACACCGATCTGAACATCCTGAGCGGGCTGGGCGCGTTGCTCGATCACAGCCTGATCCGGCACAGTGACCGGCACGGTCCATCAGCCCGTTTCGGCATGCTGGAAACCATCCGCGAGTACGGTCAGGAGCAGCTGGAGCAGACGACGTACGCAGCCGCGGTTCGCGACCGGCACGCTCAGTACTTCACCGACCCGGCCGAGCGTGTGTCGCCGCATCTCGACGACGCCGGCGCAGCCCCCTGGTTCAATCTCCTCGACGACGAGCATGGCAACCTGCTCACCGCGCTGGACTGGCTGTTGCGGCGGCGTGATCTGGAGCACGGGCCACGGCTCGTCGGCGCGCTGCGGGAGTACTGGTTCTGGCGTGGCCGGAGCGTCGAGGGGCTGGCCCGAGCTGAGGCATACCTGAGCATGCCGGAAATGTCGACGCCAACCAGCGCCCGCGCGCTGGCGTTGGCGACGGCAGCCTGGCTGTCACACTGGCTAGGCAACGGGGCGCGGGCGATCGCGCTCGGCGCCGAGGCGCTGGCAATCTGGGACGAGATCGGCGACCGCACCCACAGCGCATCGCTCTACATCTCGGTTGGATTGGCGGCACAGGAAATCGAGGGAATAGTTCAGGCGCGCGAGTACTGGACCCGTGGGCTCGACATGGCCCGCGAGAGCGGAGACGCCGTATCGTCTGCCCGCCTCCTCACGAACCTGGGTCATGCGGCGCAGGAACTTGGCGATCTCGACCTCGCGGCCGAGCATCTCGCGGAATCCCAGTCGGTTGCCATGCTGATCGAGTCCCAGGAGGCGCTCGCGCTGGTGAAGCACGCCCTCGGACGCCTGGCGTATCAGCGGCAGGACATCCCACGTGCCGCTTCACTCTTCCGTGAGAGCCTTGAACTGTACCGGGATATCGGCTTTACCTGGGGCGTTGCCAGAGCAATCGGCAAGTTGGCGATCCTGGCGCAGCACAATCGTGACGCTCCACGCGCCGCGCGGCTGTTTGGATGCTCCGACGCACTCCATAGACGGCTCGCGTCGCCGATGTCCAGGGTGCAACGCCAGGATCACGAGCCGGTGATAGAGGCGACGCGGGCGATGCTCGGCGATGTCGCGTTCGACGCCGCCTGGGCCGAGGGCGCCGCCATGTCGCTGGAGCAGGCAGTCGCCTACGCCCTCGCAACCGGCGCCAGCCAAGGGGCGGAGCAGCCCGACACGCTTGCGCGCCTGACCCCTCGGGAGCTGGACGTGCTGCGCCTCGTCGCCACCGGCCTGACCGACGCCGAGGTCGCCGAGCGGCTGTTCCTCAGCCGCCGCACCGTCAGCTCGCACCTCACCTCGATCTACTCCAAGCTCGGTGTCTCCTCCCGGGCCGCCGCCACCCGCTACGCGGTCGACAACGGCCTCACCTGACGCGCCCGGTCGGCCTCAGCGTCCTCTATACGTAGATGACCGCCTCAGCAATCCCCGTACATCCGTGTGTCGCACTTCCGTAGTTCTGCTGATGTTCCACCGTCGCCGTCGCCCTAAAGTCGATCGTGTCAGCAGACGGCTGGCGCGACAGCTCGCAACAGGGGAGACGGCGATGCAGACGCGACGCGACCACACACTCCCACCGCGCGAGGACCCGAGCGAGCACGGCATCGATCTCTGGCTGGCGGATGTCGAACGCGAGCTGCAGCAGGCCCGCGATCAGGCCCAGGCGAGCCTCCACTATTGCCACCTGGCGCTGCTGGCGGTCGCGGGGGCGCGAGCGCGCATTGCGTCCGGTCAGAGCGCAGCCCATCCTGACGCTTTGCCGCGTTTGCCGCGCCTGCTCGCAGGAGGCGCGCAGGATGCTTGCGGACCTGAGCGCGGCAGGCCGGGCAAACCCACGGATCTAGCGGTCGCTGGCATCACGGTCCATCGTCTCACCCAGCGGGAATCCGAGATTCTGGCGCAGATCGTCGCGGGGCGCAGCAACAAGGAGATCGCGCTGCGCCTCTACCTCAGCATCCGCACGGTCGAGCGGCATATTGCCAACATCTATCTGAAGATCGACGTGCACACCAAGGCGGAAGCGACCGCCTACGCGCTCCGCAACGATCTTGCCTGACGCGCCACCCACCTCCCGCTACATGCCGGACTGCGTAGATTCCGCCACATTTTCGTCATGATTCTGCGTAGTTAAGCGGATGCCCGATCTGCGCCAAGTGGCTACGGTGAGCGACACCGGGGATTCGCTGGACGCAGATCGTGACGTCAATATGCGCCCGGCGGGCTCCCGGCCACATCGTCGCCGCGGCGGTTGACGCCCCTGGATCCGGAACAGGCGCACGACCGGCCAACTACTCCCCGGCGCCGTGCCGGTGGGTCGCGCGAGCGTAGGAGGTTCTTGATGAGACGTTGGAGCACATTCATCGCGATCGTGGCACTGTTCGCGCTTATGCTGCCGCTCATCACGGCAGCGCAGACCGTCGCCGTGCCCGGCCCGGTCACCCGGCACCTGAGCCGGACCTCGGGGTTGCCGATCAGCACGCCGTACGAGATCGTCAACTTCGTGCTTGACTTCGCCCCTGGCGCCTGGACGCCGGAACATGTCCACGGCGGACAGCTCCTCGTGACTGTGATCGAGGGACAGATGACGCGTCGCTCCGACGGAGCCGAGACGGTGTACAACCCCGGCGAAAGCTGGGTTGAAATGCCAAATCATCCGCACTCGGCCGGCAATGCGGGCACGGTGAAGGCGGTCGTCTTCGTGACGGCCCTACTGCCGGTCGGAGCGGCGCTGACGACCGTCTCCGGAACGCCGAGCCCCAACCCGCCGCCCGGCCCAGTCACGCGCTGGATCTACCGGACCCCCGGCTGGTCGCAGACCGGAGCGTTCGAGATCGTCCAGTTTGTCCTCGACTTCGCGCCCGGCACTCAGACACCGCCCCACAGCCACGGTGGCGTGGTGCCATTCACGACCTACGAAGGGACGATGACCTTCAGCGTACAAGGCCACGGCACGATGCAGATGCCACCCGGCGTCAGCAACACCGAGCTGCCTGGCCACATCGCGGTGGCCAGCAATGAGACGAACGGGCCGGTAACCGCCCTCGGGAGCATCGTCTTGCCACAGGGCAACGCAATCACCTACGCCGTGGCGTCATTTGACGACTGCTCGTGGTACATCGAGACGAAACAATCGCTGTGCTTCGGCTTCCGCGCCTACTGGGAGAAGTACGGCGGACTGGCCATCTTCGGCTATCCAATCTCGGCAGAGATGAAGGACGCGAATGGTGTGACGGTGCAGTGGTTCGAGCGCGCCCGCTTCGAGTGGCATCCGGGCAGCTGGCCGGAACGCTACGACGTGCTTCTCGGTCGGGTCGGCGTCGAGCTGGCCGAGGTCATGGGGATCGGCCTGACTCCATAGCAACCTTGTCAGTCTGGCTCACCAGGCACGACTTCAAGCATGTGAAGTAAGCCCATACGTCCCAGGCGGGCTCTAGCTCGCCTGGGACGTTGCGCGAACCGTTCACTCGCACCATCCCAGCGCCAAACAGCCACGACCCTGCACTCGCCTGCACACCACGCGGGTGCTACGCTCGGAGCCCACTGGCCCCACCATCACGGCGGCGGCCCACGGGCGTCTTGACATCCTCGTCAGGAGACGGATAGTAGACGGGACACCCGTTGATGTGCGCCGTGCGGCGCGGCGCACTGTCTGGCATCGACCGCTTGCGCTGACATCCAGCACCTGTCGACGATCGGACGCACGCATGGCGAACATGTCGGCGCCACTCAGCAGCTTCGTCGGTCGCGACGCGGAGATCGCGCAGATCGTCCGGCTGCTGACCTCGACGCGCCTGCTCACGCTGACCGGGCCGGGCGGCGTCGGCAAGACGCGCCTCGCGCTGGCGGTCGTCGCCGCAATCGAGCCTGACATGCGTGACGGCGCCGTGGTCGTCTCACTGGGGGCCGTGACCGATCCCGCGCTGGTCGGGTCGGCGGTCGAAGCGGCGCTGGGGCTGGCGGAGCAGGGTGGCCGCTCCCCGGTCGAGGTCGTGGTCGCGCATCTCGCTGACAAAGAGCTGCTGCTCGTACTCGACAACTTCGAGCAGATCGTCGACGCCGCCCCGCTGGTCGCCACTCTGCTGCACGCGGCCCAGGGTCTGCGGGCGCTCGTGACCAGCCGCGTCACGCTACGCATCGGCGGTGAGCAGGAACTGATCGTGCAGCCGCTCGCCCTCCCTGACCCCGATAGCCCGGCCTCCACGCAGCAGCTATTGGAGTACGAAGCCATCGCATTGTTCGAGCAGCGCGCCCGGGAGAGCCGCATCGACTTCCAGCTCACGCCCGAGAACGCGTCAGCCGTGGTGGAGATCTGCCGACGGCTGGATGGGCTGCCATTAGCCATCGAATTGGCGGCGGCGCGCGTAAAGCTGCTGTCGCCCGCCGCACTGCTGGAACGGCTGGACCGGCGGTTGCCGCTGCTGACCGGTGGAGCGCGCGATCTGCCCGCCCGCCAGCAGACGATGCGCGGCGCCATTACCTGGAGCTACGACCTGCTGTCGCCCGACGAGCAGCGCCTGCTGCGGCAACTCTCCGTTTTTACTGGAGGCTGGACGCTGGACGCCGCCGAAGCCGTCTGCCAGCTCGGGGCAGGCGGCTCCGAGGTGTTCGACGGGCTGGCGTCCCTGGCCGACAAGAGCCTGCTGCGCCAGACAACGCAACGGGACAAACAGACAGAAGCCGGTCGTTTCTCGCTGCTGGGCATCGTGCGTGACTTCGGGCTGGAGCTGCTGGAGGAATTCGACGAGGCGGACGAGACGCGCCAGCGGCACGCTGCCCACTATCTGGAACTGGCCGAGACGGCCGCGCCGCAGCTCGAAAGCCCTGACGCCACGCCGTGGCTCATCGTCCTTGACGCCGAGCACGGCAACCTGCTGGCCGCGCTCGACTGGCTGCTGCGGCAGCGCGCCGCGGAGCGCGGGTTGCGCCTGGTCGGGGCGCTGCGGGAGTTCTGGTTCATGCGCGGCCGTCTCGCGGAAGGCATGACGCGCACCCAGGCGTTGCTGGCATTGCCGGAGGCAACGCCGCGGACACGAGCACGTGCTCGCGCGCTGGCGACGGCGGCCTGGCTCGCGCGCTGGCTGGGCGACACGACGCGTTCGATCGAATACTGCGTCGAGGCGCTGGCCATCTGGGGCGAGATCGGGGACCATGCCCACGACGCCTGGCTCTATAACTTGACAGGCATGTGCATGCAGGCCTCGATTCGGGAACGCGGAGATCTGCTTCTGGCGAATGAATACTTTAACCGCAGCCTCAGACTGGCTCGCGAGGTTGGCGACAGCAGGACCCTCGGCATGGTGCTCAACAACCTCGGCATCAACGCGCAAGCCAACGATGAGCTCGAGCTGGCAACCGAGATGTTCGAGGAGGCGTTGTCTGTGACGGCGGCCAGCGGCCACAAGGGCGTGCTGGCGCTCGCGAAGAATGGACGTGGGCGGCTGGCGCTCCTGCAGGGGGATCATCGTCTCGCGCAAACGCTCTTCAGGGAGAGTCTGGAGCTGTCCAGAGACGTGCGCAACACCTGGGGCATTGCGTTGGCGATCGGGAAACAGGCGATCATGGCGCAGATCGCGCACGACGCCCAGCGCGCCGCCCGGCTGTTTGGCGCGTGCGACGCGCTGCACGCGCGGATCAGCACGCCAATGTCCGGTTTTCAGCAGCAGGATCACGCGCCGGCGCTTGCCGCCTCGCGGACCGCACTCGGCGATGATGCCTTCGAGGCTGCCTGGGCCGAGGGCGCCGCCATGTCGCTGGAGCACGCAGTCGCCTATGCGCTCGAACCACCTGCTACGCCGGAGCCGGACGCGGCGGGCGCGCACATGGGACTGACCCCGCGCGAGCTGGACGTGCTGCGCCTGGTCGCCACCGGCCTGACCGACGCCGAAGTCGCTGAACAGCTGTTCCTCAGCCGCCGTACCGTCAGCTCCCACCTCACCTCGATCTACACCAAGCTGGGCGTCTCCTCCCGCGCCGCCGCCACCCGCTACGCCGTCGATCACGAGCTCGTCTGACGCGCGGCGGCCTTGACATCGACGCGCGCAACCGGATAGTAACGCCAACACGTTGACTTCTCCTGTTCCGGGGATCGGATGCGCGCATGGCGAGCATGCCTATGCCACTGAGCAGCTTTGTCGGGCGCAGCGCTGAGATCGAGCGGATCTGCAGCCTGCTGTCCTCCACCCGCCTGCTGACCCTCACCGGGGCGGGCGGCGTCGGTAAGACGCGCCTGGCGCTGGCTCTCGTTCATGTGCTCGCCCCGGAGTACCATGGCGGCGCAGTCTTCGTTGATCTTGCGCCACTCAGCGATCCAGCCCTCGTTCTGCCCGCTGTCGCCGCCGCATTCGGCATCCAGGACACTGCGACACGACCCATCTTCGATGCGCTCATCGACGCGCTGCGCGACCGGCATGTGCTTGTCATTGCCGACAATGTCGAGCAGGTGATCGACGCGGGGGCTGACCTCGCTCACCTCGTCGCCCACTGCCCGGAACTGACGCTGCTCGCCACCAGCCGGGAACCGCTGCGCGTCACCGGCGAGACGGAATACCCGATCGCTCCACTCCAGGTGCCCGACGTGGGACGTGACCTCGACCCCGAGCGGCTGCGTGAGAACCCGGCGGTGTCCCTCTTCGTCCAGCGCGCAAGCGCCGTCAGGCCGGGCTTC
>DATKCN010000339.1:0-10024 GCA_035513175.1 Thermomicrobiales bacterium
GGATAGAGCGTCAGTGGATCGAGGTAGGCGGTGATGACGGTGGCGACCACCTGCCGGGCATCGAGGATCGGAACAGTCATCTCGACGGCCGGCTGTCCATCGTACGACGCGTTCTGGTCGACTTCCACTCCCTGAGCCAACAGTTCATCGGCTCCTTGCGCCAGCGTATGACGGAACACGTCGAGGTGTGCAAGAGGATTGGGAAGATCTAGATCGTCGACACTCGGCGTCGTCGTTACGTTGAGACTTAACCACCCTTCGCTGTCCGCGTGCGCCCTGATGACTGTCGATCCCTGCCGAACGGTGAGGGAGCGCGGTTCACCGTCCATCGTGGTCTGCCAGACGACGACATCGCCGCTCGTCTGGTCGATCCAGGTGTCAAACATATGCGTTTCGCCGTCCGGTCCCTGCTGTTCCGCGATCTGCACGACATGCAGCACGTCGGCGTCCGGGAACGGGGAGCGGGAGGCGCGCGCGGCGAGGTCGTCGGCGGGTGATGGTGTGGGCGCGGGCGTTGGCAGCAGCGGTGGGGCATGCGCGGGGTCCGGACGCCAGACAGGGCGCGCCTGCGGCATTGCTTCGTCGGTCAGCAGGCGCGGTTCCGCACCGTCGATGCTAACCGTGTAGAGCGACGCGTCGCTCCGCAGCCCATCTCGCTCATCCCCGGTGGTCGTGGCAAAGACGAGATGCTGGCTGTCCGGCGCCCAGTCATACTCCAGGAACGTGCCGGAAAGATCGGTGAGCCTGCGCTGATCTGAGACATCGGCGCGCATCACGACGAGCTGGCGTTCCTCGTCCCGGAACGCGATCCACTGCCCATCGGGCGACCAGCGCGGCTCGGTTCCCAACACCCCTGTTTCCGTCACCCCAGCGATGGCGGGGATATGCCGGTGCCTGATAGCGATCTCGGGCAGCTCATCACTCTCCGACCAAGCGCTGGCATAGGCAATGTGGACGTTGTCTGGCGACCAGTCGGGGAACTGTTGATCGACGACGGAGTCTTCCCTCGACAAGTCCGGAAGTCGCTCGTTGGGTCCTACGTCGTAGGTCAGGTTGTACGTCTCAGCGCTCGCGATTTCTACCAGGTAGATGTTGTGTGCCACCGCGGGAGTCGTTTCGGTCTGGTACGCAAGTGCCAGGCTGTTGGCAGACCAACTGAGCGCGCTTTCAGCACCTGGGTGAGCGGTCAGGCGCATACGCAGATTCGAGCCGTCGAGGCGGATCACGTAGACATCGGCGTTGACACCCTGCTCACTGCCGGCGAAGGCGATCCATTGGCCATCGGGAGACCAGAGCGGTGCAGTGACGGACAGCCCGTCCTGAGTGAGCCGCCCGACGTTCGAGCCATCAGCATCCATCACGTACAGGCTGCGTGCACCATCGCGATCGCTCACGAAGGCGATACGCTCACCATCCGGCGACCAATCGGGCTCCGTGTCGGAAGCCGGATTGTCGGTCAAGCGTCGGAGACCGCTGCCGTCGGCGTTGATGAGGTAGATCTCGGCGTTGCCGTCGCGCTCGCTGACGAACGCGATCTGGCCGGTCGGCGTGGCGTCCACCGGCGCGGCCTGCTGTCCATCGTCATCGCCGCCCGCGCCGAAGATCTGTGCCAGTACGATGGCCACCATGGCGAACACGACCAGCGCGGCCGCGATGCCGCCGATCTGACGCAGGCGGGCGCGCGGGCCGGCGCCGGTCGCCAGCGGAAGCGGGATAGGCTCCGGGCGGGGAAGCGGCAGCGATCCGTGCGCCGCCGGAGGAATTGCGCCCAAGGACGGCGACACGCGCCCGTTGCGCGCGCGCTGCTCCCGCTGGCGCAGCAGGTGCTCGAAGCGGGACTGCATGTTCGCGGGCGGCTCCGGCGCACTGTAGAGCGCGTCGAGGTCGGCGATCAGCAGCGCGAGGCCGGGGTCGTCGCCGTCGAACAGGTCGGCGTAGGCTGTGTTGAGAGGCTTATCGTTCACCGTACTGCTCCCTGAGCTGTTGTATGAGCCGCGATAGCTGCCGCTTGACCGCGCCCTCGCGCCTGCCAACGACGACGGCGATCTCCCGCGCTGTCAATCCGCCCGCGAACCGCAGCGCCAGCAGTTCCCGCTGTCCCTGATCGAGCCCGCCCAGCAGCACCCGCAACCGTTCGAGCCGCTCCTGGCGCAACGCCTCCGCCTCCGGGTTGCCCTCGTCGCTCAGTAGCAGCGCGTCCGGCAGCAGTCCGATGTCGACCGTCGGACGGCGCTTGCGCTGGGCGTCGATGGCGGCGTTGCGGGCGATGCGGAACAGCCAGGCGGCGAAGGGAGCGCCACGCTCGTCGTAGCGCGGCAACGCGTCGAGCGCCTGCACGAACACCTGCTGCGTCAGGTCGGCGGCTTCCTCGTCGCTGGGAGCGCGCAGGCGCAGGTAGCGAAAGACGCGCGCATGAAACCCGGCATACAGTGCGCTGAAGGCAGCGGGGTCGACCCGCGCCGCCTGTGCGCGCTGCGCGTCGCTCTCATCCAGCCGCGCTTCCACCGCTCGGCGCCCCCGCCCCCATCGACCCGGCATGCGTGAATGCCCGCGCAGGCATCGTACCTGTATGAACGGATGTCGGCGAAAAAGGGGACACGCCGGTAGCGGGTAGCGGGTAGCGGGTAGCGATCAAGTTGGAGCTCAGTGGGGGGGGAAGAAGTCAAGACCCACGACCGCTCGTTGAGCGGATTGGCGCTGAACCGAATGGCCCAGCCCCTATCCGCTACCCGCTCTACTGCTCCGTCGGCACCCCGCGCGCCGTCGACTGCTCCTCCGCAGGCGCGGCCTCCATTGGGCCGGTCTGACGCGGACTGTAGTAGCGCCGCAGCCACGAGCTGAGGCCGTCGAGGCCGGGGAACAGCACGCGTTCGGTGATGTTGGCGTGGTCGAGTTTGTCGCGGATCTCCCACTTCACCTCAGCCGGGATGATGATGCGCCGGAACAGCTCCGGATGTCGTGCGAGCCACTCGTCCAGGCTGACCGACGGGCTCGACATCAGCGAGAACAGCGCGTACTGGTTCACGATGCGGCTGTCCAGCGACGGCGGCTCGAAGAAGGCGACGAAGTGCCCGTCGTCGAGCGCCAGCCGGTCGAACTCGGTCAGCGTGGCGGCGCTGCGTTGCAGCATCTCGGCGGTGAAGACGTTGGAGTTCTCCTCGTCCAGGATGTCGCGCAGCACTGCAGGGAGCTGCTCCCGCGAGCGGATGTAGTCAAAGGCCCAGATCAGCCCGTCCGTGTTCAGCTGCTCGATTGACGCGGTGGCGAAGTGGGTGGCCACGAAGGGGGAGTAGCTCCAGTCGAGCAGGCGCGACGGCAGGCCGTGATGCTGCGCCATGGCCAGCCAGTGCCAGGTGGAGTCGGCCGGGACGGTCTGGATCACGTCCAGGTGCGCGTACTTGCGGAAGTTGCGCAGCAGGTGACCTTCCATCTCCGCGTAGGCGCCGCCCAGACGCATCAGGCCGGTCGTCAGCGAGGTGAATTGCGCGTTCGAGACGCCGCGAAAGACGAAGTCGGAGCGGAACCGACCGATCGAGCCCTGCCAGGCGTCGGCGTACACGGCGTCGTTCAGATCGTTCCAGCTCCCGATGACGATGTCTCGTGTCCCGTTCGACATCCATCCTCCTGCGCGCGTGTCGCGGCGTCAGCAGCCACGCAAGCGTAGCATCCAGTGTCAGGACGCGGATCGCGCGGAATCGTGCGATGATGGCGGCGACGAGGAAGGGGGCGCCCCCAAATGAGCCAGACGATAGTCGTTCCACTCGTCGGACCCCGGCTCGATCCCGATGACGTGAGCGAGCATGCGCTTCCACTGACGAAATCGCTGGCGCGCGCGAATGCCGCCACGGTGATGCTGGTGTCCGCGCTCGATCTGCCCGGCAGCGGTCCCGGCGAGGCGCCGGAGCGCGGGCGCCTGCCGATCGAGATGCCCGTCATTGCCCGCCGCCATGTCGCCACGCGCGGCGCTGACCCGGCGCAGTTGAACGCGCAGCAACAGGTCTACCTCGACGGCATCGCGGCGTCATTCGATTGCCCGGTCGAGACGCGCATCGAGCATGGCGACCCGTCCCGCGCGATCCTGCGGGTCGTCGACGACATCGAGGACCCGGTCATCGTCATGGCCAGCCATGGCCGGGCCGGGGTGCGGCGGCTGGTGCAGGGCAGCGTCGCGTTCAACATCGTGCGGGCGGCGCCCTGCCCGGTGATCGTCGTCGCCAGCGCGCCCAATGAGTGGGTCGACGTCGAACGCCCGGCGTTAAGCCAGGTGCTGATCCCGCTCGACGGCTCTCTGCTGGCCGAATACATTCTCGAAGCCGGGCTGGCGGCGCTCGGTCCGGCCGTCACGACCGTCCACCTGCTGCAGGTGATCGACCCCGAGTCGTCCCCCTCCAGCCTGAACGTCATCGACTTCATCGAGGAGACGAGCGACGAGGCCGAGGACTACATCGACGACGTCGCCAGCCACCTGAGCGAGCTGGGCTACGAGGTGATCTGCGAGGTGCGCGCCGGCAGCCCGGAGCAGGAGATCCTCGACGCCGGGCGCGAGGCGCGCGTCGATATCATCGCGCTGGCCACCCATGGCCGCGAGGGCTTGAGTCGCGTCTTCTTCGGCTCCATCTCGGAGCGGCTCGCCCAGTCCGGCACATTTCCCATCCTGCTCGCCCGCCCCTCGGACGAGTGGCTGGCGGAGATGGATCTGAGCGAGGGGTCTTAACGCGGTGGGTCGGGACGCGGGACGCGGGACGCGGCGGGGAAAGGAACGAGGCATCTCGTAGGGGCCGGTCTTGTGCCGGCCTCGGCCGTGAGGCCGCCGCCCCTATCCCGGACCGACACAGGCGGTGTCGTGACGGCCCCAACCCCCGTGGACGCGCGGACCCCCCCAACCCCCGTGAACGCGCGGACGACCCCCGACCCCCGCGGACGCGCGGACGCCCCCGACTCCCCGTAGGGGCCGCGGCTTGCCCGGCCCGCGGCCCGCTGGCCGCACGATTGGACCGGGAACGATGTAGACACTTGTGCGGTGTTCGCACATTTTTCATGGCGCGGTAAAGGCTGCCAAATCCATACATTGCCACGTGGCAGCCTTTACCGGACTGTATCGTGTGGTCGCCCATTGATGGTAGCCGAAGCCGTCACGACAACCCCGAATCGGTCCGGCATCGACGCGTGCGGCCAGCGGGCCGCGGGCCGGGCAAGCCGCGGCCCCTACTGCCCCGTTCCCATCCCCGCCGCGTCCCGCGTCCCGACCCGTCGCATCACAGCCCCCAGAACAGATAAATGTACAGCGGCGTCAGAATCGCCAGGATCACGTTCAGCGCGCCGCCGACCCGCACGAAGTCGACGAAGCGGTAGCCGCCGGGGCCGTAGACCATCGTGTTCGTCTGATACCCCGTTGGCGTGGTGAAGCTGGTCGAGGCGGCGAACATGATCGCCAGCACGAACGCGCGCGGGTCCAGCTCCAGCGTCACGGCGGTTGCTATGCCGACTGGGACCATGACGACGACCGAGGCGTTGTTGGAGATGAACTCGGTCAACACCGCCGTCAGCGCATAGAAGATCATCAGCACGATCAGGTCCGGCACGTAGCGCGCCGACGCGGTCGCCAGGTCGGCCAGCAGCCGCGCCGCGCCGGTGCGCTCCAGCGCGATGCCCAGCGGGATCATGCCGGCCAGCAGCAGGATCACGTCCCAGCGGATCGACTCGTGCAGCTCGGTCATGCGCAGGCAGCCGGTCAGCACCATCAGCACACTGCCCGTCACGGCCGTCACCAGGATCGGCTGGCCGAAGGCCGCGACGATCACCACCCCGGCCACGATCGCCAGCGCGATCGGGATCCTGCTGGTGCGGAATGACTCCAGCCGCGTTTCCTCGGTGACGATGAAGCCGGGGCGTCGCTTGATCAGCTCGAACACCTCCTGATCGCCCGCCAGCAGCAGCGTGTCGCCAAACGCCAGCCGCACCTTGCCCAGCCGCTCGTGGATCACCTGTCCCTGCTTGCGGATGGCGATCACGGTGGCGTTGTAGCGGTTGCGGAAGTAGCTCGATTCGAGCGTGCGGCCGACCAGGTCCGAGTTCGGCCCGATCACGACCTCCAGCACCCCGCGCTCCTCATCCTCGTCCGGCTCGTCGTCATCGTTCAGCCGCGCGACCGGCTCCACCTCCAGCCCCTCGATTTCGTTGACGCGCATGAGCTGGTCCGGGCTGGCGACAACCGTCAGGATGTCCCCTTCGAGCAGGATCGTCCGGCCCGAAATGTTGCCGATTCGCCGTCCCTCACGCTGGATCGCGCGCACCTGCATGTCGTAGCGGTCGCCCAGATGGCTCTCCGCCAGCGACTTCCCTGCCAGCCCGGAGCCGGGCAGCACCACGATGTCGCTCTGAAAGTCCGAGACCTGATAGCGGGATGCTACCTCCGGCGCCGTCTCGCGGTCCGGCAGCAACCGGCGCCCGGCGACGATCAGGTAGATCGCGCCGGTGGCGAAGACCAACGCGCCGATGTGGCTGAACTCGAACATGCTGAAGCCCTCGCGCCCATCCCGGTCCAGCAGCGAGCTGGCGAGGATGTTGGTCGAGGTGCCGATCAGGGTCATTACCCCGGCCATCTGCGAGGCATACGAGAGCGGGATCAGCAACCGCGACGGCGGGCGCTTGTGATGGCGCGAGAGGGCGATCACCGGCGGGATCAGGATGGCGACGGCGGCGGTGTTGTTGATGAAGGCGGAGAAGGGCGCGACGATCAGCATGACCGCCAGCAGTTGCCGCACCTCGCCGTCCCCCGCGTGGCGGATCATGCGGCGGGTGAGCAGGTTGATCGCCCCCGTGCGCTGCACCCCGCCGGCCAGGATGAATACCGCCAGCACCGTGATCGTTGCCGGATGCGCGAAGCCGGATATCGCCTCCTCGGCCGTCACGTCGAGCACCGGACCCAACACCAGGATCGTCGCCATGACCGAGAGCGCGACGAAGTCGAGCGGGAAGCGGTCGAGCACGAAGCCCACGAGCGCCAGCAGCAGGATGCCGAAGACGATCGCAATCTCAACGGTCATCGCAACGCCCGACGCCCTTCTGGAGCCGGGAGGTCCCGGCCGTCACGCTCGGCGCGGGTAGTATGCGGTCGCGGGGCGGTGAAGCGCCAGTGATCGGCGAAACGGGGCTACAGCCCAGCCAGCAAGCCGTCCAGCAACGGCGCCTGCTCGTCGCCGGACGTGCGCGCCGGCCAGCCGAGCGTGAAGTACTCCTGACTCATGATCTGCCGCATCAGCTCGGCCGGCACGCGCTCGAACAGTGAGTCGCCGCCGAACTGCGTGCGGTGACACTCGAACGCCCTGTTCTTCGCGTCCACGTGCGCGGAGACATCGATGCGAATGTGCAGCTCGTCATCCTCCGACCCGACCCCGGCCTCCTCGAACCGCTCGAACATCGTCACGTCGTCCCCTTGCGCGGCCAGCGCGTCGCGCATCTGCCGGAACGCGGAGCGGGGCAGCGCGACGTAGGCCAGCCGCGCCGCCTGCCAGGACGGGCCAAGCTCCGGCGCGAAAGCCTCGTCAGCCGCCGCGCGCAACGCCGCGACGGAGTGGTGGTGGATCGCGATGTGGTCCGGATGGCCGTAGGCGCCGGTCGGGTCGAAGGTCACGATCACGCTCGGACGCTCGGCGCGGATGACGCCGGTCAGCCGGTGAACAACCTCGTCGGATGGCGCGTTGACGTAGGCCCGTTCGTCCGCGTTGTCAGCCGTCCCGACCATGCCGGAGTCCCGGTAGCCGAGCAGGATGACTTCGCTGATGCCGAGGGCAGCCGCCGCGCAGCGCAGCTCCCCCTCGCGCACGTCGCCCAGTGTTTCTGGCGTCGCCAGCGCGGCATCGCTGATCTCGCCGACCTCGCCCCGCGTGGCGCAGACCAGCACAACCCGCGAACCGGCCGCCGCGTAGCGCGCGAACGTGCCGCCGCTGCCGAACGCTTCATCGTCGGGGTGCGCGAATGTGGCGAGAATCGTCGGGGGGCTCGAGTGGAAAGTGGAAAGTCGAACGTGCGCTTCGGATTCACCCATCGTCTCTGGCGGTCCCCCCACTCATGCACGTTCCACGTGTCTCTCGCGACGTTATGGTCCCGCTCGCTGCCTACCCGGACGCAATGACCCGCGTCGGCTCAACGTAGCAGATGATGCGGCTTTCGTCCGGCCTGTGGTTGGGGTAGACCTCGACGCCCATATAGTCCCTGGCGAGCTTATCGATGTGGGCGTCCGCGCCGTCGGTCGCGACCTTCCTGACCGTGCCACGAATCTCCATCCAGCGGAACGCGTCGTCCGGATCGGTGACGAGCACGGTCACCTTCGGACGCTCCTGCATGTTCAGGTGCTTGCGGCGGCCCTGGGCGGTGTTAACCCTCACATGCGTGCCGTCCAAGTCGGCCCAGACCGGATGCACCTGCGGCTGCCCGTCCGGCTGGATGGTTGCCAGCGACACCAGGATCGGGCGGTCCAGCAGGTCGCGATACTCCGTGGGAATTGTCGCCATAGGTCGATGAACCTCTCTCAATGCGAAACGATTATCCTGAGTACGCAACGCCCGATGAGGGCACTTCATTCCAGCGCTCCGGCATTAGATGCCTGCCCGCGCCAGCTGCTGAGACGGAAGTTCAGCGCCCCTGAAACGAGATATCCGGTCCGAACGAACGACGCTTCGAGCGCGGCGCGACAACTCGGCGCACCATCTCCCGCCGATGCCACCATGACCCACGCGCCACGGGGTTCTGACACGGCTTGCGTGCGCTATTATCAGCGTGAGGTCGACCACAGTCTGAATTGAGCATGCGCATGCCAGCCGTTACTCCGGGGCCTCCGCGCCATCTTCCTGCTCCGCTGACGCCGATCATCGGGCGAGAGGACGAGGTCGAAACAGTCTGTCATCTGCTGCATCGGGATGCGGCGCGCCTGCTGACGCTGACCGGCCCTGGCGGAGTCGGAAAGACGCGGCTCGCGCTGGAGTGCGCTGGACGATTGTCGGACGCGTACCCGGATGGCGTGCTGTTCGTCTCGCTGGCTCCGATCACAGTTCCGGAGCAGGTCGCCGTCGCGGTGGCGCAGGCGCTCGGGATGCGAGCGGGGCGTGACAAGTCTCTAACGACCAGCCTGCTCGAAACCATCGCGGACCGGCGCATGCTCCTCGTTCTGGACAACTTCGAGCACGTGCTGGATGCAGCTGACCTTGTCGTACTTCTGCTTTCCCGCTGTCCCTCCCTGTGCGTTCTCGCGACCAGCCGCGCTCGGCTGCGCGTGCGGGGCGAGTATGAATTCGCGCTTGCTCCGCTCCCCACTCCAGACGCGTCGACGCATACGCTCGAACAGGTGAACGCGAACGCGTCGGTGCGGCTGTTCATCGATCGGGCACGTGAGGTTCGACCCGACATAATCATGACGGACGCGGACGCGGCGATCATTGCGACCCTATGCCGGCGCCTCGATGGCCTGCCACTGGCTATCGAGCTCGCGGCTGCGCGCGCAAAGGTGCTGCCGCCACGTGCGCTGCTCGATCGGCTGGAACGGCGGCTTCCGATGCTGACCGGGGGAGCGCGAGACCTGCCGGACCGGCAGCGCACGCTGCGGGACGCGATCGCCTGGAGCTACGACCTGTTGCGCCCCGAGCAACAAGCGCTCTTCCGCCGGCTGGCCGTCTTTGCTGGTGGCTTCGGCATCGACGCCTCCGCCGCGCTCATGCCGGAGGCGGATGAAGTGGTGGTGCTGGACAGCATCACGACACTTGCGGAGCAGAGCCTGCTGCGTCAACAGCCGGCGCCATCTCGAATCTCATCGGTCGACCAGCCACCGCGCTTCGCGCTGCTCGAGACTATTCGCGAGTACGCCCATGAGCAACTCGAAGCACACCGTGAGACTGACGCCGCGCTGCGACTGCACGCCGTGTTTTTCGTCGAACTGGCGGCGGGGGCCGCCGCTGACCTGCACGGTCCGCGCCAACTGGAGTGGCTCGAACGGCTGGACGCCGAACACAACAATCTGCGCGGCGCGCTC
>DATKCN010000340.1:0-2826 GCA_035513175.1 Thermomicrobiales bacterium
ACCTCGTGCCGAACGGGTTGTCGATGGTCTGCAAGGTTTTCTGCTCCAGGTCGATATATCCCAGATCATAGTGCATGAAGCTGACGAGCCAAATGCCCTCGTCGACTTCCTTGATGCCGAGCCTCTGTCCGGCCATGACGAGGAGCTGGCGCGAAGCCTGGTCCGTCACCGTCAGGATGCGGGAGGTGTTAACCATGTGTCCGGTACAAACCATCACCTGTGTCTCGGGTCGGTCACCTTCACGGAAGCCCTTCCAAGACAACAGCTCAGCTGCGAAGGATGGCCAGCCAATCGAGGCGTTTCGGCAGCCGGCCTAAACGGGAATCGTCACCACGGCCCGCAGGCCGCCCAGCGGGCTGTCTTCAAGGCGGACGTTGCCGCCGTGGCTGTGGGCGATGTCGCGGGCGATGGTCAGCCCGAGGCCGCCGCCGCCGCTATCCTGGTTGCGGGCATGGTCGAGCCGCACGAAGGGCCGGAACACGGCCTCGCGCTCAGCCGGCGGAATGCCGGGGCCGTCGTCGTCGACGGTGAAGACGAGATGCGGGCCCACGCGGGAAGCCGCAAGCCTGACGGTGGCGGCATGGCGTGCGGCGTTGCTGGCCAGGTTGCCGATGCAGCGCTTCAGCGCGTCCGCCTTCACCGAGGCGAAAAGCGGGCTTTCGACCTCCACCACGATGCTCTGCCCGGAGCGCTCCAGGCCGTGTGCGACGCTCTGCAGCAGCGCCGCCACATCGACCTCGTTCGAGCGCTCGTCGCCGTCGCCGCGCACGAAGGCGATGTAGCCCTCCAGCATGCGCTGCATCTCGTCCACGTCCTCCTTGAGCGCCTGCAGCTGCGGCCCGTCCTCGAGCAATGCGAGCTCGAGCTTGAAGCGGGTGAGCACCGTGCGCAGGTCATGGGAGACGCCGGCCAGCATGGCGGTGCGCTGCTCGACATGACGTTCGATGCGCTCTTTCATCTTGAGGAACGCCGCCGCCGCCTGTTGCACCTCGGCAGCGCCGCGCGGCCGGAACTCCTCGACGCTGCGGCCCATTCCGAAGCTCTGCGCAGCGTCCGCCAGCTGCAGGATCGGCCGGATCTGGTTGCGCAGAAACACCACCGCAACCAGCAGCAGTACGAGGCTAGACCCTCCAAGCCACCACAAGAACAGCGGCGTGTTGGCGGCATAGGCCCGTTTCTGGCGGGTCACGAAGCGGAACACGACACCCGGCTCGACCAGCACCTGCGCCTCCAGAAGGTTCGGTTGCGCGGTATCGATCCAGAACGGCTTCTCGACCATCCGCTCGATGTGAGCCGTCAGCTGGTGGTCGAGCATCGAGAACCGCTGCGCCGGCAGGGGCGGAGGCAGGCTGGCGCCGGTATGAACATCGAGGTCGAGTTCGAGGTGCTCGCCGGCAAACGCCTGCAGCTGCTGGACCGTCTCCGGAGTCTTCGGCGAGGCCTCGTAGCTGGCGATGATGAACGCCATTTCCCCGGCGACGTATCTCGACAACATCCGGCTGACCTTCTCCCAATGGTGGTCGAGGATCACTGTCGCCATGATCGCCTGCAATACGATGACCGGCGCAATCACGATGATGAGCGAGCGCGGGTACAGTCCGGCGGGAAGATAACGCTCGAGGAAGCGGTTGAAGCGCCAATAGAGCCCATAGGGCGCCCCGCGCATTGCCTTGCCGTCTGATGCCGTTGCCATCGATGCCCCTCCAGGTGCCGGGAAGTCATCTCAATCGAGATGCAGGATATAGCCTGCGCCGCGGACAGTCTGCAGGTAAACCGGAATGGACGGATCGTCCTCGATCTTCCGCCTCAGGCGATTGATCTGCACGTCGATGCTGCGCGCGCCTTCCGTCGGGGTTTGCGCCAGCTCGTTACGGCTCAGCGTCTGTCCGGCCTTGTGGACGAACAGGCGCATGAGATCACGCTCCCGGCTGGTCAGCCGCACCGGCTCGTCGCCGCGGCGCAACTCGCCGCGTTCGAAATTGAAGGTGCACGCGCCGAACCTGGCCTCCGTCGGCGCGGCGCGCGTTGGCTGCCGGCGCAATATGCTCTGGATGCGAAGCAGCAGCTCGGCGGGCTCGAACGGCTTGGCGAGATAGTCGTCGCTGCCCGACGACAGCCCGGTGATCCGGTCGCCGCTCTCGGCCAGCGCCGACAACATGAGCACCGGCACGCCGTCGGCCGCGGCTCTGAGACTGCGCACCAGTTCGAGCCCCGATTCACCCGGCATCATGACATCGAGCACCAGGAGGTCGAACGCCATGCCCCTCATGCGCTCGCGCGCCTGCCCGGCATCGCCTGCCGCCGTCACCCGGAAGCCCTTGCCGGCGAGATAGCTGGTGAGCAGCTCGCGGATGCGGCGGTCGTCGTCCACCACCAGGATATGCGGCGCCGCTGGATCGATCGTTGCCATGGCTCCCACGTCAGGCCGTCTTGCGCATGGCCGCCCGATCGAGCAGGGCGAGCACGTGATTGCGGTCGCCGGCGTCGACCAGCCGGAACAGCATGTCGCGGCTGGCTGCGCCGCTGTCCAGCCCCTCCGCGGCAATCGCCGCACGCACCCGCGCGGCCTGCGGCGCCATCAGCCGCTCGTGCAGCTCCTGGCCACGGGGCGTCAGATAGAGCAGCCGCTGGCGGCGGTCGACCGCTCCCGACTGCTGGCGCACATGCCCGGTGTCGATCAACTGCCTGAGAACGCGGCCGAGGCTCTGCTTGGTGATCCTGAGAATGTCGAGCAGTTCGGCGACACAGATGCCGGGGTGGCGGCCGACGAAATGGATGACCCTGTGATGGGCGCGGCCGAAGCCGTAGTCCTTCAGGATCCTGTCG
>DATKCN010000341.1:0-2008 GCA_035513175.1 Thermomicrobiales bacterium
TGGGACATGGACCAGCTCTTCGCCCGCGCCGGGGACGTCATCACTGCCTGGAGCGGCGCCGAAGCGGGCACGCTGACCGCCTGCGCCGCGTCCGGCGTGACCTTGAGCGTCGCGGCCTGCATGACCGGCAACGATTTGGGCCGCGTCTTCCAGCTCCCGGACACCACCGGCATGAAGAACGAGGTGCTGCTGCAGAAGGGGCACAGCGTCAACTTCGGCGCGCCGCTGGAGCAGATGATCCGGCTGGCGGGCGCGACGGTGCGCGAGGTCGGCACGGTCAACCAGACGCGCGCCCCGGCATTACGCGCCGGGCTGAACGAGCGCACGGCGGCGGCGATGTTCGTCATCTCCCACCACACGGCTCAGTACGGGTTCGTCCAGCTGCAGGAGTTCATCGACATCTGCCACGAGGCGGGCGTGCCTGTCATCATCGACGGGGCAGCCCAGGATCACCAGATCGAGAGGCTTGTGGCGAGCGGCGCCGACCTGATGGTCTTCAGCGGCCAGAAGTACCTCTCCGGCCCGACCGCCGGCATCGTCTGCGGGCGGCGCGATCTGGTCGAGGCCGTCTACCTGCAGAACCGGGGCATCGGCCGCCCGATGAAGGTCGGGAAGGAGGCCGTCATCGGCATGATGGCCACCCTCGAAGAGCGCATCGCGACCGATCTGGACGACTGGGCCGAGGAGCAGCAGGCCAAGGCCGCGCACCTCGCCAGCCAGCTGCACGACCTTCGGGGCGTGCGCGTGTCGCTGGAGAAGGACAAGGTCGGCCAGCCGGTGACGCGCGTCAAGCTGGAGGTGAACGCAGAGACGACCGGCATCGACGCTGCGGGCGTCTGCCGGGAGCTGACCAGCGGCTCGCCGTCGATCAAGCCCCGCGCCCATCACACCGACGAGGGCTGGTTCTACCTGGAGCCGACCCACGTCACCCGCGAGGAACTGGACCACGTCGCCGCCCGCCTGCACGAGATCGTGCGGACCTGACGCCATCGCACACGCTGGCACACACGACACGACTCACGGCCAACACGAAACCCGACCTCGCGTAGGGACGCATGGCAATGCGCCCGGCTGGATACCCAACCCCGTCGGGCCAGCACGAGCGGTCGGACACGGCGCTGCCGATCCACGGGCATGTGGGCCAGCCGGGCGCATTGCCATGCGCCCCTACGGCGCCCCCCCGTTGTTCCGTTATGCGCGCGGTGAACTGGCGTGAACCGCGTCAGTAGCCCTCGCGCTTGTCCACCAGATTGAGCAGCGGCTCGTCCGCCCGGTAGCGGCGGATGTTCTCCACGACGATCTCGAAACCGCGCTCCTCGATGTGCGGGGACGCGCCGGAGGTGTGGCAGGTGATCAGCACATTCGGCATCTGCCAGAGCGGCGAGTCCGCTGGCAGCGGTTCCGGCGTCGTCACGTCCAGTCCGGCCCCGGCGATCTCCCCGGTCTCCAGCGCCCGGAGCAGTGCGTCCTGATCGATGATCGCGCCCCGGCTAGTGTTGTAGATGTAGGCGGTCGATTTCATCGCCTTCAGCTCCGCCTCGCCAAACAGGTGCTGCGTGCGCGACGTCAGCGGCGCGCAGATGGCGACGTGGTCGGCCTCCGCCAGCATCTCGAACCAGTCCTCCGGCCCGTAGAGCCGGTCGACCCCTTCCGGCAGCGCGCCCGGTCGCCGCCGGGACCCGAGCACCCGCATGCCGACGCCCTTGGCGTCCTTCGCCAGCTCGCGCCCGACCTGCCCAAGCCCCACGATCGCCAGCGTCTGACGGCTCAGCTCGACCGTGAAGCGCGAGAAATAGCGGGTTGGCGGAAGGCGCGGGAGCTCGTCCGGCGGCTGCTTCGTCCACTCGTTCGCCATCTGACGGCGGATCAGCAGCGGCAACGCGCGCGCAAAGGCGAACATCATCGCCATAATATGCTCGGCCATGTTGCTGGCCTGCGCGCCGCTGTAGTTGGTGATGATGATGTCGTGCTCGACCAGTTCCGGCGTCAGCAGGCGGTCGACCCCGGC
>DATKCN010000342.1:0-15266 GCA_035513175.1 Thermomicrobiales bacterium
TCGACTCGAAGCGGTGATCATCGATCCAACGCGTCTGCGGAGTGACGTGGCGAAGGAAACCATAGCAGGCGCCAGCGATCTGATCGAGCATTATGTTACGTTGACAGCTTCCGAATTCGAGCGCATATCGTCGCGGGACAATCCGGTCGGCATCGCGGCAATCGTGCGGTGGCGTCCCCTCTCTCTCGAATCACTGCTTCCGGAAGCTGACGGGCTGTACCTGGTTGCGGACGACGTGCGCGATCCCGGCAATCTGGGGACGTTGATCCGCGCGACGGACGCGGCGGGCGGGGCGGCGGTAATCGTGCGCGGCGGCGCGGGTCCGAGTCATCCGGGCGCGCTGCGAGCCAGCCTGGGGACCACGTTCGAGCTGCCGGTCGCTGTCGCGGGCACGATTGACGACGTGTTCACATGGGCGGTCCAGCGCGGCGTGCAGACTATCGCGACATCGGCCAGAGCAAGTGTTGACCTGTGGGACTTCGACGAGCGATTCCCGCTGGCTATCCTTGTCGGAAATGAGGGCGAGGGGTTGCCCGACGAGACCACGCGTCGATGTGACGCGTGCGTGCGCATCCCGATGCGCGGAACGGCGACCTCGTTGAACGTCAGCGTGGCAGCCGGAATCGTGCTGTTCGAGCTGGCGCGGCGCGGGCAGGCGTGATCGTCATCGTCCAGGGCTCGACGTCACAGACCCAGGGATCCGACCCGCCGGGCCGGTGTATGCGCCATCAGTGGTTGCAGCCGGAATACGAGATCTCGTAACCATGTCCGCGGCCCGGAATCAAGACCTCGACCAAGGCGCAGCTCTCCATCTCGGCGGTGACGACGGCCGGCGCCGAGCGGATCGGGCCAGGATCCTCCGAAGAAAGCGCGATGCGGGCAGTATTGTCGCCGTCGATTCTGACGTATGGCGCCACGTCCGCGCGCGGTCCAGCGCTGCATGGCGGTTTCCGCGTCGAGCTCCGCGCTGTCGAAACACAGCTCGATGCCCAGCAGAATGCCTCCCGCCGCGACATCGATGGTGGCGTTCAGGGCGACGCGGGTCGGCGCCGGCATGGGCATCGAATCCGACCCGGTCGTGAGGCACAGCGCGTTGGCGGCGCGTAGCAGCGCATGCTCCATGGATTTCCATCCGCTCGCATGAACCGGTCAATCGAGCTTGTTTCGCGATCGGGCGGCGGTGCTATAGTGTTCCGCTTGCCTTGGCTTTGGGCGAGGGCATGGTCGCGCGTGTGAGGGTGTGGAGTCGGTGACCGGTCAATCGGGGCGCCTGGCGCAAATGAGGCAGTCGCGCGCGCTGGCGGCCTGGTCGTCGCCTCCATTTCGGCGCTACTTCTGGGTCCAGGCGCTGGCAATGTCCGGACGGGCGCTACAGGCGACGCTCATCGGCTACATCGTGTACGAGATCAGCGGGAGCCGGTTTCTGCTGGGACTCGTGTCGTTCATGCAGATGGTCCCGCAACTGCTTCTTGCGCCGCTCGTTGGGGTGATCGTCGACCGGATCGACCGGCGTGTGATTCTCTCACTTCAATTCGCGTCGCAGGCGGTGGGGCTGCTGGCGCTGGGAATCTTCTCGATGCTCGGTCACCTGAACGTGCCCGTCATCGCCGTCACGGTCGTGCTGATGGGGATCGGGAACGCGTTCGCGTATCCGGCGCACTCATCGTTGCTGCCCGGGCTGGTGCCGATGGTCAACCTGCAGAGCGCGAACGCGGTCAACTCGATGATGGGCAACGTGATGCGCATCGTGACGCCCGCGCTCGCGGGCTTCCTGCTCGACGTGTCGGGGGTGACTGCGGCGCTTTTGCTTGGCGTGGGCATCTACGCCCCGGCGGCGGGGCTGGTGCTGCTGGTGCCGCTGCTCGTCGCGGCCGTTGTGTCGGTGAGCGCACAGGGGCCGCTGGAGCCCGCGTCTCGACCGTCGGTGCGTGGCGATATTGTAGACGCGGTAGCGTACATCAGACAGAACCTGATGCTGCGCGCGGCGCTCGTCAACGACATCGTGCCGTATCTGTTCGGGCTGTCTCACGTGGCGTTGCTGCCGGCGGTCGCCAGTGACGTGCTGAATGGTGGCGCGAGCATGCTGGGCCTATTGTTTGGCGTCGGCGGCGCTGGAGCGATGCTCGGCACGCTGGCGGCGGGCATGCTGGCCGGCCGGAACCTGCGCGGTCCCACGATCTGGATATCGATGATTGGCTTCGGGATAGGGATGCTGGTGGTCGCCGCTGGCGAGTCCGCGTACCTGATCATGTCGGGCCTGTTCATCGGCGGGTTTTTCCAGATGCTGTACATTATCCAGAGCGACACACTGGTGCAGACGTTCGCCGAGGATCGGTTTCGTGGCCGGGCGCTGGCGGCGCAGTCGATGGTGAACGGGCTGATGCCGATCGGCCTGCTGACACTGGGAACGATCGCGCAGTTCGCAGGGCTGACGGCCGCCTTCGCGCTGAGCGGCGTAGCGCTGGTGACCGCTGGTGTCGTGACGGCGCTGTTCCGACCTTCCATGCGTGATCTGCGATAGGAAGTCACCGGCTATTCTGTGACATCACGGTCACCATTCGTGTCGAGGCAGCGAAAACCAGCCCATTCGGACCGGTATGGCCAGGTACCCGGGACATCGGTCGCCACCTTTGTGCGACAGTCCCTTGTCGAGTTGTGCCTAATGGGGGGATGGCCGTCTCAACGCGCCTGGCTACACTCGAAATGGATGCGGCGTGGCCCAGGGTTCGAGTAGCGGCCAGCCGATTCAGAACGGAAATCGCCGCCCGGCCGATTCGGCCGATTCGGATTGATACGAGACAGTGAGTCAACCAATGACCGCTCGAGTTCTGATCGTTGACGACGACGCCTTCTTCGTCAGAAGGGCGCGCGCGGCGCTTGAGGGTTCGTTTGAACTCCAGATTGTTTCCAACCGCGACGCCGCCCTGGCCGCCATTGAGACGTGGGCTCCCGATATCGTCGTGCTCGACGCGACTCTCGGAGGCAGCGGCGCGTTCGGCCTGCTCGATGAAATGCGCACGAGCTGCCTCGACGGCGTGCCACGGGTGCTGTTCGTCGCGAAGGGACCGGGCTCGATCCACCGACTGCAGGTCGACGGCAGCTCGTTTCTGGGAGTTATTCTGCGCGAATCGGGCATGGACGGACTGCTGGCCGCCGTTCGGTGCGCGCTCGGCACCGTTATGTCGAGACGTCTGCTCACCGCTTGATCGCGTCCACCGCGTGGATCGCCCCCGGCTGCTGAACCTTACCGTTCGAACAGATACGCCTCAAGCGCGATATCCGCGATCAGCTTGACGGCGCGTCCCTCGTCGGAGATGTCGCTCAGCACAACCACGATGATCGGGCCGTCCGGCGCCCAGATAACCCCCGCGTCGTGCACGAGCCCGTCCCAATTGCCTGTCTTGTGCGCAACGACCGTGCCGTCCGGCAGGTAGCGGGGCAACCGGTCCCGGACAGCCTGACGTGATAGGAGGTCGAGCATTTCGTTGCTGGCCTCGGGGCTGATGACACTCCCATTGAGCAACATGATGAAGAGCGCGGCCACGTCGGCCGCCGTCGTGACATTCAGCGCCTGGTCCGCGCGGGTCGTGTGCTCGGACGACGCCCCCTCTCCTGTCTGGTCGGAGACCGTCGCAGGCCGTCGGAGGGTGTTGTCGGGCAGGCCCTGCTCGACGCTCGGCCCGCTGGCCGCCGGCGCCCAGATTCCGGGGGTCCAGCGGATGACCGTATCGTGCAGGCCGAAGTCGCGCATCGTCTGATTGATCGCGTCGTTGCCCAGCCTGGCCAACAGCGCAGCCGCCGCGACGTTGCTGGACAGCACGATCATGGTGGTAAGCAGCGAACCGAGGTCCGCGCTCGTGCCGATCCACTCCGAATCGTAGACGCCATCATCTTCGCGGAAGTAGTCCGGGAGCATCACGATGGAGTCGTCGAACGACAGCTCGCCGGTTTCGCGCTGGCGGAACAGCTCGACCATGATCGCCAGCTTGTACAGGCTGGCCGACTCCATCGGCTCGACGCTGTCGCGCTCAAACAGAATCCCTGCGTCGGGCAGGGTTACGACGACCGCAAGATCGCCGTCGATGTCGCCGATGAGCGACAGGATGCGACTCTGGAGTTCGCCGAAGTCGAACTCGACCGGCAGCTCGTCGCCAATGTCCACAGACTCGGTTGCTGCTCCCGGTTCTTTGCGATCGTCAGGATCTTCGACGAATGGCGTGAACGGGTCATCGACGGTTGGCGTGGGCTCGGCGATCGGTTCGCTCGTCGCGGTTGCGGGACGTGTCGGTGTTGCGGGAGGTGTGGCTGTTGCCATCGCCGCGACAGGAGCGGTCGGCGTGCCGGTTGGAGCCAGCTCCTGAGCGTCGGCCGGCGCCTGAGCGCCGCAGCCGCTCGTCGCAGCGAGGATAGCCACGATCAAAGCGGCGGAGATGGCGGCAGATCGATGTCGACGAATCGCGCGCGCGCCGCGAGATGCCATGGGTAGCCAGTTCCAGCCCTGGACTCCGCCTGTCTCGCCTGCAGGTCCTCCGCGGGCTAATCGTACCGCCCGCGAGTCTATCACGTTGCGGCAGCAATCCGGCGCGGCTGAGACGGAACAGGATCCGGCGCAGTTGGCGCTCCCCGACGTGATGGGCCATACTGCGATGTCGCGTCACAGCGAGGGGCGCGCGGGGGGATGTGCGCATTGGTCAATCAGGCAATCGAGCTCGTGCGCTACCGCGACCTTATCAGGAACCTGGTCGCTAAGGACCTGAAGGTTCGCTACAAGAGCTCGATCCTTGGATTCTTCTGGTCGTTGCTCAACCCATTGCTGATGATGCTCGTCTTCACCTTCGTATTCACCCAGCTTCTAGGAGAAACGATCCCGAACTTCGCTGTATTCGTGCTGATCGGGCTGCTGTCCTGGAGCTGGACCGCGACGAGCGTCTCGGGGGGCACGACGGCGCTGGTCGACAATGCCGCGCTGATCAATAAGGTGTACTTCCCGCGCATGCTGCTGCCGATCTCGGTGGTGGCGTCGAACATGGCGAACTACGTGCTGGCATTCCCGGTCCTGTTCGCGTTCATGGCGCTGTACCGACTCGAGTTCACGCCTTGGCTGCTCTACCTGCCGGTTATCGTCCTGGTGCAGGCGACCTTCCTGATCGGGTTGGTGCTGATTCTCTCGGCGGTCCACATCTACTTTCGAGACACGACGGTGCTGGTCGGGGTGGGGCTGACTGCGTGGTTCTTCCTCACACCGATCTTCTACCGGGTCGAGGATGTCGTCGATCCGGTGCTCGTGTCGTGGATGTACTGGCTGAACCCGATGGCCTCTATCGTGGCAGAGCTACACACGATCCTCTATTACGGCGGCGTTCCGGACCCGCTGTTCATGGCCCGCACCTTCGCGACCGCGCTCATCATGACCGTCGTCGGATTCCTGCTGTTCGCACGGGTCAGCCGTCACCTTGGGGAGCACATGTAACGATGGCGACCCGTCACGGCGATTACGCGATCGAGTTCCGCGATGTGTCACGACGCTTTGTGCTGCATCACGAGCGTCGGGCATCGTTTCAGGACTGGTTCGTCGGCCTCATCCGGCCACGTGGCATCGCGGAAGAGTTCTGGGCGCTGCGCAACATCAGCTTCGGCATCCGGCGTGGGGAGACGATTGGCATCATCGGCCGCAACGGCGCCGGGAAGAGCACGCTGCTCAAGCTGGTCACGCGCATCCTGGAACCGAGCCACGGCAGCGTCATCGTTAACGGGCGAACCTACGCGATGCTCGAGCTGGGCTCGGGCTTTCACCCGGAGCTGACCGGACGCGACAACATCTTCCTGAACGGCAGCCTGTACGGCTTCAGCCGCAAGCAGATGAGCCAACGCTATGACGACATCGTGCGGTTTGCGGAGCTGGAACGGTTTGTCGACACGCCGGTGAAGCACTATTCCTCCGGCATGTACGCGCGGCTGGGATTCGGCATCGCGGTGAACATGGACCCGGAAATCCTGGTGATCGACGAGGTGCTGGCGGTTGGCGACGCGACGTTCCAAGCCAAATGCTTCCGCGCACTCGAAAGGCTGAAGGAACGCGGCACGACGATCCTGTTCGTCTCACACGACGCGGATTCGGTGCGCCGGTTCTGCGATCGAGCGGCGCTGATTTCCGCCGGATTGCTGGAAGACATCGGTCCCTCCAACGAGGTGGTCGACCACTACGAACGACAGCTCGCGGAGGGCACGCCCCAGGCGCGCCTGCTGCGCGTGCGCGCGGCAGGTCCCGACGGGACATCGTTGGACTCGATCGAGAGCGGCAGCGACGTGCGCATCGACGTGCTGATGCGGGTTCCAGAAAACACGTCAACAACAGGGCTGGCGCTGCGGCTCGATCTGCGCGACGACGCCGGCACGCATCTGTTCTCGGCGACGACGCTGTTGCCGGAACTGCTGCCTCCAGCGGCGAATGCCAGTCAACGGCCGGACGATGCTCCGGACACGCGTGTCGCAACCGGATCGATCCGGAGGCTTCCGCTTGCGGGAGGAACGCTGCACGTCGTCGCGACACTCCTGACCGATCACCTGGACATGGCGACATCGCTCGACCGCCAGGAGACGGTTGTGCGGGTGGCCCCTGCCGAACCAGGTCAGCCCGGGCTGCTTGCGCTCGATCACTGCTGGTCGTGGGACGGTGACGCGGAGGCCAATCGCACCTGACCGTCAATCGCCGGCGTCCGGCGGCCCTGAAGACGTCCGCTCGCCCGCGCGACGAGGGGACCAGGTGGCGCCCGTTGAACGTATGTCTGTTAGCATTGCCGCATGTCAGAGTCCAGTCATTCTCCCTCGTCATCGCGGACCGCTGATGTCTACCGGCGCCGATCCAAGGCAAATCTGGAGCAGCGATGATTCCCGTGCTCGCCACCGCGTGGCGTGTCATCTTGATGCGAGCCCGCTCCGACTGGCTGATCCTCGCAGCGGCATTGCTCGTCATCGTGCTGGCCACGACGCTGCTGTCCGCTGGTCCGATTTACGCGGGCGCCGTCGCCGAGAGCGGTCTGCATCGCACATTGCACGACGCCCCCGCGACCGAGGTGAACGTCGAGATCACGGCCAGGATCACCGGCGCCGAGTTCCTGCCGATGGATGACATCGTCATCCAGCAGTCATCGAACGCGTTTCGCTTCAGCGGCGCGAGCGTCCAGCGCAGTGGCCGCTCGGATTCGTTCGCGCTTCCGGATCAGCCGGGCGAGATCGTCACGGACCTGGGTGTGTTCGCCTTCTTCGACGACGTCCAGTTGCATGCGACGCTGGTGGAGGGCGCATGGCCGAGCGGCGAATCGGGAGATGTGCTGGCGTCAGCGATCCCGGAGTCGACGGCGGAACTTCTCTCGCTGTCCATCGGCGACGAGCTGGTGCTTGAAAGCAGGCGGCAGGACGGGTTTCTGATCGCCACGCGGGTCGAAGGGATCTATCGCGTTGACGACGCGAGCGATCCCTACTGGTGGGATGACGAGCTCGATCTCAACGGCATCGTCGAAGGGCAATCGTTTGTCACGTACGGGCCGTTCGTGGTGTCTCCGGCAGATTTCTACAACCAGGTTACCGTCTCGACCTCACTGACTCGCTGGCGGGTCTACCCTGTCTGGACGACGTTGTCGGTCGGCGATGTCGCGGCGTTCAGGGGAGCTGTCGAGCAGCTTGAGGGCCGCCTCAACAGCGAGCTTCGATCGGCCGACCGGTTCACGGTCAATACTACCCTGCCGCGCATACTGCGCGCGGCCGAACGTTCGCTACTGGTTACGCGCACCGGCGTCGTGATCCTGACGTTGCAGCTGGCAATCCTCGCTGGCTATGCGCTGGTGCTGACCGCGGGATTGCTCACTGAGCAGCGGCGCGTGGAGACCGCGCTGCTGCGCTCGCGTGGCGGGGGATCCGGCCAGATCGGCGTGATGGCGTTCATGGAGGGGCTGTTGCTGGCCGCGCCCGCGGCAATGCTGGGCCCCTGGATTGCGGCGCTGTCGTTGCGCCTGCTGAACGTTGTCGGGCCGCTCACGACGATCGACCTCGCGGTCGAGCCGGTGGTGACGGGCCTCGCCTACGCGCTATCCGCGGTGTCCGCGCTGGCCTGCGTGATGGCGTTAACACTGCCCGCGTACCGGTCGGCGCGTTCGTTCGTCGACGCACGATCGGCCCGTGGGAGGCAACAGACTCGCGGAGGCGCCCAGCGGGCGGGAGCTGACCTGGCGTTGCTGGCCATCGCGGGACTGGGATACTGGCAGTTGCGGCGCTATGGCGCCCCGATCACTGAAACGGTGCAAGGCCGTCTTGGGCTGGATCCGTTTCTGGTCGCCGCACCCGCGATCGGGCTGCTGGCCGGAGCGGTCGTGGCGCTGCGGGTCATCCCGCTCCTCGCGCGCACGATCGACAGGCTGGTGACGACCACACGCGGACTGGTGCCGTCGCTGGGCGCGTGGCAGGTGTCACGACGCCCGACGCGCTACGCCCGCGCGGCGCTGCTGCTCGTGCTGGCGATGGCAATTGGGCTGTTCGCCGTGTCGTACACGAGCACCTGGACGGCGTCCCAGGCCGATCAAGCGGACTTCCAGACCGGCGCCGACGTGCGCATTGTTCCGGACCGGCGCGTTTCCACCGCTATCACGCCGCTCAACCTGGCCGACGCCCACCAGCACATCGACGGGGTAACCGAGACGATGCCCGTCACGCGGGACGTGCTGACGGTGTCGCGGTCGGCCGGCGCCGGACGGCTGCTCGGGATTGACGCGGCCGCGGCGAATGTCGTCGCGTTCCGCCCGGACCTTGCGATGGACGACTTCGACGCGATGATGCAGCGCCTGGTGGACTCGCGTCCGACGCTGCCGGTCGTTCCGCTGCCAGGGGAGCCGCGCCGTCTGGCGTTGCATGTTGATCTCGCGTTCGATCCAGTCTCGGACGGCGCGCCTCCAGATTGGCTCGAGAGCTTGAGCCCGCGAATCACCGTGGTGTTTCAGGATCAACGTGGCCTGCTGCACAGTCGCCTGTCAGCCCGGATCGAGCCTGGCGCGTGGGACGGCAGGGTCGAAATTCCACTGGTGTTCGAGCTCGGGAATGGCGAGGTCGCAACGCCGGAGTTTCCACTGACGATTGCCGCGATCGACTTCAGGGTGCTCATCCCCCAGGACCAGCCCATCACCGGCCGGTTCGCCATAGACCGGATCGAGGTCAGCGACAGCGTCATCGGGGACGACTGGACATCGGTAGCGACGGGCGACGCCGGAAACTGGAGCTTCAGCTTGACGGCTGTCGGTGGGCTGCTGGAGGCTCCTGAACTTGCGCCCGCGACCGATGACCGGTCTGGGCGCGTGGCCGCGACGTTCTCGACCGGAGCGCATCGCGGCAATACGCGCGTCCCAGTCGACTTTCACCTGCGCGCTGGCGCCTCTCCCGCATTCGAGTCGGTCGCGGTTGTCGTCAGCGATCTCTTCCTGCAGTCGACCGAGACGAGTGTTGGGGATCGCATACCGCTCGACATCGGCGGCGGACCGCAGGTGGTCGAGATTGTCGGCTCGGTCGTCGCATTTCCCACGATCGAGGAACGCAGCGGCGGCATCATCATCATCGACCTGCCGACTCTCGCCATGATGCGCTTCTCCCGCGACGCCCGTGTGATAAGCCCCGGCGAGTGGTGGCTGAACGTCGATGAAGCAGCCAGAGCCGAGGCCGTGTCAACGCTGTGGCAGGAGCCGTACTCCAGCTCGCGGGTGTTCGATCGCGTCGATCGGGCCGTCACGCTGCGCACTGACCCGGTGGCTCTGGGCATCATTGGAGCGTTGTCCCTGGGCTTCGTCGCCTCGGGGCTGTTTGCCGCGATTGGCTTCGTCGTCAGCGCCTCCGTGTCGGCGCGGGAGCGAATCACGGAGTTCGCGCTGCTCCGGGCGTTGGGACTTTCGCCCCGGCAGCTCAGCGGCTGGCTGTCACTGGAGAACGGGTTGCTGGTCGGCGTCAGTCTTGTTGGAGGCACGCTGCTCGGCCTGACGCTGGCGTGGCTGGTGCTCCCGTTCGTCACGTTGACACAGGATGCCTCAGCCGTCATGCCGGGAGTCATCGTGCAGATCCCGTGGCGCACGATACTCATGCTCGAGCTCGTGACAGTGGTTGCGCTGGCTGGTGTCGTGGCGGTCTCCGCGGTCTTGTTACGGCGCATTGGGCTGGGCTCCGTGCTCAGGCTGGGTGAAGAATAGACGTGGCAGACAAAGACGCACGGAACAGTCAGCCGTCGAGAGCAGGCGTCCTCGCGTTTGTTGGTTCCGTCCTGCGCCGCACACGGTCGGAACGCGAGCTGTTGATAACGATCGTCGCCGTCGTGCTGGTGTCCGCCTTCGTATTCGCGTCGATCCCGAAGCTGTTCAACGCGATGGCGGATGACGGCATCGCCCATGCCGTGCGCATCACAAGCTCGTTCGAGCGCAACATCGGCATGTCCCGGGGCATTCGGATCGCGCCGGGCACGCCGGACATGTATGCGCCGATCGACGCGGAGGGGCAGGCGTTCCAGGATAGCCTGGCGCCGACGATCCAATCGATCATCGAACGGCGCACGTACATCGTCGACGCCGTACAGTACCGCGTCGTCGCCTTCGAGGGCACCGTCTCCGCGCCGTCTCCGCGCTATATCACCATGCGGCACCAGAGCGAAGTGGAGCCCCACATACGCGTCGATCAGGGCAGGCGGCCGGCCGTGACCCCTGAGACGATCGAAGCGACCCGGACAGTCACCGGTCAGTCCCTGGCGCATGAGATACCGTTGATCGAGATCATGATCTCCAGCGAGACGGCGCGCCAGCTTACGGTCGGGATTGGCGACCGCCTCGTGATGGAGCCGCAATCGACCGACACGTTGGCGCGCGCGGTGCCCCGCAACCAGCATCGCTTCCTCGCGGTGGAGATCGTCGGCCTGCTGGAGGTCAACGACACTGACGATGAGTTCTGGTTCGGCAATCCGGAGATACACCGGGCCGCCGAGTACGACGACGGCAACACTATCCACTTTTTCGCCACGGCCTTGATCGCGCCGGACGCTTACGCGCAGATTTACGCGGAGACGCCGTTCGCGTTCAGGTATGGCTGGCGCTACTTCGTCAACCCGGACGCGCTCGACGCCGGACTGCTGGGCCAGCTATCCGCCGATGTGCGCCGCCTCGACGCTCAATACGGTTTCGCGACGTTCGCTCGCCCGGAGGAGACGACGGTTCGCACCGGCCTCTCGAACGTGTTCCGCCGCTACCAGTCGCAGCGGAACCTGACCGAGGCCATTCTGTCGATGACGTCGATCGGGCTGTTGGGGGTGGCATGCGCCGTGATCGCGCTCGTTGGCGCGCTGACCGCGGAACGCCACCGAGAGACGATGTCGCTCATGCGGAGTCGCGGAGGATCGACGCGGCAGCTGTTGCTGGGGCAGGTTGCCGAGGGCGTGGTCCTGAGCGTGCCAGCCGCCGTCGCCGGTTTCGTCGTGGCGGTGATCGTCACCGATGGCCGGCTGACGGCGCTCTCGATCCTGGCGACGGCGCTGATCGGCTGCGGGACAGTGGCGTTGCTGGCGCTGTCTGCCGCGCCGCTCGCTCGCAGTAATCTGGGATCGCACGAGCGCGCGGAGACGCCGATTCGACGGACATCCGCCCGGCGAATCGTGCTGGACGCGTCGATCATCGCCGTCGCGCTGCTTGGCGTGTTCCTGTTCCGGCGACGCGGCCTGACCGGATCGAGCTCGACCTCGCAGCTCAACGAGTTCGACCCGTATCTGGCGGCGGTTCCCGTGCTGCTGGGCGTCGCGACGGGGACTCTCGTGCTGCGGCTGTACCCGCTGCCGGTCCGCTTGCTGGCGCTGCTGACCGCGTTGCGTCGCGATATCGTCCCGGCGCTGGGATTCCGCCGACTGGCGCGCCATCGCGGCGCGTCAAATCTGCCACTGCTGGTGCTGCTGCTGTCTGTGGCGGTAGCGGTCTTCTCATCGATTCTGCTGCACACCATCTCCGACGGGCAGATCGAGTCGTCATGGCAGCGTGTCGGGGCAGATTACCGCGTGCAGCCGCTTGGGTCGGGCTACCTGTATCGCGCCATCGACATGTCCGCCGTTCCGGGAATCGAGGAGATCGCGGAGGCGCACTTCGCCAACGACGCGCAGATCTCGGGATTGGGTGGAAGCCTGTCGTCGGCGCAGTTCCTCGCGGTCGATGTCGATGCGCTGGCGCGTGTCAATTCGGATCGCCACGCCGCGCCTGAGTTTCCGGCAAGGCTGTCTGCCGAGTTGCCGGCCGTGAACATCGGGCTGCCGGAGAATCCGATTCCGGCGATCGTATCTCCGACACTGGCTGGGAGGGCGCTGGCTCCAGGCGATGTCTTCAGCCTGACCGTCATCGGTCGCGACGTGACATTTGAAGTGGTCAGTGTGCGGGAGCGATTTCCCGGGCTGTCGGTCGAACGGTCGTTCGTGGTCGCGTCCCGCGGGCAGGTTCAGCAGGTGAACCCAGGCCGCATGCTGCGCACGTCCTGGCTCCTCATGCGCGCGCCCGACGACGCCCACGAGGCCATCGTCGAGGTGTTGAGCGCGCAGTCGCAGTCCGCGATGCTGTTATCGCGCGCGGAGGAATACGCCCGGGTGCACGAATCGCCGTTGATCGCGGGCGTGCAGGGCGGCTACCGGATCGGCCTCGTGGTCACAGCGCTGTACGCCGCGCTTGCGGTTGTCATCGCGATGACGCTCTCGGCGCACGAACGCACGCGAGACTACGGACTGCTGCGCACGCTGGGCCTGTCGAAGGCGCAGGTGGCGGGACTGACCGTGATCGAGTTCGTGCCGCCGTTCGCGATCGCGGTGGGCGCCGGGCTCGCGCTGGGGATCGGCGTGGCGCGGCTGATCGCGCCCGTGGTGGATCTGACCGCGTTCACCGGTCCGGGAATACCCGTGGCGTTGCGGATTGATTGGCTGACAGTCGTGGCGCTTATGATTGGGCTGATGTTCGTCATCGGTGGCGCAATTGCCGCCGCCACCGCGATCACGGGCCGGGCGAGCCTCGGCCGCGTGCTACGAGTGGGGGAATAGTGGTTACGTCGGAAGCGGAATCCCTCGACTTCAGAACGCTGCGAGACCGCGCCGCGCGGGCCGAACGTCCGGAATATGGCGCGGGCGCGCAGATCGTCTGCGACAACCTCGTCAAGATCTACAAGGTCGCTGATCTGGAGGTCGTCGCGTTGCAGGGCCTGGACCTGATTGTCGAACAGGGCGAGCTGATCGCGATCGTCGGGGCGTCGGGTAGCGGCAAGTCGACGCTGATGAACATTCTGGGCGGGCTCGACGTGCCCTCGGCTGGAAAAGCCCTGGTCGGTGGCTATGATCTGCTGAACATGGACGCCCGGGAACGTACCCGGTATCGGCGGCAGGTGATCGGCTTCGTCTGGCAGCAGACGGCGCGCAATCTCCTGCCCTATCTCACGGCAATGGAGAACATCGAGATGCCAATGATTCTCGATGGCATGCCGAGGGGGTTGCGCAGGGCTCGGGCGCTGGAGCTGCTGGAGATTGTCGGTCTTGGCAATCGCGCCGGTCACCGTCCGGATCGTCTCTCCGGCGGAGAGCAGCAGCGCGTAGCGATCGCCGTGGCGCTGGCCAATGCGCCGCGCGTCGTCCTGGCCGACGAACCCACCGGTGAGCTCGACACGAGCACATCAACCGAAATATTCGGGGTGCTGCGTTCCGTCAGTCAGGACCTGGGTGTGACCGTGGTTGTCGTGACGCATGATCCGCTGGTGTCCGAACAGGTCGGGCGCACCGTGGCGATTCGCGACGGCCGGACCAGCAGCGAAACGTTGCGCCGGACGGAGACAAGCGCCGAGGGGGAGCACGAGATCATCGCTGAGGAGTTCGCCGTGCTGGACCGCGCGGGTCGACTGCAGCTGCCGAACGAGTACGTGGACGCGCTGGAGCTGGAGCGCCGAGTGCGGCTGGCGCTCGAACGAGATCACATAGGGATCTGGCCGGATCGCGGGCGTGACGAGGTTCCGGCCGGACGAGAGCAGGAGAGCGATTCGTGAGCGAAGATCAGGACCGGTGGCGTCCGCCGAGCAGGGCAGGAGCGCGCCCCTCCCCGTTCATCAGCGACCCGAACGGCGACGCGACGGGTTCGGTCTGGAACCCTCGCATGCGTCGCCCGGGCGACGGCATACACCCACTGGTGAATGTCGAGGGGATAACGCGCGAGTATCCGATGGGCGACAACATCGTGCACGCGTTGCGGGGCGTCGACCTGCGCGTGATGCGCGGTCAGATGGTCGCTATTCAGGGACGATCCGGCTCGGGCAAGACGACGCTGCTGAACATCGTGGGCGGGCTGGACCGGCCAACGGCGGGTCACGTCTGGATCGACGGCGCCGACGTAACCGAGATGCAGGAGATGGAGCTGGTGAACCTGCGGCGGCACAAGATCGGATTCATCTTCCAGGCGTTTGGCCTGATCCCGATCCTCTCCGCATCCGAGAATGTGGAGGTGCCGTTGCGTCTGGCGATGACGAACGTGTCCGTGCGGCAGGAACGCGTGCGCGTGCTGCTGGAGCTCGTCGGGCTGGGCGAACGCGGCGGCCACCGTCCCCACGAGCTGTCCGGCGGGGAGCAGCAGCGGGTCGCCATCGCCCGCGCGCTAGCGAATCAGCCCGAGATTCTGCTGGCTGACGAACCAACGGGGCAGCTCGACTCACAGACCGGGCGGACGATCATGACGTTGATTCGCGCGCTGGTGCGTAGCGAGGGCGTAACGGCCATCGTTGCCACACACGACCCCGTGCTGATTGACCTGGCCGACCGCGTGCTCGAGCTGAGCGATGGGCGGATCGTGGCCGACAGCGATGCTGTTGAGAGTCCAGCGTACGCGGCGACGAACTGAGCGCTCGAGCAGCGTCTTGGACCGGCTGCGGCGCAACGACATCGCATTCACTCCGCCGTCGCGCCCGCGCGGATCAGCAACGCGTGACACTGACGCAGGTACTCGTGATGCAGACCGGCGATCACGACCTCATGCAGCCGCGTGCCCTGGCGAATCCGCGCCGAGAGGATGAGAGCCAGGATGCCCGCAGCGTCAGAGAACTCGATCCCAGGAACACGGATGCCAATCTCCGGGATCGTCAGCGACCTGGCGCTGGTCGTGTTGAGGAGATCGAGCGCCTCCGTGAACGCGTGCTCGACGGCAGCCCGTTTCGGAGGCGATCCGGGAGCCGTCGTCGTGATGCCGCAGACGACC
>DATKCN010000343.1:0-8088 GCA_035513175.1 Thermomicrobiales bacterium
ACACAGGTCACGCGTCGCACCTCGACCCTGTTCGTCGTCAACGGCGATGGGACTGGCAGAATCGAGCTCTCCCCGAGCGGCGCGGACGGCATCATGAATGACAGCGACCAGCAATGGACAGTGGATGGGAATCGGCTGCTAACGATTCGCAGCAGCTTTCAGGGCATAGCCATGCCTACTGAGGTGTCCGGCACAGTCGAACGCTTTCACGGACTCGTGCTGGTCGAGGCAGACGGCTCAGGACGTCGGGTGGTGGCGGGCGGACCTGAGTTCGTGCCTGCCAGCTTCGCGCTCTCTCCCGATGGCAGCCGGATCGCCGTCGTGAGCCGGGTGCGATCTGCTGATGAGACATTACCGGCCGAGCTGTACGTTATGGACATTGATGGCAGCGACGCCAGTCGTCTTGAGATACCGGACGCGACAACCATCATGCCAGCCTGGTCGCCGGATGGTCGTTGGCTCGCCCTTACCGAACAGGAAACCAACGACAGCTTCTCGCTCTACCGCATCAGCGCCGACGGCTCGGACCTGCGCCAGATTTCCGGACCACACACCGGCTGGGCCGACCGCCCAGTGTGGACCGCCGCCAGCGCGCCACCGGTTGTTGAGCTGCCACCGCTGAGCGGCGACGACATCGAGCTACTGGACTACCAGAACGCCATCCTGCAAGTATTCGCTCCCGTGCCAGTCGACCAGGAACGACAGATCGTCGTCAACGTCGAAGCCCTCGGCGAGCACGACAGCGCCATCGATGCCTGGACCGCTGACATCTGGCAACGCTGGTCCGCTGACGGCGCCAAGGACGAAGGCGTCTACATCACCGCTCGCGGAGAAATCGTCACCCATATCGCGCTCGACGGACAGCAAAGGCTGCTGACCTGGAGTCCCGACGACGCGCTCGCCTACCTTGACGTGCCATTTGAGTACTCGCTGCAGAGCCGTCTCCTCGGCGCGGTTCTCTCAGCCGCACTGGATCCCGAGGCGCACGAGCTCCGCGCCGAACGCGACGGCGAGCATGTCGTGCTGCATCTCCAATGGATCGACCACTACGCCGAAGAGTTCGGCTACACCAACGTCGCCCAAGTGACGTTCGACGCCGAATCGAGAGAACTGCAACTGATCGTGCATCTCATCGATCGACCAGATGTTGAACCCTATCCCGTCAGAATCTACGACCTCCAGCAAGCGTCGCCGCACCCAGCCGGGTCAAGTCCCGCGGGGACGTACGAGTCGCATGGCGAATGGCCGTCGGTGAACGGCACACCGGTCGGACGAGGCCCCGATCCAGCCGCGACACCCCTGCGCGGCATGGACGCCGTGGAGGCGACCTGGACAGCGCAGGCCGAGTCGGAAGCCGCGATGTGGCAGCAGCTACGTTCCCGCCCCTTCGTCGCTCCGCCACTTGCACCTGACGGATCATGCGGCCAAAGCGAAGAGTTCCGCCTCGGCCAGGAGCCCATCTACGTGCAGGGCGAGATCAGCCACGCCGAAACGAACCGCAGCTACAGCGCCCGCGCCGGCAGCAACAACTTCGCCCGCTACAAGGTCGTCTGGTACGCCAGCCCCGCCTACGACGGATCCGCCCTCGTGCGCGGACAACAGCTCGACGGCAACCACACCGTGCGCTTCGACTTCGAAACGTCGATCGATCGGGAGGCCGACGAACTCAAGTTGATCTCCACCTACCTCACACCCAACGGCGACTGGCGCACCTGGCACGGCGCCATCGTCGTCCCGGCCCCCGGCTGCTACGCCATGCAGGTCGACGGCTTGGACTTCAGCTATACGATTGTCATTGAAGTGCCGGAGTGATCTGGACCATTGCCGATGTCTCGTCAAGATCCTCCCCGAAGTAATGACTCCGAGCGGCTTCGTCCGCCACCAAGCCACTCGGTCCATGGGATAGGAAGTTCCAACGATTGAAGCCGCCCAACCCTGGGTCGCGTTCGGCAGCGCGCATCGCGCCCGCGCGACGTGTATCCGCCTCAGGACCGATGTCCGTGGTCAACAGCGCCCGCCAGTGCGCGTAGCTCCGCAATACACTGAAATACTCCATGCGACGGGCAGCATAGGCCATCAAAGCAGCATCCCAATTCGAATCGCCCAGCAGCTCGTCACGCAGCTCGCCAGCGTCGCGGAAGCACAGCGAGAGTCCCTGTCCCACGCTCGGGTCATTGGCGCCGGCGGCGTCACCGATCAAGACGACGCGATCATCGCACAGGCGATCCGACCAGACGTCAGCGTTCGGGTAGAAGGCCAGTGGCCCGCTGGCACAGGCGTCCTCGAACGCGCCCTCTGGAAAAATCGCTGCGCACTGTCCGATGAACTCGGCGACGTGTTCGTGTCCGCGCAGCGGAGCGACGATAGACTCGTTGGCGATAAGGTAGACGCGGGCACGACCGGCGCCCTGGGGAAAGATCAGCACAACCCCGCCCGTGAAACCAGCCGCGTGGAAGGTGTCTTCCGCCAGCGCCACCCCATCCAGCAGGCAGCCACCGACCTGGTGATGGACGGGATCCTGGACGACCTCGGCTCCAACCCAGCGACGCGCGGCAGATTGCCGGCCCTCGGCGCCGACCACGAGCCGGGCGCGCACCTCGTAGTCTGCCTGCTCGGTCGTAACGTCGAGCCGCAGGTCGGTTGCGCGAGTGAACTGCGTTACACGCGCGGGTCGCAGCACCCGGACCCCACAGTCCCGGGCAAACTCGAGCAACGCCGACTGCAGCGCCGGATGGTAGACCGACCACTCGCCTGGAGAGCCGGGGTCGGCGCTGTCCCAACGAACGCCGCCAGTCGGCGCGCGCTCGACGTATACCTGTGCGATAGGCAGGGCCTGTGCGCCCGCGGCACGCACCACATCAAGCAAGCCAAGCCCGCCTATCTGCTTGACCCCCCACGGGTGAATACTCTCGCCCCGCACGCGGTCGCGGAAGCGCGCCTCGCGCTCGACCAGCACGACGCCCAGGCCCGCCTGGGCCAGGGCTGCTGCCACACTGGAGCCAGCCACGCCGCCGCCCACGACCGCAACGTCAGCGGTGAGCACAGAGGAACGCAAGACGCTCATGGAAACCATTCCCTCCTGGTCGGAGCAAGACGCGTGGCTGTTCACGATGGTGTCGAGCGAGAGGAGTATTACCACAATCGCTCCACACCTGGATGCCTTGCGAGGCACGGAGCGCGGGGCACGACCGGAGTACCATTGCGGCATGGTTGCGTCGAAGTGACTTGGGATTGGAGGCGCATCGTGGCGCGACGCATCGAAATGCTCAGTGGCCTGGCAGCGGGACTGATCGGTGTCGCCACGCTGCTCTTCACGCTCTACGGGCCGACCGGCAGAATCGAGAGCGCGGAGACACGCCCCGACGGCACGATCGTCACGTCCAGCGGCGCGACGAGCATGTTGGAGAGTCAGAGCTTCTCGGTCGTGCTGATCCTGTTCCTGACCGTCATGACAGTCTCGCTCTTCGGCGTGGCGTTCGGATCGTGGACGCACGCCACGTCCGGCTCGGCGGCAGGCTTCACGCTGCTGTGGCTCTCGACGATCGCGCTGGCGGGAGGGGCAATGCTGAGCCTGCTGAGCATCGGGCTGTTCTTCATGCCGTCCGTGCTGCTGGCCATCATCGCCTGCATCGCGGGCAGAGCCCGTTCCTCACAACGCCAACCGCCCGGTCCATCACACGCCTAGCGTCGCCCCCTTCTCCGCTAACCGCTCGTCCCAGCCACCAGCCGCCCAGCACGAACATCGCCGCCTGCGTCACCTCGTTCTGCGGACGGATCAGCGTGCACCACGCCACGAGCGCCGTGAACCCAGGCAGCGCCCACGTGACCGTCGCTCCCGCTTCAGAGAAGAGCGAGAACCTGATCCGGCGCCGAGCGTGAGACGGCGCCGTTCGGGCGGTAAGATTGAGGGGATCGGCTCTGTGCTGCAAGCGATTGGAGCGTTCGATGCCGTCGATCATCAGCGAGCACACAACCTACCGCCGCCTGCTGCTCGGGGCGGCCATGATCGCCGTCTGGTGGGTCATCGGCTGGCTGCTAAGTGTGCGGCTCGAAGGCGATTACCTGGCGGTCATGATCGCGCTGGCCTTTGCCATCGGCGTCGTTGGCGCGCACATCATTCGTAGCGGCTGGGCCTGTGTCATCGTGCCGCTGGCGCTGCTCGCGCCGGCGATTCCGATCGCCGCCTGGCAGAGCCGCGACCTGGCCGAATGGCTGGTCGGCAGCCTTTACGTGCTGCTGCACTACAACCTGTTCGTCGGCATCCCTGCCGCCGGCGGAGCGTTCATCGGCTGGGCCAACCAGCAACCTCGCCGCGGCGGCGTCGCGTAATACGCAAACCGGCCGCCACGACACAACGGCTATCACGCAAGCGTGATAGCCATTGGTCTACCTCGTAGCGGCGGTTACGCCTTGTTGGTCTGGTCCGCGACGGCGTTGTCGATGACGTACAGCCAGCGGCCGTCCGACTGACGGCGGGCGACCTCGGCGGTGACTCCGCCGATGGTGAGCGGCTGGCCGTCGGGGCCGGTCCCCTCCAGCGTCCACGAGCACGAGAGCAACGCCAGGTCGCCGACCTGAACGACCTCTCGCGTCGTCAGACACGCCTGGCCCTTGAGCGCCAGGAGCCCTTCCAGGCCCGCGCGCACCTGGTCTGCTCCCAGGGCGACCGAGCCGGGGGCGCCGACCAGCGCGCACTCGGGCTCGTACAGCGCCATCAGCCTCTCAATGTCACCGGCGTTGTACGCGGATTCGAACTGCTCGTGCAGCATCGGCGGTTCGTGTGACGGCATCGTGTCGTCCTTTCAGCATATGGGCGACGGAATCCAATGATCGCCGGGCGCGCCGACATGTCAGTGCCGTCGTGGACTGATGTTCTGGTTGAGGCGGAACAGATTCGTCGGATCGTACTTCGTCTTCAGTTCAACCAGCCTGTCGTAGTTCTCGCCATAGGCGCTGCGCACTCGATCGCCGCTCTCGTCACCGAGATCATTGACATACACGCGGCCTGACAGATGCGGCTCCACTGCCTGAAAGAGATCACGCGTCCACTGGATATTGCGATCCGAGTCGGCCGGATGCTCCCAGCTCGACAGGATGATGAAGTCGTACTGCATGTCGCGGTGGTAGTAGGCCGTCTCTGTCCTGCCGACGCGGAGATAGGCTCCGGCGAAGCCTCCCAGCACGATCGCCGTGTGAGGGGAAGGAATCCGGCTGCCATACTCGATCATGGCGTCGATGACCTCGTCGGTGATCTGGTTCGTCAAGCCAGTCTTCCAGTAGTTCTGACGCCCGTATGGGCAGGCGCCGGTCATCAGCGCCTGCATGGCTGTGTACGGAATCTCCGCGATCGTGTCGGCGACGGGCGAGCCAAAGAAGCGCAGCGGCGCCAGCACGCGTTCGCCTTCATCGGTCGGACCCGCGTAGCACGCCACGAGAGCGATAACGACGTTGCCATCCGGCGCCGTCAGGATGCCGGCGAAGACAGTCAACTCGTCCGGGAGCGCGGCGCTGAACTCCCGGTAGAAGCGCAGCACATCTCGCGCCTGATCCAGCGGATGGATTACCATGCCGCCAAGCACCGACGGCACCGGGTGCAGCCGGTACTCGAATGAGGTCGCGACACCAAAGTTGTGCCCAGCCCCGCGCAGCGCCCAGAACAGGTCCGGATTCTCCGCCGCGCTGGCGCGCAGCAGCCTCCCGTCCGCGGTCACCACATCGGCCGATAGCAGGTTGTCGACGGTGAAGCCGTACTTGCCGGCCAGCCAGCCCTGTCCACCGCCGAGCGTGAGCCCGGCGATGCCGGTCGTCGCGACAACGCCGCCGGTCGTGGCCAGCCCGAAGGCCTGCGTCTCGTGGTCGAGCTCCTGCCACAGCACCCCCGGCTCGGCGCGCGCCGTCATCGCGACCGGATCGACGCGAATGCCCTTCATAGGCGAGAGATCGATCATCAGGCCGTCGTTGCAGACGGCTTTGCCGGAGACGTTGTGACCGCCGCCTTTGATCGAGAGCAACATGTTATGGTCCCGGGCGAATCGGACGGACGCTATGACGTCGGAAACACCCACACAGCGCGCGATCAAGGCTGGCCGGTGGTCGATCATCGCGTTCCACACCTGGCGCGCGGTGTCGTACCCATCGTCGCTGGGTGAGAGCAACCTGCCGCGCAGCGTGTTGCGAAAGTCCTCGACGACTGCCTCATGGATCTTCGTCTCAACGTGGCGGGTAGCCATGTCGCTGTCCCTTCCTGAAATCCTGTTCGATCCGACAGCGCCACGATATGGAGTGCCCGTTAGCCGGCCGTTAGTCGGTCGGTTCATCCTCCCTAACGGGAGGATGTGCGTGTCCTCCGGGTTGCATGACAGGGGACCCGTTGCTCGATAACACCGCTAGCAGCGGCGCGAGCGTTTCCCGAATGCGACCTGTCATAACTGTCAGTGTCCATCCTCGTCTCTGGGACCAGATGTCGTTGAGGGCCGCATGTCCCAGCAGCGTGAGCAGCTCACCATGAAGCTGGTCAACTCTCGCCTGCTCGGCAGGTGATAGACGAATGCCGGACTCCTCGCGGACCGTTGCGCTGGCAGCGGCCAGTTGGGCTGCGAGATCCCACTGGCCGTAGTTGCTGGCCAGCCGTGCCAGACCATCGAAGACGGGGTAGATTTCGCTCCGAAAGTCAAGCGCTTCCGAGATGACGAGGCTTGCCATCAGGTTGTCCCAGGCGGCGTGATACTCGGCCTGTTCCAAGCGGACGAGTCCCAGCTGGCCGCGCGCCCAGGCGACACCCTGCAGGTCATCGAGCCCATCCCAGATGGCGACGCACTGTTCGAGTCGTTGCGCAGCGGTGTCGAGGTCACCCGTCTGGATATCGGTCAGCGCCAGGAATCCCAATGTGTCGGCGATGCCCTGTTCGTTTCGCAGCTCGCGATTGGTCGTCAGGCTGCGCTGCAGGAGGGCGCGGGCGTCATCGATCTTTCCTCGCTGGAGGGCGATGTGGCCCAGGTTGACCAGTCCGTCGGCGGCGCGCTTACGGTCGCGGATCTGATGACTGATTGCCAGGCTGGCACGGGTTGCGTCGTAGGCACGCTCGAAGTCTCCTGCCGCGCGCGCCAGGAAGCTGGCAGCGATCAACGCGTCGGCGCGCAGCGCCGGGTAGAACGCGCTGTGCGGCAGATCGGCGACGGCGACTGCCTGCTCGTAGCCTTCCTGAAGGCGTCCGCGGCTGGCCCAGGTCAGCCGTAGAACGCTTACCAGTCTCAAAGCCGGCTCTGCGTTGCCCTGCTCGCGTAGCCACGCCAGCGCGGCGCGGATGTTGTCAACTTCCCGTTCCATCCGCTTCAGCCAGGCTGCCTGATCGGATCCTTCGAGATGCGACTCGGCCTGCTCGGCCAGCCGGACGACCCAGGCAGCGTGCCGATCTCGGATAGTCGCTTCCTCGCCACTATCTGCCAGCCGCTCCATCCCGAACTCACGAATCGTCTCCAGCATCCCGAAGCGAACCTCTCCATCCGGATGAACCAGCTGGGTAATGAGGTTCTGGTCGACCAAAGATTCGAGATCTCCAAGCGTGTCGGGGGAGGCGACCGGCACGCTAGCCACTGCCTCGGCCGCGTCGAGCGTCCAGCCACCGGCGAACACACTCAGACGTGTGAAGAACTGCTGCGCGCCCGCATCGAGCAGATCGACGCTCCATTGGATCGTCGCGCGAATCGTCTGCTGCCGTGCCGGAAGATCGAGCGGTCCGGATGCCAGCAGCTCCAACGGTCGTTTCAGCCGGCTGAGTATGGCTTCCGGTGTGAGCAGCCTGCTACGGGCGGCCGCAAGTTCGATTGCCAGCGGCAAACCTGCCAGGCGGCGGCAGATAGCGTCGACGGTCACGGCCTTCTCATGCGTCAACTGGAACTGGCGCTGAACCGCTCGCGACCGCGCAACGAAGAGCGCAACGGCATCGGCCACTGTGCCCGGCTCAGCGTCGTCGGCGATCGCCAGCGGCGGGACAGGGTATTCCCGCTCACCACGCAATCGAAGCCGGACGCGGCTGGTGACGAGCGCCTTCAGTGACGGCGCCTGCTCCAGGAGCGAGGCGATGTCCCG
>DATKCN010000344.1:0-11357 GCA_035513175.1 Thermomicrobiales bacterium
TCGTAGACTCTCGGCTCCTGCGCCGTCGAGCGCCGCACCATCAGCTTTGGCCACGTGTAATCCGGGAACGACTCCGGGTCCATGATACCCAGCGGGTTCGCGCTGCGCATTTCCGGCGGGGCATTGTCGGCGCGATAATCCGGCCCGCTCTCCAGCAGCAGCACCGTCGCGCTCGGGTCCTCGGTCAGCCGCGACGCCAGCACCGCGCCGGACGAGCCCGCGCCGACGATCACGTAGTCGAACGTATGTCCAGCAGCCATGTTCGCTCCCTCAACTCGCGCCAGCATGCATCGCCCATATCATCGCCGATGCGGGCCTCGCTCGCGACCCGCCCGCACGCGGCCATCTGGGCTGCGATACATGGGCGCGTGGGGGCAGGAGCCGTGTCGCGAGTGTCGTCGGCCGACAAACGCCGCGTGAGCCCTCGTTCCTCCCGCCGGAACCCGTCGCGCGCCCCGATCGGGAACCGGTCCGTGCCCGGTCGTCCCGCGTGGCCCGCTGCCCACACGCCTTGGCTGGGATTTTTCAGTACCAAAGGAGCGTGTCTGCTCCCGGGCGACAGGTCTACACTCGAATCAGATCAACGGCACGTCGCAACGAGCTATGTTGGAAGCAAGCATGTTAAAGATCCGTCGGTGGGCGCCATGGGGCATCCTCGCCGTGCTGCCGATGTCTATCTTTCTACTGCTCGACCAGCAGGTGGCGCGTGACCCCGTCTGGCAGATCCCCAACGGTCACTTTCTCATCGTCACCCTGACCGCGCTGTTGACGTTCTTCGTCGCCGGTCTCATGGTCATCGCGGCCTCTCAGCTCCGAGACGCCCGCGTCGTGTTCCTCTCCCTGTCGTTCCTTGCGATCGCGGGCATCTTCGCCGTCCACGGCATGACGACGCCGGGCGCGCTGGTGCAGGGCATGAATCCCTGGGTCGGCTTTTCAGCGCGGCTGAGCCTGTTCGCCGGCGCCTTCTTCTTCATGCTCAGCACTCTCGCAGGGCGACCCAGGTTCAACGCGGCCGTCGTCCGCCGGCAATGGCTGATCACGACCGGCTTTCTGCTCCTGCTCGCGCTCTACGCGACAGTCGCAATCACGGACGCGGCCCGCGACAGGGCTCCCGCCGCGGGAGCCAACGCTGCCACCACGGTCGTCCAGAGTCAACCGTCGGGCGGGTATGGAAGCTACGGCCAGCATGCCGATCACACGGCGACGGCAGCCGCTGGCCCTGACCTGGGCAACTTCGCGATTCTGGCGTCCGATCCCGTCAGCGCGCTGGTCACTGTCGCGACGCTGTCGATGCTGGCGCTCGTGATAGTGCATTACCGCCGCTTGTACCGCCTCGCGCGCGTCCCGCTCATCGCGGGCTTCCTCGTCAGCGCCAGTCTGCTTTTCCAGTCGCAGGTCATCATGTTTCTGGGTGAGACCTGGCACGCGAGCTGGTGGATCTATCACGTCTTGATGCTGGGTGCGTTCGCGGCCGCCGTGATCGGGCTGGTCGTCGAATACCGCGTCAAGGGCAACATCGGAGTCGTCGTGGCTGGGTTGCTGGTACGCGACACGCTCACGCAGCTGCAACGCGGTTACACCGACGTGATCGTGGCGCTGGTCGCCGCGGTCGAGGCCAAGGACCAGTACACGCGCGGTCACACCCAGCGGGTGACCAGGCTCGCGGTTCAGATCGGGGAGGACTTGCGGCTGCCGGTGGGGCAGCTACGCACGCTGGCTCAGGCTGCGATCCTGCACGACATCGGCAAGATCGGCGTGCCAGACTCCATCCTCAGCAAGCCCGGCCCGCTCACCGCCGAGGAGTTCGCCGTCGTCAAGGAGCACCCGGATCGCGGCTATCAGATCGTCAAGGACATTCGCTCGTTACAAGGCGAGCTGAGCGGCATCCGGCGCCATCACGAGAAGCTCGACGGCAGCGGATACCCGGACGGTGTGAGCGGCGACGACATTCCGCTGATCGCCAGAATCATCACTGTCGCGGACATGTTCGACGCACTCACTTCCGAGCGCTCCTACCGTCCAGCCTGGACCCAACAACAGGCCTTCGACCTCATTGACGGCGAGGCCGGCACGAAGCTGGACGTGGATTGCGTCGCCGCCTTACATCGCGTCGTGGCCAACGCCGCGCACGCGGTCCACGTGCCCTTCGCTGAGACGAGGCGTGGCATGTCTGTCGCCAACGCCGTTCAGCTCGAACATGGGCGCTCCCAGCCTGTCCCGTCGCCGCGCCACCCATAACGCGCCAGCGCTCCGTTGCGTTCCGCCCATCCGCATCCAATTCGTGCTCCCCGTCGCGCTCGCATGCTGCCGGCGCCCGGACGGTATCCTCTTGCCTGACCCATCTGATGACGGCGTGGGCTCAGACGGCAAGGAGGGGACGTGGCTGACAAGCTCGACGGCGACCGCTTGGCGTCCATCGGGGAGACGGTTCTAGCGCGCATGGACGCGACCAACTCTGCCCGGGAACGGGCTCTGTCCGAGACGCGCCAGATCGTGCGCATGAGCGCCAACGCCATCCGCGCCGTGCACCGCGACGACTACGACGAAGCCAACCGGCTGCTGAAAGACGCGCGCTCCATGCAGGACGCGCTCGTCGCCGAGTTGCGAGCCCACCCCGCCATCTACTGGTCCGGTTACGTGCAGGACGCGCAGAAGGAGTTCGCGGAAGCCAACATCGTGCTGGGGATCATCTCCGGCCGCGGCCTGCCTTCTCCCGAGGATCTGGCGGTCGAGGATGCCGGCTATCTCAACGGCCTCGGCGAAGCCGCCGGCGAGTTGCGCCGCTATGTGCTCGATGGTCTGCGTCGCTGGCAGCCGCAACGCGCGGAGGCGTTGCTCGGCGCGATGGACGACATATACGGTCTGCTCATAACTGTAGACTATCCCGACGCCGTCACCGGCGGACTGCGCCGCACAACTGACATGGTGCGTGGCGTGCTGGAGCGCACGCGCGGGGACCTGACCCTCGCGCTCCAGCAGCGGGTGCTGCTGGAGGCGCTGGAGCGGGCGGAAGCGAAACTGGCGCGCGCCTCCGATCGTTAATGAAGCAGCACTGGCAGCCTGCCGCGCGCGACCGGTATGCTTGCGCTCCTGATCGTGCCGGCGCCGTCTCTACTCGTGCATTTCTGCCGGCGCCACGCGATGTCGCTTCTGTGGCGGCGCTGCCGCCCATAGTTACACGCCGGACGGAGCTTACAGCTCATGGCAATTCTGTCGAGCCGGCGCTGTGAGGCGCGTGTCGCGCTCGTCGCGCTGCTCGCGTTGCTGCTTGGACCACTCCTGGTGGCACAGCCGGACGCGCGCGCGGCGAACGGCGTGCACACGGTTTTTTTTCCATGGGTGTCGCACAGCGAAATGATCGGCGGTCAGGGACCGTGGACGGGTGAGTTCTCCGTGCAAAACCTGGGCGACCAGCCCTGCGCGGTGCCCGTCTACGTCGCGACCAGCGACGGCTGGGTTCAGAGAGCCCAGCTATCGGTGGCTCCGCGCTCGACCCGCCACCACTCATCCTTCCTGCTCGGCATCTCCCAGCCCGGCGCGCCGGTGCAGTTTCGCGCGTTCTGCGAGATCTCCGTTGCGCTCAAGCAGACCACCCCACGCGTCGCGACGCCCCCCTGGTCGGACGGCGCGCACGTCGTCACCGGCTACTCCGGGCTCAACGACGCAGACATCACCGCCTCGCGCGCGACGCCCACCACCCTCTGGTATCTGCCGATCGTGCAGACCAATTCCGACTGGAACACCCTCATCCGCGTCGCGAACTTCTCGGAAGCGAGCGCGATCGTCGCCACCGTCGAGCTGTACCCGGCCGGCAACGGGGATGGGGCCGCCGGGGCGGATGTCATCCGCTCGCGGCAGCTGCTCGTGGCCGAGAGCTGGACGATCGACGCGTTGCAGGAAGTCGGCTCCGACTGGGTCGGCTTCGCGCGCATCACCGTGACCGGCGAGGCGGGCGTGATCGCGCAGCGGGTCAAGCCCAGCGCGTCACTGGCTATAACCAACGTCGCCATCGCCGCCGACAGCCAGACGCCGTCAGGCACGTTCCGCACGCTGGCGCCTCTGCTGTTCAACGCCTACAACGGCTGGAACACAGGCATCTCGCTCGCGAACACGACCGACGAGCTGGCCTTCGTCACCATCCGCTACTACGAGGTGGACGGGGAGCAGGTCGGCGAGGAGCAGATGGTCATCCCCGGACGCAGCATGAGCTTCGTCTACACCCCGGGCAACGTGCCGATCGACGGCTTCGTCGGCAGCGCCATGATCGTCAGCTCCGTGCCGCTGGCCACCGCCGTCGATGAGGTCAAGTACGAGACGGTCGAGGCGCTGTCGTACATGGGCAGCTCCGTGCCGCAGGTCGACGCCGCCATACCTGTAGTATTCCGCGAAAACCCCGGCGCCGGGCGGCACGACAACTCCGGCATCAGCATCGCCAGCTTCAAGGAGGACGGCCCGCAGACGGTCACAGTCACGCTGCTGTCGACCTCCGGGCAACAGGTCGGAGATTCGCCGCACGAGGTCGTCGTCCCGCCCTCCGGCAACACCGTCCTGTACCTGCCGTTCATGGAGGACGTGCCGCCCGGCACGATCGCCTCGGTGCGGCTCACCTCCGAGGACCCCGCCGGATTTGTCGCCATCACGAACGACATCAACTACGCCTCCTTTGGCGACGGATCGGTGGCTTTTGTCGCCAGCAACTCTGACGGGTACTATCACGTGCCCCCACCGCCCGCTCCACCCACGCCGTGACCGGGGAACCGCCTCCCGGCATCGACGCCATCCGGGGCGCGCTTCAATCTGGTAACGTCGATGAGGTCCTGCGCCTGATCGAACGCGACCTGTCCGGCGCCCTTTCCACCGGACAGCGGCATGCGCTGCTCCTGATGCGGGCCCGATTGCTCTCCGTGCTCGGCGAGCCGGACAGCGCGCGCCCCGACTTCGACTCCGCCCTCGACTATGCCGTGACTGACTTCGAACGTGGCGTCACGCTGCTGGCGCGCGGCGAGCTGTGCGAGAGCGCCGGCTGGATCGAGCAGGCGCGCGCTGATCTGACCGCCGCGCTCCCGCTGCTCGTCGGCCGCTCCGACAGCGCGACGGCCCGCCAGACGCTGGGTCGTGTCGAGCGCGATCACGGCGACCTCGGGTCCGGCATCGATCTGCTGCGCGCCGCGCGGGACGACCTGCTGGCCAGCGAGCCGGACGCGGACCGGCTCGCCGAGGTGACGCTCGACCTCGCGATGGCGTTGCGGCTCGCTGGCGACACCGACGAGTCGATCGCGCTGCTGGAAGGTCTCATCGAGGACGTCGAGCCCCCATTCGCCGCTCGCATCCTGATCCAGATCGGCACGACGCGCGGTTTTGCAGGTCAACCGGAGCTGGCGCTCGACGCCTACGCCCGCGCCCTGCCGCTGCTGCCGGATTCCGCCGATCGCGCCGTCGTGCGCTACAACCGCGCCGTCGTGCTGCGCGATCAGGGCGCGCTCGTCGACGCGCGCGACGAAGTCGAGCGGGCGCTGATCGAGAACGCGGGCGAGAGCGCCCGCGTCGAATTCGACGCCCTGCTGCTGGCCGGTGTTGTCGCCCGCGAGCAGGACGACTTCCAGCGGGCGCTTGATTTCCTGCGCGAGGCGGCCGAGTTGCAGCCGGAGGGCGATCCCCATGGCCGCGCCCGGCTGGAGATCGCGACCACCATGGCTGCTACCGGCCTCTTCGGTCCGGCCATCGACGAGTTCGGCATAGCCATCGCGCTGTGCGTTGATGACGCTGACCGCGCCCGCGCGCATCGCTTTCGCGCGATGGCCCGCCACGAGCTTGGCATGCTCGACGCCTCGCTCGATGACGTCGATGCTGCCATCGCGCTGACCGCCGACCCGGATGATCGAGCCCATGGGCTGTCGACCAGGGCCACGCTGCTCGCCACGCTTGATCGCCGTGAGGAAGCCCTTGAGTCCCTCGATAACGCCCTCGCGTCGGCGCTCGATGGCGCGCTGCACAGCCGGCTGCTCGTGCAGCGGGGCTCGCTGAGATCGCGGTTTGGCCGTCTCGACGAGGCGGTCTCGGACTTCACGCTTGTCGCGCGGCGCGCCGAGTCCGTCGCTGACTGGGACATGCTCTCCCGGGTAATGGTTGACCTGGGGGCGATCCACGTCGCCCGCCAGGAAGACGGCGAGGCCATCTCCTGCTTCACCCTGGCCACGACCGTCGCTCTCGACCAGTCCGTCTCCTACCTCGCCCTGCTGAACCTCGGCAACCTGCGCGTCTCACGCCGGGAACCGGACGAGGCGCTGAACGCCTTCGAGCGGGCCGCGTCCGCTGCCGCTGACGATCGGGACGCCCGCGCCGCCGCCTTCCTGGCACGCGGCAACGCGTTCCTTCGCTGGGGCCGCTACGGCGAGGCGCACATTGAGTTCAAGCGCATCCTGACCTTGCAGCCCTCTGACGCGATTCTCGAGCAGTCGGGGATCGCTCGTCGCGCCACCCGCCTTCACCTGCAGGATATCCAGACGATGCGGGACACGTACACCAGGATCGTCGAAGCCACGGACCAGGCCTCCTATCGTGCCAGTCCGATGCTCCAGCGCGGGATGCTGGCGCTCGCCGCTGGCGACGCTGAGGCGGCGTTGCTTGACGTGACGCGGGCGACCCGCCTGTTCCGCCTGCGACACGAGCAGGCGCAAGCCTTCGCCCACCTCGCGCTCGTGCATGCCTCCCTCGGCCGATGCGACGAGGCGATCGCGGCCCTTGCCACGGCCCGCGAGTACGATCCTGGCGACCGCTGGTTGCAACTGCTGGCCGGTAAGCCAGGCTGGTTCTGGTGCCACCAGCATTCTGACCTGCCCGCGGCGCTCCTGACGGGAGCAGATCTCGTCCCGGAAAGTGAGTTCAGGAACGACCTCGATGAGGAGTCCGACTGTGAAGACGAGTAACACGAACCGTAGACAGGGAAGACGTGGACATCGACACATGCCCGGAACTGGGCGAGCGCGGACGCCGCTCCGACTCCGGCGACTTCATCGCGTGGGCCTACGAGGGGCTCGGCATGTTCTCCTTCGCCACTGAACCGGGGGGACCTCCGGACTCACGCGGGCGTCGAGCCCGACAAGTCCGACCCGCCGCGTGTCGTGCGCGCTCCCTCCGTGGAGGACGACCTGAAGCAGCTGGCGTAGCGTCGGACCGGACGTCACCTACCCGGGCCCCCGCTCCTGCGAGGGGAGGGGAAGAGTTAGCCGCCGGACGGCGGACACCCCCTTTCCGCGCCGGGGAGGAGAGGGGAAGAGCTAGCCGCCGGACGGTGGACACCCCCCTTCCGCGCCGGAGTGGGGAGGAAGTGAGTTGGCTACCGGACTGCAGACACCCCCTCTCCGCGCCGGGGAGGGGGCCGGGGGGTGGGGTTGCTCGTTGCGCGATCCGGTTTACTATGGTGCGAACCGGCGACGGGGCGTTCGCGCGTCGAAATCGACATCCTCGCGTCGTCATTGAGACAGTCGTCACATCAGGAGGTGAGTAATGGTCGAGCCAGCTCAACGATCGCTCCGCCGCACTGACCTGATCGCTGCTGCCATCTTCATCGCCGCCGCCGTGGTCGCGGGGCTGCTTGGATATCGTGCGATCACTGGCTTCCTGGGCCTGACCGACGATCTCACCCGCGTCGTCGTGCCGGGAGCGACCGAGATCACGTTCACCGAGACGGGCGACTACACGATCTTCTACGAGCATCGCAGCACCCATGATGGCCGTGTGTTTCGCACCCCCCAGACGCTGGAGGGGCTGCGGGTCTCGCTGCTCTCGCGCGACACGGACTCGTTCGTTCCCCTGTCACCGCCGGGCTCGGACGTCGAATACTCGATGCGCGGCCGCTCCGGCTACGCGGTCCTGGGCTTCAGCATCGGCGAGCCGGGACCCTATGAGATCACCGGTTTCTACGAAGGCAACGCTCAGGGCCCGGATGTCGTGCTGGCCATCGGGCAGGGGGTAGGGAGGACTCTGGTCGTCAGCATCCTCGCGGGAATTGGCGCGGCCGTAATCCTGTTGCTCGGTGTCGCCGCCGCGCTTGCCCTCATCCTTGTCCCGCGCTCACGCCGCAAACGCCAGGCACTGCAGGCTCCACCCATTGCTGCCTCCGCGCCTAACTCGTAGGGCGCCTGGAACGCTCCCTACCCGCTATCCGCTTAGTTCAGTCTGCCGCGACTTTCGTCTCCGCGTGCTCCGGCAGCCAGCGCAGGTTGAGGTTGCGGTTGGCCGCAACGTCGTCGAGCCGCCTGTACTCCGTCTCGTGCGGCGCGGACTTGACGTAATCCGGGTCACTGGCGGCCTCGTCGTCGATCTGGATCATGGCCGCGATGAAGTGATCGAGCGTCTCGATGCTCTCCGTCTCGGTTGGCTCGATCATCAGCGCCTCCTCGACGATCAGCGGGAAGTACGTGGTTGGCGGGTGAACGCCGAAGTCGAGCAGCCGCTTGGCGATGTCGAGCGTGCGCACCCCGTTGCGCGCCTTCTGGCGGCGCGCCGACAGCACGAACTCGTGCATGCAGGTGCGGTCGTAGGGCACGTCGTAGCGCTCGCGCAGGTTCGCCAGCAGGTAATTGGCAGCCAGCACCGCGTCCTCGCTCACCCGTCGCAGTCCGTCCGCGCCGTGCATGCGGATGTAGCAGTAGGCGCGCACGTGCATGCCGAAGTTGCCGAAGAACGCGTGCACCTTGCCGACCGTGTGCTCCGGCCAGCTGTAGCCGAACGTCGCCGTGCCGTCCGCGCCCTCCGTGCGCTCGACCAGCGGCGCGGGCAAGAACTGCGCCAGATCGGCGCGCACGCCAACTGGACCGGAGCCGGGACCGCCGCCGCCGTGTGGCGTCGAGAACGTCTTGTGCAGGTTGAAGTGCATGATGTCGATATCGAGGTCGCCGGGTCGCACGATCCCGAGGATGGCGTTGAAGTTCGCGCCGTCGTTGTAGATCAGCCCGCCCGCCTCGTGCACGACGCGGATGACCTCCTCGATGTGCTCGTCCCACAGCCCGAGCGTGTTCGGGTTGGTGATCATCAGCGCGGCAGTGCTGGGTCCAACCAGCCCTTTCAGCGCGTCGAGGTCCACGTTGCCCCGGTTGTCCGATTGCACGGTGACGACCTTGAAGCCTGCCATCGCCGCCGTCGCCGGATTGGTGCCGTGCGCCGAGTCTGGCACGAGCACCGTGTCGCGCGCCGTGTCGCCACGCATCTGATGGTAGGCCCGCGCAACCAGCACGCCGACCAGCTCGCCGTGCGCCCCGGCCGCCGGCTGCAGCGTGACGGTGTCGAAGCCCGAGATCTCCGCCAGGTAGCTCTGCAACTCATACAGCAGCTCCAGCGCGCCCTGCACCGTGCGCGGGTCCTGAAGCGGGTGAATGTGGGCGAAGCCCGGCATGCGGGCCACGATCTCGTTGATCTTGGGGTTGTACTTCATCGTGCAGGAGCCGAGCGGATAGAAATTGATGTCGATGGCGTGGTTCTTCTGCGACATGCGCGTGTAGTGGCGGATGACGTCGATCTCGCTCACTTCCGGCAATTCGAGTGTTGACCGGCACAGATCCGCCGGGATCTCGACCTCCGGCACATCGGGTCCGGGGACGCTCGTGCCGCGCCGGCCCGGCTTGCTCAGCTCGAAAATCAGAGGTTCGACCGCCATCTCACGTCCCCCGTCAGTCACGCCCCGTTGCCACTCGCGTAAGGCGCCCGCCAAGGAGGGCGCGGCGGTCAGCATAACACCAGTCTCGAAATGCTCACAATGCCGCCCGAGCGCGCGAGAACGGCCACTCCCGATGGTAAAATCGCCGGGGGTTCAACATTGACCTTGCCAGTGCCACCCGGTTGAATTTAACCGGGCGCTTCTTTCCTGAGCTTGGAGTAACACACCGATGGCGAAACCGTTCTATTACGGCGGACAGGCGGTCATGGAAGGCGTCATGATGCGAGGCCGCTCCTCCATGGCCGTTGCCGTGCGCGCCCCTGACGGCAGGATCGTCCTGTATGAAGAGGCGTTGCAGCCGGGACCGGTGCTGCGCGCGGTGCGCAACGTCCCCTTCGTGCGTGGCGCCATCGTGCTGTGGGACACGTTGCTGCTGGGCATGCGCGCGCTGATCTTCTCCGCGAACGTCGGCTTGCAGGAACAGGCCACCGACGAGGATGGCAAGCCGCGGGAGGAGCCCCAGTTGCTCGCCGGTCCGCTGCTGTGGCTGACGGTCAGCATCTCGCTGCTGTTCTCGATCGCGCTCTTCTTCGTGATGCCGCTGGCCGTGATCGGTTTCCTCGACCGCTGGATTGAGTCGGACTTCGTCAGCAACGTAATCGAGGGCGGCATCCGGCTGGGCGTGCTGATCGGCTACATGGCCCTGATCGGTCAGATGAACGACATCCGCCGCGTCTTTGGCTACCACGGCGCCGAGCATATGACGATCAATGCCTATGAAGCGGGCAGCCCGATCGACGTGCAGCATGCCCGCGCGGCCAGCATCACGCACATTCGCTGCGGCACCGGCTTCCTGCTGATCGTCGTGCTGATGTCGATCTTCGTGTTCGCCATGCTGGGCCGCCCGGACTGGATCTGGCGCGTCGGATCCCGCATCGTGCTGGTGCCGTTCATCGCAGCGCTGGCCTACGAGGTCATCCGCTTCGGCGCGAGGCACGCCGAGCACGTCGTCACGCGCGTCATCCTCGCGCCGGGGCTCGCGCTGCAGTCGGTCACCACCCGCGCGCCGGAAGACGGCATGCTGGAGGTCGCCATCGCCGCTTTCAAGCGCGTGCTCGCCACCGACGCCGTCATCCCGGAATCGGAGCTCGACCCCGCGATCGTCGTCGTCGACACCTCCGGCAGGCCCCTCGTCAGGACGCCTGAGCTGGAGCCGGTGCTGACGTGACGGAGTCGGGACGCGATATGCGGGACGCGGAGATCTGTGAGCCAGTAGCGTAACGTGACTCCCGCTTGATTGCAGAATGGAACCAGACGCAATGAGCGAATCCGGGCACTCATCCGTTCCCACGCGTCCCGCGTCCCGCGTCCCGCGTCCCGACCCCGCGTCGTCCCACTCAGCACTCTGGTCCGGCCGCTTCGCCGTGCCCATGGACCGACTCACCTGGAAGCTGAACGCCTCGCTGCGCATGTGGGACGTGCCCGGCGGCTCCGCGCCTGGTCGAGTGCGTGATGCTTGCTTCGCCGCCCCTTGCGAGATCGAGCAGGTCCGTGCGCGCGCGGAGGCGTGGCTATCGGCGGTGTCGGCGCTCGAAGAACTGGTGGCGATCGATGCGTGACCGGGGGGCGTCGTCGACCGAGCCGCTGTGCGCGAGCCTGTCTGAGGTCGTCGTCCGCGAGGCGTGGAGCGCCTCCGAGGTGG
>DATKCN010000345.1:0-8928 GCA_035513175.1 Thermomicrobiales bacterium
AGTCGTCTCCCAGCCCTGTGAGCCGACCTCGTCTGCGGTGACGCCCAGCACAACCGTCCGGCCGCCTACGTCACGCACAGCGCTGAACGGCACGAGCAGATCACGCCGCAGCGAGCGGTCGAGGACGAAGCGGTGGGTGCGGCGCTCCTTTACCCGGCCGATGTCCTCACCAGCCGGACCGATGACATTCATCCCCTCGACGATTCGACCGATCTGTATGCTCATCGAACATGCTCCCTTGCCTGCCAGAGCGGCTCGAGCATCCGTCGAGCCCGATACGCGCAAAGCAAGGGGCGTGCCTGAGTGATCGTCGCGGGATAACTGATGCGCGGTGAATGATCGCTCCGGAGAGCGCTCCAGTCGCCTACGTATACGTAGCGCGCCGGTGTAACGCGCGTGTAACGGGCGCGCTCTACGCTCCTTCCATCGCCAACTGGCGACCTTACGTAGACGGAAGCGAAAGTGGAGGGTTCCATGACAGCACGCCGAGTTTCATCTCGAATCGGTCGCTTCGTACTTGCAGTGGCAATGCTGGTCGTTGGGGTTGGCATCGGCGCTGGGGCTATGGTCCGGGCTCAAAGCGACACGGTCTATCACGCCTGTGTGAACAACGGCAGTGGCATGATCAAGATGGTTGACGCGACCGCATCATGCTCAGGCAACGAGGTGCGCGTGGAGTGGAATCAGCGGGGACCACAAGGCCTGCAAGGAGCGCCGGGCGAGAAGGGTGAAACAGGCGACAAGGGTGACACCGGCGAGAAGGGCGAGAAGGGCGAGAAGGGCGATACAGGCGACAAGGGTGACACCGGCGAGAAGGGCGAGAAGGGCGATGCGGGAGTCCAGGGTCCGGCCGGTCCAGCGGGTTCGGCAAGTCTGGACGCGCTGAACGGAACTCCCTGCGCTGTCGCCGGAAGCCCCGGCCTGGTCAGTGTGCAGATGAATGCCGCTGGCGTCGTGTCGATTGTGTGTCAGGCGCCGCAGATAGCGATCGTATTCGGAGAACCGGTAGGGGGCGTTTTCGGGGTCATGACCTTCTCCGGGTCTGGTCTCCAGCCGGGTAGCACCGTGAACTTGGGCATCACACATTCGGAAACTGACATCACATTTGATGACTTGATTCGTGATGATGATGGTGATCCTGTTCTTGTTGATGACAACGGTAACTTCCACCATGAGCGGGAATACGGTTGCGGAGCATTCGCAACCCTCACGCTCACGGCGACCGCCGCTGATGGATCAACCATCACAACAGGCGCCATTTCAAATCCCTGCTAGGAGCTTCGCCGGCACACGGACAATGCGACGTACGCGCGTTGTCCGTGTGCCGCACACATCAGCTGGATATCTGCGCTCAACGGCTCAGGTCGGAATCCCGACGACCATGTCTACCTCGACCTTGAAGGCGGATCCAGCGAGATTGCACTCGATCGTCGAGCGGGCGGGCTTCTCGTCGCCGACGTAGCGGGCATAGACGGCGTTGAACGCCTGAAACTCGCTGATGTTGGTCAGGAAGCAGGTCGCCTTCAGCGCGTGCTCGAAGCCAGTGCCTGCTTCAGTCATGATCGCCTTGAGCTTCTCCATCACCTGCTCGGTCTGGCCGGTGATGTCCTGCGAGGTGTCGCTCGGCACCTGCCCCGAGATGAACAGCAGGTCTCCCCAGCGTGTCGCGACTGAATATGGCGCTGCTGGCGCCGGCAGCTTGTCCGACTTGAGAATCTCTCGACGTGTCATTGGCGTTCTCCCTTTCCTGTGCTTCGAGCTCGACCGTCGGATTCTAACCTGTGTGGAGCGCGAGCCTGGTGGTTGGTGGCCGAACGAAATTCAAAGGCTGCCACTTGGCAATGTATGGAAGTGGCAGCCTTTGATTCTGTCCCGAACCAGCGCTGCAGCGCGCGATCTACCTTGATATGCATACCCCCGTGGGGTATCATGGATGCGACAGAAAGGCCAGACCGCATGACCGTGTCAATCGTTCCAGAACCCGGCAGCTCCGACACCCCGCTGCACGATCACAGCTCTTCGGCATCCTACGCGGGCGACAAGGCCAAGATCCTCGCCCGCCTGCGGCGCATGGAGGGTCAGGTGCGCGGGGTGCAGCGCATGGTCGAGGAGGATAAGTACTGCGTTGACGTGTTGACCCAGATCTCCTCCGTCATCGCCGCCGCACGCGCGATTGGTCTGCTGGTGCTGGAGGATCACATCCGGGGCTGCGTCATCAACTCCGAGGATGACGAAGCGATGATCACCGAGCTGTCCGACGCCATCGAGCGCTTCACCCGCAGCGTCGGCTGACCCCGCCAGTCCGAATTCCGCATGGGAGCGCCACGAGTCGCCGAAGAGGCGCATCGCAATGCGCCCGCATGGCCACCTGGCTGTCCGGCGTTCATGTCCTGCCAGCCGCCTCGCTGCCGATCGCACGCCCCGCTGTCCGGCAGGGCGCATTGCCATGCGCCCCTACCGCGCGACGACGATCTGTCACCAGGATTGCGCAACCACAAGGCGCGCCCCGCAACGTTGCCGCGACACGGTCAAGCCCCGGGCTACACTCGTTCGAGGTACACGTCGCGCTCCCAATCGCTGACGTGGGTCTCATAGCGTTCCAGCTCGTAGCGCTTTACCCGCAACAGCTCGGGGCCGCAGACCGGTCCCAGCGCCGCCATGACGACCTCGTCCTGCTTAACCTCGGACAGCGCCTCGCGTGCCGTACGGGGCAGCGGCCGCACCCCTGCCAGCCGCAGCGCCTCGGCGTCCATGTGTCCGATGTCGCCCGCGACTGGCTGACCCGGATCGAGCTCCCGATCGAGACCGTCGATCCCCGCCGCGATCAGGGCCGTCAGCACCAGATATGGGTTGCCGGAGTGGTCCCCGGCACGGAATTCGATGCGCCGCCGTGAAGATCCCGGCACCCTCACCAGCGCCGCGCGGTTCCCCGTGGCATAGGCGACGTGTGCCGGAGCCCATGAGCCCGGCAGCAGCCGCTTGTATGAATTGACCGTCGGCGAAGCGACCCCGCAGATGGCCGGCGCATGCTCCAGCGCGCCCGCCATGAAGCGCGCGAGATCGGTCGACAGACCCAGTGTGTCGTCTCCCTCCGACCGGCTCCGCTCGCCATCCGCGTCCCAGAGCGACAGATGCACGTGCACGCCGTTGCCCGCCGCGTGCTCGAACGGCTTGGGCATGAACGAGGCGATCAGCCCCGCGTCGCGCGCCAGCGCCTTGACCGTCTCACGGAACGTCACCAGATCGTCGGCGGCCTTCAGCGGGGTCTCGTGATGCAGGTTGATCTCAAGTTGCCCGGCGCCGTATTCGGTTCCGATCTGAATGACCCGCACCCCCTGATGGCTCAGCGTCGTCTCGATCAGCGCCAGCAGTTCGTGGTTGGCGTCGATGCGGTCGACCGAGTACATCGCGAACGAGTCGACCGCGTTGACGGCGCCGTCGGCGGCACGACGATAAAGCGAGAATTCAGGCTCGTACGCGGCCTGGGCCGAGAAGCCGCGCGCGCGCAGCTCGTCGACGACTGCCTCCAGCCGCCCGCGCGGACAACCTTCCCAGATCTCGCCGTCCTCCGTACAGAGGTGGCTCAAAACACGTCCGATGCCTGGCCGGTATGGGACAGGCGAGTACGTCGAAGGGTCGGGGATGGCAAAGAAGTCGCCGGAATCGGCAGCGAAGTGTGGATGGGTGACCTGGTGATCGTCGATGGTGAAGTTCAGGTTCGCGCGGGCGAAGACACCTCCGGAACGCAGGGCGGACGGAATGCTGGCTGCCGGAATCCACTTCGCGCAGGCGCGCGCAGAGTAGTCGTGCCAGACGATCCACAGTCCGCTGAGATTGTCCGCCGCGATGCGTCGCTCAAGATCGGCAACCGCAACGTCGTCCATCGCCCCTCCCCATCACGCGTCCAGAAGGCGTTACGATACTCGCGAAGCCCGAGAGGCACAACAGCGCGAGGAAGAACTGAAGGAGAAACGCATGATCGACCTGAGCGGGCTGCCGATTGTCGATGTGCACTGCCACCCGTTTCTGAACGCGGGCGCGTTGACTGCCGAGCAGTTCACCAACCGCGCCGCGTTTGCCGGTGGGAATCACCCCGCGCATCTCGAAGAAGGCGGCGTGACGATCGACGAGCGCGCGCGGGCCGAGCTTCAAGCCGTGCAACGCGACACGATCTACTTCCGCCGCCTGCTGCTCGACCTGGCTGCCTTCTTCGACGTGGAGCCGAGCCTCGACAGCGTGCTGGCCGCCCGCAATCAGGCCGTGACAGACGGCTACACCGACTATGTGCGCCGTCTCTGGTCCCACGCGGGCATTGAGCGCCTCGTGATGGACTTCGGCTATCCCGTCCCGAACCTCGACCTGGTTGCCGTCCGGAACGAGCTAACTGTCAACATCGTGCCCGTCTTTCGGATCGAACCGCTGATCGCCGATCTGATCGGTCGGGACATCGGCTGGGACGAGTTCAGGCGCCGCTATGACGACGCGATCGCCGAAGCGCTCACGCACGGCGGCTATCGGGGCCTCAAGTCGATCATCGCCTACCGCACGGGCCTCGACGTGTCGCCGCTCAGCCGCGCTCCGGATCAGGGGTACAAAGCGCTGGACGGCATCCGCCGAGGGCTGGGCGGCGGCAGCATGAAACTGCTGCGCGATCACTTACTCTGCCGCGCGATGGAGTTGGCCATCGAGCACGACGTGCCGATGCAGATTCACACCGGCATGGGGGACTATGAGGTCAATCTGCTGCTGTGCCGTCCCGCCTACCTGATGGAGCTGCTGCGCTTCCCGGCGTTCCGCGCCTGCCGCGTGCTGCTGGTGCACACCGGGTATCCCTATCACCGCGAGGCGGGCTACCTCGCCAACGTCCTTCCGAGGGTGTATTGCGACATCAGCGAGGGCGTCCCGTTCGCCGGACACGGCGCCGGACGCATCCTGCGCGAACTGCTGGAGATGGCCCCGATCTCCAAGGTGCTGTACGGCTCGGACGGCTTCACCCTGCCCGAGATCAACTACACCAGCGCCATGCTGGGCCGCCAGGCGCTCGCCGAAGTCCTCGACGAGCTCGTAGCCGACCGCATGCTCGCGCCTGCCGACGCCCGCCCCGCCGGCGCGATGATCCTCGGCCAAAACGCCGAACGTCTGTATCAGCTCATCTGACGTTGCCACCGCGCAGGCGAGAGACGTGGCGCGGTCGCCAGGTGGCCAACCGTGAAGTTCGCCATGTCGCGATGCTTGACACCTTCGTGTTTCGGGCTGAGCATGCGCGTCAGCGATCGGGCCGGATGCGTGAGTGAAAGGAAGGTGCAATGCCATCCGAACCTGCGGCGATGCGATTCGGCATTGCGCTACCCACCTACCCGAGCGGAGCGACGATTGACGGAGTCGTCGCGGTCGCGCAGGCCGCGGAGCGGCTCGGTTTCGTGTCGGCATGGACCACCGATCACGTCATTATGCTGCCGGACGAGGCTGGTCCCTACCGCGACATTTTCGAGCCGCTGCTGACGCTGGCCTATCTCGCCGCGCTCACCGAACGCGTTGCGCTTGGCATATCGGTCATCGTCGTCCCGCAACGCAATGGCATCGTGCTCGCCAAGGAACTGGCGACGCTCGACCGGTTGTGCAATGGGCGCCTGATCGCTGGCGTAGGGGCCGGGTGGAACGAGGCGGAGTTCAGCATGCTGGGTTATGCCGACCGCTTCCGGCATCGTGGCGCACATCTCGATGAAACGATCCGTGTCTGGCGCCATCTGTGGACCACCCCCGATCAGGCGTTCGAGGGACGCTTCTACAATCTGCCGCCAGTCGCCTTCGCCCCGGCGCCGGTACAGCGACATGGCCCAGAGATCTGGGTCGGCGGCTCGTCGGAGGCAGCTCGGCGACGCGCCGGGCGGGTTGGCGCCGCCTGGCACCCGGTCGGCACTCCGGCAACTGAGCTTGCAGAGCTGGCACAGGCTGTCCGAGAGGCAGCGCTCGAGGCGGACCGCGACATGCCAGAAATTGCGCCACGACTCATCATGCAGCTCGGCTCCGTGCCGCTCTACCCGGCAAGTGCGGGCCGCGCTCCGACCCTCCAGGGTGAGCCGGACGAGATGATTGAGAATCTCAGGGAGTATGAGCGGGCTGGGGCGAGCGAGATCGTCTGTCATTTCGGATCGCCACACGGACATGTCGTCGTCGAGCAGATGGAGCGCTTCGCTGCCGAGGTCATGCCGGCGTTCGCCCACTGACGCGAAAGATGGCGCGACGGTGACGGATACGTTAGTGAAAGAGGATGAGATGACCGCGACACGGGCGACGGTATGCCTGACGTTTGACTTCGACGCGATCTCGATCTGGATCGGGCCATACCGCGCGACCTCCCCGAGCATGATCTCGCGCGGCGAGTTCGGCGCAGTCGGCGTCGAGCGCATCCTGCGCCTGCTGGATCGGACCGAGCTGCCTGGCACATTCTTCGTCACCGGGCACACCGCAGACACGTATCCGGACTCGGTCCAGGCGATCGTGCGCGCTGGACACGAGATCGGCCACCACGGTTATCTGCATGAGAATCCGGTGCAGCTCGAACGGGCGGAGGAGCGTGCCGTGCTCGAGCGTGGATTCGACGCGCTCGACCGCGCGGCAGGCACTCGTCCCGTTGGATATCGCTCGCCTGCCTGGGACAACAGTCCCAACACGATCGAGCTGCTGCGCGAGTTCGGCTTCAGCTATGAGAGCTCGCTGATGGGGAAGGATTACGAGCCATACTGGTGTCGGATCGGGGATGTGGCACGCAAGGACGGTCCATACGAGTTTGGGCACGAGATCGATCTCGTCGAGATTCCGGTCAGCTGGATCCTCGACGACTTTCCTCACTTCGAGTACGTCCGGCTTGAAAACCGTCTCAGCCCTGGCCTCTCCGCTCCATCCAAGGTCGAGGAGATCTGGCGCGACGATTTCGACTTCATGTATCGCGAGGTCGAAGGCGGCGTGCTCACGTTGACGATGCACCCGCAGGTGATTGGCCGCGGTCACCGCATGCTCATGCTCGAGCGCCTGATCGAGTATTACCGCTCGCACGAGGACGTTAGGTTCACCACCCTGTCCCGGGTCGCGGATGATTTCCGCGTGCAGAACGCGTTACCGGACGCCTGATGGGCGCCCGGTCGACAGAAGGGCACGAAACGATGGCGACTGCATTCGAGCTCAATGAGCGTATTGTGCTGGTGACAGGTGGGGCGACGGGACTGGGGCTGGCGATCAGCCAGGCGTTCGGCGATGCTGGCGCGCGAATCGCGCTGTCCGATCTTCGAGAAGGGTCTGCTGCTTCGGCAGCGGAGTCGCTCCGTCGAGATGGAATCGATTGCCGCGCCTATGCGGCCGACGTGCGCGACAGGGCGGCGATCAGGCACGTCGTCGCTGCGGTAGAGCGGGACTTCGGCCGGCTCGATATCGTGGTGGCAAACGCGGGGGTGTACCCCAATACACCGTTCCTGGAGATGACCGAGGATCAGTGGGACAGCGTGCTGGACACCAACCTCAAGGGTGTGTTCCTCACCTGCCAGGCCGGGGCAGAGGCCATCATCAGGGGTGACAGGGGAGGCCAGATCATCGCTCTGTCGTCGGGCGCGGCGAACCACGCGATCTGGGGCTGGTCGCACTATTGCGCGTCGAAAGCTGGAGTTGTGGCGCTGGTGCGCTCGATGGCGCTGGAGCTCGCGCCGCACGACATCCGCGTCAACGCCATCCTGCCGGGCTACATCGATGTGCCGGAAGGCGGCGCGCGCCTCGCCGAGAGCTACAAGCAGGCTGCAAGGTCATCAATCCCCATCGGACGGCCGGGAACGCCCGCTGATATTGCCAACGCGGTTCTGTTGCTGGCGTCGCCACTGGCTGGCTTCGTGACTGGGGCCAGCCTCGTCGTCGACGGTGGGTCCAGCGCCGGCCGGGCACAGCTTCGTCCGGTTGATTCATAGTCGCGGGGCCGGGCCGCGAGAGAAGAGGGCACCAATGCCGAGACTGGCAGGAAAGCGCGCGGTCGTGACAGGAGCGGGCCGGGGCATCGGTCGGGCCATCGCGCGCGCCTTTCTCGCAGAGGGAGCGAGTGTCCTGCTGGTCGATCTTCAGCCCGATCTGCTCGAGGGGATTGGATCGCACGATGGCCGGGCGGTCACGCTGACCGCCGATGTCGCCGATCCCCAGCAGGTTGCGGGCATCGTGGACCGCGCGAAGCAGCGCTTCGGTGGGATCGATGTGCTCGTGAACAATGCCGGCATCGGCGGCGCCGGCAAGACGCTGCTGGAGGTCTCGCGCGATGAATGGGACCGCATGATACTGGTCGACCTGACCAGCGTCTTCCTTTGCTGCCAGGCGGTCGTACCGGTCATGTTGGAGCAGAGTCGCGGCTCGATCGTCAATCTCTCCTCCATCACTGGCGTCGAGGGCACAGCGGGCAGCGTGCCCTATTCTGCTGCCAAGGCCGGAGTGATCGGCATGACGAAGTCGCTCGCCAAAGAGCTCGCCCCGCATGGAATCAATGTTAACGCCGTCGCGCCTGGCCTGATCGATACCGAGATGTCCAGGGCGCGCGGGCAGGAGCTCGCTCGCCAGCAGGTTCGATGGCCGCGCATCGGGCAGCCTGAGGATGTCGCGGGACTCATCGTCTACCTCGCGTCGGACGAGGCCGAGTTCATTACGGGGCAGGTCATCGGCATCAATGGCGGAGCGTACATGTAAACGAGGGCCCGGGAGCGATTCCCGGGCCCCCGCCATGCATTGCCGTCCTTCGTACGTGGGGCTCGCTCTACGCGCCATCCGTACCAACAAATTGGGTTATCCTCGGAGATGTGTGCCTGACTGGCACATCAGAGAGGATAGCACGATGCCCCCACCCGTCGTGACGCGCCGCGTTCATCGCCCATGCAGCGGCACGCTGCCTCGCCCGACCGGTGC
>DATKCN010000346.1:0-3422 GCA_035513175.1 Thermomicrobiales bacterium
AACGCCCAGGTCGACGCGTTGATCGAGACGGGCGTCTGACGCCGTCTGCTGGCCTTCACAGAGCTCAAGTTCTCGAATTCGATGATCGAAGCGTGGTGGCGTTCGCTGAAACATCAGTGGCTGTTCCTCCACCCGCTCGACAGCATCGCGACGATTCAGCGACTGGTGGCGTTCTACGTCCACGAACACAACCATGTGCTCCCGCATTCAGCGTTTCGAGGACAGACGCCGGACGAGATGTACTCTGGCACGGGGGACGGCGTGCCGGCAGACCTGACGTCACGCGCGGCCGCCGCGCGCCGGGCACGGGTGGAGGCCAACCGATCGACGTCCTGCGACTCGTGTCCGTTACTCAACGCGGCCGCTTGACCCCGTCTGCTGGCCACCGCTCCCACCACGAAATTCGTGTGCTCGGGCACCTCGGGCGATCGCTGGAGAAATCTGACCGCGCGGCGTCCTACGAGTACGAGGGGCAGAACGATGACCGGATCAAAGTCAATGTTCACCGAACGCCCCTGGCTGGAATGGCGAGAACTCGCGCGCGGAAGTCAGAATGTCGTGGAGGATAGCTGTGATGTTTCGATTAGCACACAACTCTGATGTGGCTACCGGCGACGCCTACCCGGATGCGACGCGCAGCAGCACCTATGCGCGATGAGTCGGCGGACGAGTGGTCGGCCGCCGAAACCCGCAAGCCGGCCACCATGGTGAACTCCGCTCTTACGCGGCGATGCCGAGAGGTGATTTCGCCGAGTCGTCGGCTCTGGCGCGTCCTAGCCGGAACCGTCGTCCCTCCCGGTAGCCCTCGAGGAATTCTTGTTCCAGCTCGCTGCGTACGCCGTGACGCAGCATGCCTTCAAGGTAGCGCAGTCCGTCGTCGAACTTCGCGTCATAGAAGCCGGCCATCCAGCCGGCCCTGAAGCGCGAGGACTGATGACAAAGCTCCGCGGCCATCACTCACCTCCACCTGTTCACGATCGTAGGCATGTCTTGGTCCTGGCTAACCGGCGGCGCTTTCGTGTGCGTCGACTCCGCCAGCCGCCAATCGCAAATCGACAAGCGGACGCGCGCGGGGCCACACGGTCTCGAAGATCTCGCGCAGACCGTCCACGTGTGGCGGTCCCGAGCGGAAACGGAGCGTGACGAGCATGTCGTTCTCGCCGTAGACAGGGAACATCGCGGTGTGATCGCCCGCTTTGATCAACAGGCCGAAATGCTTTCCACCGGCGAGCATCTGGCGCCGAGTCTCGGCGCTGACCACGAGGTAGCGCACGCCATAATTCGCGCGTCTCGATAACTCGATGTCGTTTGCCACGGCAAATTGAGCGGCCACGATGTCGTGCAGATGCCGATCGGAGAAACCCTCCTCGAGCAAGAAGATGCGCCGAACCCGCGCGCCGCGCATGGCGGCGTTCCGATTCATGCTCAGGAAACGTCCGTTAATGCCGATATTGTCCGGATTCCAGAAACAGGGCAACGACAGCGCGAGAAACTCGTCACCTTCCCCGAGCGCGCCAACCATTGAATACGCGGCATTGCGGATGTCCTTCGAGCTACCGCTGATGTCGAATACGCCTTTCGCCATATCAATGAGTACCTCTTGCAGGTCTCTCACCTTGGCGCTCGCGATTGACCGAAACAGCGAGTTGCCCCCGCGATCAAGCATCTCCCCGGCGTGACGTAAGCCATCATGTGCCGCGAGCAGTCCGTTCGGGCGCGCCTCTGGCCAAAACGTGTCGATGTCGTGCAGAAGGTGCGCGGCGTGCTGGACCCGCTGGCTCTTACGCAGGCACATTGCCACAACGTCCGCCACGCCGGCATCATCGAAGTACAGGCGCGGGTTTGCCTCTTTGATCTTCAACGCGACGTGGCGCTTAAGCACTTCGATGTCGGTGAATGCGCCGAGACCGATCGGCTTCTTGCCGGTCGCGAGGTAATACATCACAGCGCCGAGCGAAAAGAGGTCGCTGCTCGGCGTGGCGACGCGCTCCGGCGCCCGATAAAACGAAGCGCCGAACTCTTCGATACCGTCCATGACGTCGGTGAATACCGACTGCCCCACATCGATAAAGATCGGCCGCCCATCCCGATTCACAAGGATGTTGGGAGGGCAGATGTCGCCATGAAGGATGAGGCGATCGTGCAGCTCGCGCACGGCCATCGTCAGCATGCGAGCCCACCGCGCAAATTCGTCGGCGGTCGTCAGCCCACAGAACCGGCCATCGGCGACGGCATGGTGCTTGTGCATGTAGGTCTCGAGGTCGTCGCCCTCGATGAACTCGTAGGCGACGAACGTCGAATACGTCGAGCGGCCCCGAAGGCGATGCAGGTAGGTGCCGGTGTCCAGGATGTGCGCAGCGCCCCTTAACTCAACGGCGCCTTTCAGCTCACGCGCGTACACGCCGAGCAACGCGCGCAGCACCGTCAGCCGCTCGGTAGCGGCGTCATCGGACATGTCGAACGCGACGCGCGGGATCTTGATGACTGCGCGCGCCGCGTCGGCATCCAGCCGATCGGCTGCATAGGTTTCGGTGAAATCACCGTGGCCCATGCGGAACTTGATGCGGAAACGCGACGCGTCGCCTTCGATGATCTGCCCCGGCGCGAGCTGGGCCTCGAGGTGCTCCAGCCCCTCCACGGAACCGACCGGTCTATGGGCTGAAGGCGCCGGTGCGCCCATCATTATCAGTACGCGCGATGGTTCGGTCCCAGTGGAATGGCGGTCGAGGCGTTCGAGGATTCCGCGCTCCAGCCGTGCTTCCAGGCTCTCCTGGTCGGCCGGCTCGGGGTGCCCTCGTGAGCCATCGGGACACACTGCTTGCAGCAAGAGGTCGCATGTCAGGCAGCCCTCGACATGAGCCGCGATGCTCTCGCATTCCTCCTCGGAGAGGCTGCCGGGGTCGCTGCGGAGAAGCGTCTGGACCTTCAGGCACTCCATAGCCGAGGCAAACGGCACGACGGTGGCGATCGGGGCGCGGTCGTCTCGAGCGTTTGATGTATTAGACATATGCGTCTCCTTTTAGACGACCTCGCTCGTGACGAAACACACGACGCGGTGCATCACGTCCTCCCACACGTCTTGCCCGCGGCGATGGGCGCATCCCTGCCTGAGGTCGCAGCGGCCCCGAACATCACCGCACTTGTAGAGGCCCAGCGCCCGAGACTTCGCGGTGCAGGTCGACTTGGCGGTCCGCCCAAGATGGCCGGCAATGACCTCGTAGGAGTAGTGGAGCACGTCGTTCCAGTAAGCCGCGAGGCATCCGTGCTCTTCATGGCTCAGCGCTGAGAGATCCCCTCAAAATGCACTGGTAATTCGGCCCTGAGACGATCATTGTAGGGGTCCATGACCCCGAATGCGATTTCTGTAGATGAGGCCCGCCCGTTGGTCGAACGGATGGTGGGTGAGCCGCTGCATGCGAAGC
>DATKCN010000347.1:0-13974 GCA_035513175.1 Thermomicrobiales bacterium
CATGGCAGAGAGTAGCCAACCCCGCTCGTTCGACGCGGACGCGGATCTCGCGACCGTGTCGCATCTGCCGATCCCGCGCGGCGTCGCGTTTCGCGTCGAATCGCCGGACGGCTCCAACCCGACGCTGGCCGAGGCGCGCACGGCGGTCTCGGGGTCATTGCCGGGCTGGAAGGTGACGCGCGTCGAGGGCATGGATGGCTGGTTCAGCGCCGCCGCGCCTGCCGACCCGCGCACCGGCGGGCCGCCGCCGCTGCCGGAATTCTGGGAGCGCGTGCGCGCCACGCAGGCCGCTCCGGACGTGGAGGAGGCCGAGCCATTGCTGCTCGTGGCCGGACACGAGCCAGGCTCGGCGGCGGACGCTCCCTTCGCGATGGGCTTCGGGCCGGACCAGTTCGGGCTCTGGGGCTGGCCATACGACGCCGAGACCGCCGCCAGGATCGCTCGTGACAGCGTCGCGAAGGACTGGCACCTGACTCGCCTCAACGTGCGCGCCGCCTGGGACCGCTGGCGCGCCGAGCATCCGGGCCGCGTGCCGGGCGATGGGGTCGTCGTCGGGCACCCCGACACCGGCTACACCGACCACGCCGAAGTGCTCGCGCACCTGCTGCTGCCGGGAGAGTCGTTCCTGCGTGGCGAGGAAGGCAGCGACGGGCGCGACGACCTGCGCAAGACCGGCCTGCGCGTGCTGCAGCACCCCGGCCACGGCGCCGGGACGGCCAGCGTCATCGCCAGCGCGGAGGCGGGGCACGCCTTTGGCGTCGCGCCCGGCGCGAAGGTGCTGCCGCTGCGCGTCTCCCGCTCGGTCATCCACTTCGACTTCGAGAGCGTGGGCCGGGCGATCGGGCGCGCGGTGAAACGCAACGTAGACGTGATCTCGATGTCGCTGGGCGGCCCGCTGAAGATGACGTTCGTTCACCGGGCCATTCAGGAAGCGCAACGCAACGGCGTCATCGTCGTCGCCGCAGCGGGGAACATGATCCCCAGCACCGTCTTCCCGGCCGCCTTCCCGGAGGTGATCGCCGCCGCCGCCACCCATGCCGCCAACGCGCCGTGGCGCTACTCCGGACTGGGACCGTACGTGGACATCGCCGCCCCGGGGGAAGGGGTCTGGCGGGCGCTGTCGGAACGTGACGGCGACCTGATCTCCTTCGACGTGACGCAGGGCAGCGGGACATCGTTCGCGACCGCCTGCGTGGCGGGCATGGCGGCGCTGTGGCTCTCGTTCCACGGCGGTCGCAAGGCGATCGCCCGGAAACATTACGGCGGCGACCTCTCGCTCGTGCCGCTGTCCTTCCAGTGCTTGCTGGCGAAGACGGCCAACACCTCGCCCGAGTTCGTCCGCAACGGCCGCCACGGCGCCGGGATCGCCGACGCCGACGCGCTGCTGGCGGCGACCCTGCCCGACGCGGCCGAGGTGCGGCGCTTCGCCAGCGTCGTCCGCGCCCAGAAGGCGCGCCGCACGACCTTCCTCTCTGGCCTGTTCTCCGGCTGGCGCGGACTGACGGACCACAGCGCGGTGACGCTCTCCATCGCTGCCACACTCGACGCGGACGGCGGCGTGCGCTCTGACCCAGCCGAGGCAACCGAGGCCGCGCTCCGCTCCGTAGAAGCCAGCGATGAGGAGACGCAGCTGCTGCGCCGGGTCCTGGGAGAGCGGGTCGATGAGCTGCTGGATGAGCTGCTGGCGGTCGTCGCCGCTGACCTCGCGCTATTCACCGGCTTCCACCGGCTGCGGCCGGTGGATTCGCTGCTGCCGCTGTTCGACCGGCTGCTGGCTATTCGCGAGCGCCTGTCTCCCGCGCTGCGCGAACAGCTCGCCCGCCAGCGGACCGAGGAGGAGCGCCGCCTCGCGCCGCTGCACCGGGGCAGGCTCGTCCCCGGCGTGTCGCTGGGAATTCCGGAGGGCGTCGGCATCCCCGCGCCGCCGTATCGCCAGCTGCGCGCCTACGCCTTCGACCCGTCGCTGGCGACCCAGCTCAGGGCGGCGCCGATCACGACTGTGACGATCCCGACGCGCTGGGAGGAGGTGCGTCCCGGCCCGGTTGGCGAGTATCTGGAAGTCATCGACATCGACCCGGCCAGCGGCTGCGCCTATTCGCCGGTGGACCTGAACCACCCGCACCTGCTGGGGCAGGACGGGCTGGCGCCGTCAGAAGGCGACCCCCGCTTCCACCAGCAGATGGTCTACGCGGTAGCTATGAACACCATCGACCACTTCGAGCAGGCGCTGGGGCGTCCGGTCTTCTGGTCGCCGCTGCGGCCCCGGCCCAACGAGCGGCCCGAGGAGCAGGGCTGGTTCACGCGCGAGGCGCGCGACCGGATCGACGAGCAGCGCGCCATGGGTGTCTCCGAGCGCGACCTGCTGCGGCGCGACCGCTACGTGCAGCGCCTGCGCGTCCATCCGCACGCGCTGCGCGAGGCGAACGCCTACTACAGTCCCCGCAAGCGCGCCCTGCTGTTTGGCTACTTCCCGGCCAACGACGACGACACGGGCAAGCACTTCCCTGGCGGGATGGTGTTCACCTGCCTCTCGCACGACATCGTCGCCCACGAGACGACCCACGCGCTGCTCGACGGTATGCACCCGTTTTTCAACGAGCCGACGAACGAGGACGTCTGGGCCTTCCACGAGGCGTTCGCCGACATCATGGCGCTCTTCCAGCACTTCACCTATCCGGAGGTGCTGCGTCACCAGATTGCCGTGACGCGGGGCAATCTGGAGGCGGAGAGCCTGCTGGGGGAGCTGGCGCAGCAGTTCGGGCAGGCGACCGGCGGGCGCGGGGCGCTGCGCAGCGCGCTCGGCACGCGGCTGCCAGGAAGTGGCTGGCAGCGGCACGCGCCGGACCCGCGCGCCCTGCGCAATGCCCGCGCTCCTCACGAGCGGGGCAGCATCCTCGTCGCCGCCGTGTTCGACGCCTTCATCGCCATCTACAACAATCGGGTCGCCGACCTGCAGCGCATCTCCACCGGCGGCACGGGGGTGTTCGCGCCAGGCAACATCCACCCCGACCTCGTCTACCGGCTGGCGAACGAGGCGGCCGGGGCAGCCGAGGACGTGCTGCGCGCCTGCATTCGCGCCATGGACTACGTGCCGCCGGTGGACATCACCTTCGGCGAGTTCCTGCGCGCGCTCATCACCGCCGACTACGATCTGTCGACGGGGGAGCGCAGCGTCAACCGTGTCGCTTTCATCGAAGCGTTCCGCTCGTGGGGCATCTATCCTCGCGACGTGCCGACGCTCTCCGAGGACAGCCTGCGCTGGCATCCGCCCGACACGGACACGCGTTTGCAAAACCTGACCCAGATCAGCGGCTTCACCGATAGCTACGAGCAGATGCTGCGGCGCCTCGGCGGCGCGCTGGAGCGCTGGCAGCCGGGCAGCGACCGGGCAGACATCTTCGTGGACATCCTCGACGCGCAGCGCGTCATGCACTACCTGCTGCGCAGCATGCAGCGCCAGATTGGGCCGGATCACATGCTGCTGCCAGGGCTGGACCTGCGGGGCCGCGCCAGCTTCAGCGTGGGCAACTTGCGGCCCGCGCGGCGCGTCGGCCCGCGTGGCGAGTTTCGCACGGAGATGGTCGTGGAGGTCGTGCAGCGCCTGCCGGGCGGCGACCGCGCGCTGCCCTTCCGGGGCGGATCGACGCTGATCGTGGACATGCAGACGTGGGATGTGCGCTACGTCATCTATAAGCGGCTCTTCGAGCGGCTGCCAACGCGCGGCGGGGGGCGCGACGGCACGCCCGCCGGCCGCAGCCACCGGCAGGCGGCCTTCGCCGAGCGGCAGCGCGCGGGCGTGGCCGGCGGCGCGCAGGCCATCTGGCAGGGAGAGGATGACCGCGCGCTCGCGGAGCGCCTCGCTTCCGTCTACGCGCCGGTCGAGGTCACGACCACGCGCGACGAGCCGTTTGCCCTGATGCATCGCGGGGCCGAACGTTCCGAGCACGCCGGCTACGACGGCGGCAGGGAAGGAGGGCGGCATGCCCGCTGAAGCCAACGGCCTGCTGCTCCCCGGCGAAGGCTCCGTCGTCGTGCGCATGTACGGCCAGGGGGTGGGCGACTGCTTCCTGCTGGCCTTTCCGCGCGCGGATGGCGGCGAGCGGCCGGTCTACGTCCTGATCGACTGCGGCGTCATTGGCGGCACGCCGGGCGGCGCGGAGCGCATGCGGGCGGTCGTGGCCGACATCGCCGCGGCCACCGGCGGGCGGCTCGACCTGCTCATCCTCACCCACGAGCACTGGGACCACCTCTCCGGCTTCGACCAGGCCAGCGAGCAGTGGGACACGATCGAGATCGACGCGCTGTGGCTGGCGTGGACCGAAAGCGACGATGTCGACGGCCTGCCCGGCGTCCTCAAGCGCATCGTCGAAAAGCAGCAGCGCTCCCTTGCGCTCGTGGCCGACCGCGTCGAGCGGCTCGGCGCCCGCGACCGCGAGTCGCTGGCGCTGGGCCTGATGGGCTTTCTCGGCGACACGCCGCCTCCCGGGCTGTCGTTCTCGCTGGCGAAGACGGTGCGCGCCGCCTTCGACGCTGCCAAGGGGCGCGTGGACGCCGGCCGGCGCGCCCTGCTGGAGCCGGGCGAGGTGCGGCCGCTGCCCGGCGCGGGGGTCGATGTGTATGTTCTCGGGCCGCCCCGCGACGACGACCGCTTGCGCCACGTCAACCCTTCTCGCCGCGACCCGGAGACGTACGAACAGGATCACGGACTGCGCGCGCGGGAAGACGCGCTGCTGTCGCTGCGCCGCATGGCGGACGGCCCGTCACCGCTCAGCTTCTTTGCCGCGCCGCTGCTGGCGTTCGATCCCGCGCTGAGCGCCATGGATGCCGCTGACGCGGCCGCCAGCCCGGCGCTCTCGCAGGCGCGCGATGTCTACGAGCGCTCGTTTCCCTTCGACCGCTTCACGCGCGTTCCGCTGCCGGAGGCCGAAGCGACCGCCACTGAGCAGCCGGGCGCCTACCCTGCGCTGGCCTCCTACGTGGCCGGGGAGAACCACTGGCGGCGCATCGACTTCGACTGGCTCTCCGCCGCTGACGCCTTCGCGCTGCAGGCCGACAGCCTGACGAACAACACCAGCCTCGCGCTGGCCTTCGAGCTGCCCGCCGGGGCGGACGGGGCGCGCAACGTGCTGCTCTTCCCGGCGGACGCGCAGGTCGGCGCGCTGCTGTCGTGGGATGAGATCCCGGGCTGGAACGTCGCGCCCGGCGCCGAGCCAGCGCAGAAAGGCAAGCCGCCGGACATCGGCGACCTGCTGCAGCGGACGACGTTCCTGAAGGTGGGCCACCACGGCTCGCACAACGCGACGCTGAAGGTGAAGGGAGTCGAGCGTCTGCGGCAGGGCCCGCCGTTGACGGCCTTCGTCCCGGTCAGCCCGGCCGTCGCGCGGCAGATCAAGGGTTGGCGTCACATGCCGCTGGACGGGATGCTGAATGCGCTGGCCGCGCGCTCCGGCAACCGGGTCGTGCTGGCCAACGGCGAGGTCTGGCCACAGGTCCCGGCCAGCGCGCTGGACGAGGCGCGACGGAACATCGGGGTGGAGACGTCCGCGCCGGTCATGCTGCCGGAGATCGTCCGCTCCAATGGCGAGGTCATCCAGGGTGCGACCCCGCTGTGGCTCCAGATCCGCGTGGGCATGTGACGGCAATCGTCGCGACGATTGCTCGAACTGTTCCTGGGCGCGCTATGCGTTCGCCTGCGTCACCTCAGGAGCGGGCTCGAATGCCGCGCAGCCGCTAATGGGCGTGACCACGAGGCTCAGCGCGGCGTGCTGCGGGTGGCCGCATTCCTCGACGATGTCTTCCGGGGCGACGCGCTTCGTGCGGATCTGGATCAGCTGCGGCGCGTGGGAGTGGTGCTCGCCGTAGTGCGTGCAGAGCCCGCACTGTCCTTCGGGACCTGAATCTGCGTCATCCCGCATCCTCCTTCACATGCTCGTGAACGAGTCGTCACGGGAGATGTCGCGCGACACCGGCCACGGCTGTCAGCCGGGTCCCGCCTCGCGCCGGGCGAGGATGGCGGTCCGGTCGTCGATCGTGGCGCTGACGGCGGATTGGCGTTCGGGCAGCGATTCCGGCGCGCCGATCAGGGCGCCCTCGCACTCTCCCAGTGCCCCATGGATCAGGCGCACGAGCCGCTCCGCCTCGCGTGCCGCATGACCGATCCCGGCCAGCGTCTTGTCGACCTGGATCGTGTGCTCGCGCAAATGCGCATCCCAGCGCTGCATGCGGAAGCGCACAGGGATGGTGTACTCCTCCCACCAGACGCTCGGCGTGTCGAGGTCGGCGTCGGAGAGCGGCGCGCAGTAGGCGATGATCTCTCGGTGCAACGCGTCGTAGCGGCCGAGAATGTCCGCCAGCGAGCCGGACACGTCGATGGCGTTGTAGCGCCGCAGGGCCTCGCCTTCGCGGGGCATCGGCACGGGGAACGGCTCGCCGGAATCACGCCGGGCGATGGCCCACTCGATCTGTAGCAGGAAGCCCAGCTCGGCGCCCATCAGGTGCTCGAAGACCGTGCGCAACGGCCATTCGCCTTCGGCTGGCTCGCGGTCCAGTTCCTCGTCGCCCACGCCTGCCAGCGCTCCAGTGACGTCACGCCAGGCGACGTGGTGCTGGGCCAGGACACGTTGCGCCGTCGTTGACGGGGCGGTTGCCACGCGGGCATTGCCGATATCAACTGCCAGCTCACGCAACTCCTGATAGACGTGGAAGTACAGCTCGCGCCGGGACGAGTCGTAGTGGCGCCAGCGGTCCCGCTCGGACATCGGCCCGGACAGCGGGCTGCCGAGATCCGCGTCAGACAATCCGACTGCTACACGCGCGAACGACTCGACGGAGTGACCAAGCCGACTCTGTGACAACTCTGGATCGTCCTTCCGCACATCGAAGACGAACAGATATTCTATACGGGATAGAGCACGTCCGGGCGAATGTCAAGAGGTCTAAGATGACATCCCAGAGCAATCGCATCTGATTTTTGAGGCAGTTTAGACGCAATTGCCCTGCGACTGCGTAGTTCTCTGGATGCGTTTCTGGACAAAGTGTCGTACTGTGACAATAGGCAGTCGGAGCGACGGCCATTCGTTTACGCTTTGAGTCAGGGGGACAAGCTATGTCCATGTCTGAAACTGCGATGGCCTTTTTCGATGCCTGCGAGACCGGTAAGGGTTGGAAGGTATGCCAGGCCTGGTGCCATGACGGCGCTACCTTCACGTGTCAGGCAGATACGCTCGCCGAGATCAAGACACTTGACGCCTACGTCGAATGGATGAAAGGGCTACTTACCCCGGTTCCAGATATGACGTACGAGATCAAGGCATTCGCGACCGATGATGAGCGCAAATCCGTCTCGGTGTTTGGCGTTGTCAACGGGACGCAGACGGGTGACGGTGGGCCGGTTCCGCCGACTGGCAACACAGTGACAGCCGACTACGTCTATGTGATGGAGTTCGCCGGCGACAAGATTCAGCACATGTCGAAGATATGGAATGACGGGCATACGCTGAAGCAGCTGGGCTGGGCATAGTTCCATAGCCACTCGTCCGTACGTTCCAAATGTGCTCTGGGCTGCTAGCCAGCTGAGTTGAATGATGGAGTCACACTCCCTCAGTAGACCAGAAGATGTTCTGACACAATCCGAACTCGCCACTGGTCGGAAACAAGCTCAGGTAGCTTTCTGGGCCTTCTTCGGGCGTTTGTTGGCAGCGTCGAGCGTCGCGCCCATGCTAGCCTCGATGTCGTGGCGTAGTTGAGGCAGTCAGCATGGCCATCGTTGCAGGCGATGGCAACCTGCAAGTGTGACATGGCGCTCAGGATATGGCGGGGCTACGCGACGCCAATTAGCCCCCGATGCGGGACATCTCCACCTTCTTGAGGTGGATGGTGTTAGCCGAGCGGATCTCCCATCGCGCGGCGCAGCCATCAACGATCGTAGAACAAGTGACTCGGGTGCTGGAGGCACGAGCATCATTCAGTTGACGGCCGCCCGTTCGTGTGGACAATGGCCTCGTCTCTTGTATGTCGCTAACATGAAAGGGGGGGACGCATGGCGCGCCGAGCTGAGGAGTTGGCCGAGCGGTTCCACCGGGCACGTCAGGAATTCATCCGCGTTATCGATAGCTGCGATGCCAGCCAGTTGCAGGCACACTGTCACGGAGAGCAATGCACCGTCGCAGCACTCGCCTCACACGTCGCGGGTTTCCATGCGCTCGGCGCCCAGTGGGTACAGCAGGCCGTGCGGGGCGAGGAACTGCCAACCATCACTATGAATGACATCGACGCGATGAACGCCGAACAGACGGTGCGGGATGCCAACCGTAGCCCGCAGGACATCCTGCAGGAGCTGCGCGAGCACGGAGGCGCAGCGGAACAGGTGGTCCGAAGTGTGAGTGACGATGATCTGGACCGCACGGTGCAGTTCCCCTTGCTCGGTGGCGCGGTATCGATCCAACGCCTGATCGAGATTGTCGTCATCGGTGATGTCGAGGGCCATCTCAAGAGCATCAAGGCCGCGATTGCGACGGGCTGATACCCGTTGCTGGAAGAATGGTCCTTGCTCAAATCATCGCTATATTTCGTGATGCTGATCGTCGTGCAAGGCGAGGGTCGTCGCTTGGTCGAGTGACATCTGACGTCCGATGGCCCACTGCCGTAGCATTCGATCGTCGCCGAGCGCAGCTCGCGCGCGTGCGACAGCGGCGTCATAATCTGGCCGCAGCCGCCCGTAGAGCGCCATCTGATGCGATTCGTGCATACGTTCTGCTGCGCCGTAGAGCTGCGCAGCGCGTTCGTAATGCCCGGTCTCGACCGCAATCTGGGCGAGGCGTACAAGGGTATCGGCGACGCTCAGCTCATCCCCTTGCTCGATGAATTGTAAGAGACTGGCACGATACCATCCCGCGCTTTCATCAAATCTTCCTTCAGCCAGCGTCACATCTGCGAGGCGTTGCCACGTCGTGGACAGATACCACTCGTCTCCCACCTGCTCGAACTCAACCACCGCTTGAAGCAGCATCAACCGCGCCGCCTCGAAATCGCCACGCGCGTAGAGTGTTCGTCCAAAACAGGAGTGCCCGAGCGCGACGCCCCATGGATCGCCAGCCACTACGAACGCATCAATGCTCTCCCCAAACAGGCGCATCGCCAACGTGAGGTCGCCGGTTTCATCACGCAGATGCGCAAGTTGATGCAGGCCAAACGCGCCGTACCATGTGTCTCCGAGTGCCTCGGCGGTCCGGGTACCTTCAGACACTGGCTCGACGGCGGCCTCCACCTCACCCAAACGCCAGCGAAACATCCCTTTCCCGATGCTGGCTTTGGCATGCAGAAGGCCCGACGTCAATCCCTCGGCTTCGAGCACCAGCGCGAGCCAATCATGGCCCTCACGAAATCGGCCCTGAATGAACCAGAACCATACTAATGCAACGGCAACACGCGCTCCGACGACACCCTCTACCAAGCCGTCTCGCAACGAATGACCCATCGCGGCCCGAAGGTTGGCCTGCTCGGCGTGTAGCAGTCGCAGGACATGGCGTTGCTGAGGCCCCCGGATGGCCGCATCTGCCCCTTCTGCCATCTGTGCCATCAGGACGGCGTGGTCGGCGTACGCCGCAACATGCTCGCCTGCCGCCAGCAGTTCCAGCTCAGCGAACTCTCGGATCGTTCCGAGCATCGAGAAGCGCACCTCGTCATCCGATTGCTCATGCTGGGTCACGAGGCTCGCGTCCACGAGTACGGACATCCCGTCGAGTACGTCGATACGTAGGTCATCGGCTGCACACACGACGGTCTCGGCGCTCGGCATGGTCCACCCGCCGACGAAGACCGAGAGCCGCCTGAACAGCCGCTGCTCGTCGGGAGTGAGGAGGTCATATGACCATCGCACCGCATCAGCCATCGTGCGTTGGCGGTCGGGCAGATCGCGTGCGCCTCCAGTCAGTGCGGCGAGCGGATGCTCAAGTTGGGCAAGAAGTGCCATAGGTGTGAGCACCTTCGTGCGAGCAGCGGCTAGTTCGATTGCCAGCGGCAGTCCATCCAACCGAGCACATATCGCAGCGATCGCCGCGATGTTCTCAACCGTCGGCTGGAAGTCGGACCGCACGCTTTGCGCCCGATCCACAAATAGACGGATCGCCGGAGAATCGCCCTCGGTTCCGTCCATTGGCCCACCCGTTCCCCTGCCAACTGACAGCGGCTGGACAACAAACTCTCGTTCGCCTGATACGTGCAGTGGTACCCGGCTGGTGGCGAGCACATGGAGGTTGGGGCAGGTCCGCAAGATCGAGCTGACCTCCCGCGCCGCCTCGATCACTTGCTCAACGTTGTCCAGCAACAGCAGTAGCTGCTGCGATCCTACCGCGCGACCAAGGGTCGTGAGGATTGGCTCGTCACCTGCCTCGCGAACACCAAGAGTTGCTGCAATGGTTGGGACCACGAGCGCTGGATCACGCAGCACGCTGAGGTCTACGAACACAACCCCATCCGGAAAGTCGGCGATGGCCGCCTGAGCAACGGCCACGGCAAGGCGCGTCTTTCCCACGCCGCCCGGTCCGACCGTCGTCACCAGCCGTGAGGTGCGGAGAAGTTCGGCGACGGAAGCAACCTCCTCCGCTCGACCGACAAGGGGAGTGAGTGGTGTAGGAATCGCAACGAGCGACGGCATTGGAGAGGCGGGCGATGATACTCCAGTGGATGCGGGCGACAGCGCATGGACGCTAAGTCGCGATACGGCCTGTTCGACTCTAGGGAGCCACGTCTCGCTGGGTTGATCGAGCACCTCAATCCACTGCGCCGTAGCCAGCCAGTAGGCGAGGTCGTTGGGCACCGGAGTCGCGTCGAGAAGCAACGGTACGCAGGGCTTGTCATGCTGCCACGCCAGCGCAATCTCCTGCCGCACGTTGCGCGATGCCAGCGAGGCTGCCGAGGACATCAGGACGAGCGCAGCGCAGCCCTCAATCGCGTCGGCAATACTCCCGCCCCAATTCGCTCCCCCGGCGATATCGTGCTGATCGAGCCAGCACTCGATGCCCGCACCGCGCAGCGCTTCCACCACACGCAGCACCCGCTCGCGGTCAGCGCTGGCGTAGGAGATGAATACATAGGGTCGATCACTGTCGAGCGTCGGATGCATGCTGGCCTCGATGTCGTGGCGCAGTTGAGGCAGTCAGCATAGCCACCTTCGGGTGCGCTGGCAACCATCAATCGTTCGCATCCTGCGCAGCACGCGCATCTCCAATGGCATGACGCAGGAGAGCGACGTGATCTTGCTCCCCCAGCGCCTGGTACGTTTGAAGTGCTTCCTCCAGCAGTGGCAACGCCTCATTCGCTCTACCCGCGTCCATCAGTACCCGGCCCAGCTGCTCCTGCTCGTAGGCGCGAAACTCGGCAACACCAAGCTCGGTCGCTATGCACAGGCTCTCGTCATAGATTTCGATGGCTCGATCCCATGCGCGCATACGATGGAGGAGACCACCGAGCCGATTGGCGGTGAGGCGGATACGCCATTTGTCGCCCGACTCGCGGGCCAGTTCGTGGCTTTCATCATGAAGCCGCAACGCCGTCTCCAGGTTGCCGATCTGCTCCTCCAGCATCCCGAGATAGCTCAGAACCATGCCAAGCTGCCATCGATCTCCCAGCCTGCGATAGATCGCTTCACTGGCGTCGAGATGCGCCCGGATAGCGGCCGGAGGGTGAGTCATACTGCCCCAGCCAAGGACGCCGCACACTCCCAGATAGAGCCGAGTCTGGCCAATTCCCCACTCGTTCCCCTGGACATCGAACAGGTGATGGGCCTCATGCAAGGAATCGACAGCACGGTCCACGTCAATCTGCCCGAAGGCAAGGGCAGCAATGATCAGCGCGTGCGCCAGGCCGTTCGGCTGATCCAGCGCGCGCCACAGAGACACTGCCGCGCCTGAATACGCCTGAGCAGTGGTGAAATCCTCCTGATAAAACGCCAGCCGGGCCAGACCAGTCATCGCGGTGGCCCGCGCTGCGGTGGGCGCCTGCTCTGCGTCGTTCGCGAGAGCCATTTCAAGCGCCGCGCGCCCTTCAAGGAAGTACCCTCGCAAGTACCAGAACCACGAAAGGGATCCCGCAAGCTCGAGGTTCGTTGCTGGATCGGCACGCAACGACCATGCGAGCGCCACCCGCAGATTCCCGAGTTCCACCTCGAGCTGTTCCAGCCATTGTGCGCGGTCTGCGCTCAGCAGATGCTCGTTCGCCTTCTTCGCCAGCCGCAGGAACGTCGCGGCATGCGCGCGCTCGACGGCATTGATGTCACCGCTGGCTGCTAGCTGCTCGACACCGAACTCACGAATCATCACCAGCATCGCGAAGCGCACGGCGCCCTCCGGCTGCTCGGACTGGACGATCAGACTCTTGTCCATGAGTGATGCAAGTCCGTCCAGCAGGTCGATGCCGAGATCATTGTCCGCGTTGACGACCGCTTCACCGGTCTCCAGCGTCCAGCCACCGACAAAGACAGACAATCGCTGCAAGAGGCGCTGCTCGCTCGGCGTCAGCAGCTCGTACGACCACCGAACCGTGTCACGCATTGTGCGCTGCCGATCCGGAAGGTCGCGCGCGCCTCCCGTCAGAAAGCGCAGCGGATCAGTCAGTCGGTCTACCAGTGCCTGAGGCGGTAGCAGTCGCGTTCGTGCAGCTGCCAATTCGATGGCGAGCGGCAGGCCGTCCAACCGACGACAGATCGCGATGACCGCGTCGGCGTTCTCAGGGGTCAGATCAAAGCCGGTCTTGACTGAGCGAGCGCGCTGGACGAAAAGCGCAATAGTCGGGTTGGCGCGCAGCCGCTCGATATCCATGCCGCTATCCTGCTGAGGCAGCTGGAGCGGAGCAATGCTGTACTCGGCTTCTCCTGAGATACGAAGCAGCTCGCGGCTGGTGGTAAGGATGGCGAGAACCGGGCAGGCGGTGACTAGACGGCTGATGTCGCCGGCGGCCTCGACCACCTGTTCAACGTTATCGAGGATCAGCAGCAGGCGGCGTGGCCGGAGCACCGTCGCGAGCGCATCGGCAATCAGCGTCTGACCTGACTCTCGCACGCCAACTGCAGCCGCAATCGTCGGTAGCACGAGGGTCGAGTCGCGCAGCGGCGCCAGATCGACAAAGACAACTCCATCCGCGTACGAATCGCTCAGCCGGTGTCCGGCGGCGATAGCCACGCGTGTCTTGCCGATGCCACCGGGACCGGTGAGCGTCACGATCCGTTCGGTGTGCAGCAGCGCCGCAACCTCCGCCACCTCCTGCTCGCGGCCGACGAACGACGATGCCGGACTGGGAAGATTCGCCTGGGCAGTCGGGCGCAGAGTTGGTTGCGCCACTGGCACACGAGCGCCAGTCCCCTCGCGCTGGATTAATGGCTGCAGCGCACGAGCAACCTTCGGCAACCACGCCGCGGTCGGATGATCCAGCACCTCGATCCACTGGGCGGTTGCCAGCCAGTATGCGATGTCGGTAGGCACTGGGGTCGCGTCAAGTAGCAACGGCAGGCAGGGCTTCTGGTGCTGCCACGCCAGCGCGACCTCCTGGCGGACGTTCCTTGAAGCCAGCGAGGCTGCGGATGACATGAGGACAAGCGCGGCACAGTGTTCGATGGCTCCAGCGATGCTGCCACCCCAGTTGGCCCCACCGGCAATATCGTGCTGGTCGAGCCAGCAGGTAATGCCCGCATCACGAAGCGCTTCGGCCAGAGGCAGCACCTGCTCGCGGTCAGCGCTGGCGTACGAGATAAATACATAGGGTTGATCACCGTCGAGTGTCGTGTGCATGCTGGCCTCGATGTCGTGGAGCAGCTGACGACGTCAGCATAGCCATCAGTGGCAGCGATGGCAACGGCTACGCGCGCCGACGCGCCATAGCGTCAACGAATGACAGCGCCGACAGAGGCGACAGAGGCGACAGTTACCCGCCGATGCGCGACATCTCGACTTTCTTGAGGTGGATGGTGTTGGCCGAGCGGAT
>DATKCN010000348.1:0-6468 GCA_035513175.1 Thermomicrobiales bacterium
ACGTGGATGGCGCCGCCCTCGTCGATCAGGCAGATGTCGGTGAACGTGCCGCCCGTGTCGACACCGATGCGCAGGCCCATCCATCCTCCGAAGTTGGCTGCCTTCGCCTGCACACAGCGATAACGGCCGATGTGCTGGTGAAGCCTGACGTTTGATACTGTATGTGAACAGGTCGTGGCCCGCTACACCTCGGTCTCTTTTTCCCGAGATCACCGGTCTACAATGGAGATGGTTGGCGACGGAACGCCGTAAGGGCGCATGGCAATGCGCCCGGTTGGATACACGCCACGCCGTAACGTGACGAAACGTTCGCTGCCGATCTACGGACAATCGCTCCGGCCGGGCGCATTGCCATGCGCCCATACGTGACTTAGACGTATCGTTACTCGAACCCGGAGCAGCCACCATGCCTGACCGCCCCCGCAATACCATCCGCCCCGACCACATCGCTCCGCTGGACGCCGGTGACGACGCGCGGGTGCTCGCGGCGGGGGAGATGTACCACCTGCTGAACGCGGCCATCGCGCCGCGCCCCGTCGCGTGGGTGTCGACGGTCGACGTGGATGGCAGGCCGAACCTCGCCCCGCACTCCTATACGACCGTGTTCTCGACCAACCCGGCCGTCGTCGGCTTCGTCTCAGTCGGCCGCAAGGACTCGCTAAACAACGCCGAGGCCACGCGCGAGTTCGTGCTCAACATCGCCAGCATCAGTCTCATCCAGCGCCTCAACACCACCGCCGCCAACTTCCCGCCGGAGGAGGACGAGTTCGACTGGGCCGGGCTGACGCATGTCCCTTCCGATGTCGTGCGCCCGCCCAGGGTGGGCGAAGCGCCAGTGTCGTTCGAGACCCGGGTGCGCGATATCATCCCCATCGGCAACAGCTTTCTCATCCTCGGCGAGGTCGTGCGCGTCCATGTCGCCGAAGATGTCTGGCGCGACGGCCGCATCGACCCGACCCTGCTGGACCCGGTGCTGCGGCTGGCAGGCTCGATGTTCGCGCATCTGGGCGAGACGTTCGAGTTGCCCCGGCCTACCTATCAGGACGTGCTGGCGCGGCAGCAACAAGAAGGAGACGCAGGATGAGCGACAATGGCGGCGTCGAAAACCTCTCCGGCTACCACCACCTGACGATGGTCTGCTCCGACGCGCGCGAGAACGTGCGCTTCTACCGCGACGTGCTGGGCCTGCGGCTGGTGAAGAAGACGGTCAACTTCGACATGCCGGAGACCTACCACCTGTACTACGGCGACTACAACGGCTCGCCCGGCACGCTGCTGACCTTCTTCGAGTGGCCCAACGCCAGGCCGGGGAATCCGGGCTGGGGCGGCGCGCACCACATCGCGCTCAGCGTTGCCAGCGGTCCGGTTCTGGCCTACTGGCGCGGGCGGCTGGAGCGTTCGGATGTCGAGGTCGAGGGGCCGTTTCTGGACCACGGCTTCCCGGCCATCCGCTTCCGTGACCCGGACGGGCTGATCGTCGAGCTATGCGCGCCGCTCGGGGAGGACGTGCCCGACGGCGCGCCCGACCTCTTCGTGCCGGCCATGGCCATCGGCGCGGCGCAGCATGCCGCCATCCACGTCACCAACCGCGAGAACGCGATCCTGTACTACCGCGACCTGCTGGGCTTTGGCCTGCTGGAGGAAAGCCTGAACCACGACGACCCGAGCCTGACCGACCTTGCGTTCCTGCTGGACAGCGCGCCGGGCAGCGACTCGGTCATGCGCCTGCACGCCACGCTCACCACCCCGGACGCCACCCCACGGGCGCGCGATGGCGCGGGACAGACGCACCACCTGGCCTTCGGCGTGCCGGATGACGCCACCGAGCTTGCCTGGCGCGAGCGCATCGGCAGCGCCGCCGTCCCCATCTCCGACGTGCGCGACCGCTCCTATTTCCACAGCATCTACTTCAACGATCCCGACGGCTGCCTGCTGGAGATCGCCACCGCCAACCCCGGCTTTGCCACCGATGAGCCGCTGGAGACGCTCGGCCAGCGCCTCTCGCTGCCGTCCTGGCTGGAAGAGCGCCGGGAGCAACTGGAGCGCAGGCTCGCTCCCATCGACTGACGCGGGACACATGGCGGACCTCAGTACCTTCACCAGGGCCTTTCGGCTGGCGCGCCGAAACGACTGGCGCTCGGGAGACCGGACCTCCAGGGCATGGCCGCGTCCCGCCTTGGGCCGTATGCTCGAGGATGTAGATGTCCGGCAAGCGGCGCTACTCGATACATATAACCAGTGGATGCATTGATCCCGGCGGCAAATGTGGACGCCTGTGCCGTCGGGGGAGCAGGTGGCGTACCCGGCCTCTGGCAGTTTCACCCCTCGCGCGCCTGTTTCGCGGCGCGCCCCAGGGTCGGCATCGCCACCAGATCGCGTGCGCGCATCCCCTGTCAACGATTTGCATGAGGCGCACGCGCATGTTTACTACCGTACTTCGCTCCATCATCGTCTGCTCGGTCCTGATCCTCGGGTCCGCCGGCTACGTCTTCGCATCCAGCAACACGGCCGGCCCCAGCAGCGGCGGCGACGGTTCGGGCGCGATCAGCGGCTACTCCATTGCCAATGTCTCGTACACGTTGAACGCCGCCAGCCCCAACCTGCTCGATTCCGTGTCATTCAACATCACCGGCGCCTCCGCCCCGGCAACCGTCATGGTCAGGCTCGTGACCGCCAGTTCCACCTGGCACGCCTGCGCCGCAGCCCCGGTCGCCCCGCGTTTCACCTGCGACACGACCGATCCCCGCATCGCCGTCGCGGAGATCGACGAGCTGCGGGTCGTTTCCGCGCAGTAGACCGTCCGGGCTATACGGACAGCCGAAAGTACTACTCGGGCAAGGGTCAACGCTCCCGTCCGGCAGTCACCTGTACCCGGGTTGTTCCAACCGATGTGGGATACCGCGCTTGAGCCCACTCGCCCATACTCATCTCAGTTGGTCGCAGTAAACCGCGCCACAAGTCAATCTGGATGCGATGAAGTACAGGCTGTATCTGGGCGCCTGGTCTGTACGGAGCTATTGGTGCAACCGGCCACGATGAACGTCAGGCTGGTTTACGCACTTGTAATGAGGGGACTTTTCCCCCTCGCTCCGTACAGAAAGGGTCAGACCGATGAGCGTCACGAGGATCTTCCGATTCAGGTCTCTGGCAATCGTTGCCCTCGCCGTCGTTGCCCTGTCGGCCGGCTTCGCGGTCGCGGGCCAGAACACCGTCGCCTCGTCCAGCGCGGGCGATGGCTGGGCCGACATCAGCGGCTATGATGTCACCTCCGTCCAGTACTCGCTGAACAGCACGAACCCGCAGAACATTGACAGCGTTGCCTTCAGCCTCTCCGGCGGCGAAGGCAAGCCGGCCACGGTCAAGGCCAAGCTCGTCTCGAGTGGCTCGACCTGGCACGATTGCGCGTCCGCGAGCGTCTCGGCGCCGTACGCCTACACCTGCACGACGACCGGCGCATCGGTCTTCGACGCCGACGAGCTGCGGGTGATCGCGGCCCAGTAGCAGGCGGACTACGAGCGGGTTCCGATCTCAGGTTGTCCGTGCGTGGTCCGCGAGCGCCCTGTCAATGACGGGGCGCTCGCCATGCCGGAGGGAAGCAGATCGGCTCACTCGATCAGATGAGGCTGACACCAATGACACTCACCCGGCGCGGAACATCATATGCGGTCATCGCCTCCACGCTGTTCATGTTCGGGCTGGTGTGGCTCGCCTTCGCTCCAGCCGCAATCGGCGGCAACGTCACATACGTGATCGTCAACGGCAACAGCATGGAGCCGGGGTTGAGGCGGGGAGACCTGGTGATGGTCCGCCAGTCAGCTGGTTACGAGATTGGCGACGTCGTCACCTACCGGCACCCGACGATTGGCCCGGTGATTCATCGCATCGTCGACCGTGACGGCGACCGGTTCATTCTTCAGGGAGACAACAATGACTGGCTGGATTCATATAACCCCAACGCGGCGGAGATCGCCGGCGCGAAGTGGTTGCACATTCCCGCCGCCGGCGCCGTCATCGCGCACGTTCGCAACCCACGCGGCCTCACGCTCGTGGGCATCATCCTGGCAGGGGTACTGATCATGACCGCGTCAAAGCGCCATCAATCGCCAGAAACTCGACGCGACACCGGCACGGCGCGGCCCGCGCAGCTCCCGACTCTCGACGGTGGCGCCCGTGAGGCTGCCGGGACGCTGGCCCTGCTCGCGCTGGCCTGCCTCGTCCTGGTCGCTGTGACGTTCACTCGACCGGAACGTCGCCCGGTGTCCTCTGACATCGCCTACCAGCAGTCCGGAGCGTTCTCCTATACGGCCGAAGCGCCGGCCGGCATCTATGACGATGCGGCGGTCACGACCGGGGCTCCCGTGTTTCTGGAGGTCACCGAGCGCGTCACCTTCGCGTTCGACTACCGCTTCTTCGTGGACGCGCGCTCGGATGTGGGCGGCGTCTGGTCGCTGGCGGCGGTCGTGAGCAACAGCAACGGCTGGCAGCGGACACTGCCCTTGTCCGAGCCCGGCACGTTCAGCGGCGCCGGCTTCACCGCATCCGGCGAGCTCGACCTGATCGCGGTGCAGCAGATGATCGACAGCGTCGTCGAGCAGACCGGCGTGCGCCACGACGTCAACACGATCGTGATTCGCCCACGGGTCGAGCTGACCGGCTCCGTGGCAGGCCAGCCAGTGCAGGACACGTTCGCCCCCGAGCTCATCTTCCGGCTGGATGCGCAGCACTTGCGGCTCGTCGATGGGGCCGCCACCGAGCGCGCCGTCCTGGAGCCGGTTCGCGCCGGGTTACTCACGCTGCCCGGCAGCGAGCCTAACAGCCTCACGCTGCTCGGCTGGGAGTTGAGCCTGTCGCACGCTCGCACGCTCGCGGTGGCCGGTCTGGCGCTGTGCGTGGGCCTGCTGGGCTGGCTGCTCGTCAACGCCCGCCGTGTCCAGCGCGACGGAGGCGCCGAGAGCGCCGCGGCCGCGCACGACATCCAGCTGATCGAGGTGACCGACTTCGGCCTGGCCCACGGCCAGCGGGTCGTCACGATCGCCAGCGTCGACGACTTCGCGCTTCTCGCGGCCCGCGCCGGCTCCCCGGTGCTGCTGCAGCGGACCGGCCGCATGCAGCGCTGCGTCGCCCACGTCGGCGAGATCAGCTACGAGCATCTGGTAGAGACGCCCCCCGTGGCCGGCCCCAGCGCGGACCCCAGCACGGCGCCGGCCGGCGCGGGAGCACAGGCATGATGCTCGCACGGCTCGCGACCATCGGACTGATCCCCGTGATCGTATCAGCCGCGTTCTCAGCGGTGGCGGCCGGCAACTTGGTGACTCAGTCCAGCGCCAGCGCGAGCGTCAGATCGATTGGTCCCGACGATCTCAAGCCCCCCGAGTGCGCCCACATCGCCATCGGCGCCATGGTCGCCGGCAACGGCACGCTCAACGCAGCCAACGCTAACACGCTGCTGATCGGCGGGCCCGGCGCCGACACGCTGAATGGCGGCAACGGGAGTGACTGCCTGGTGGGCGGCGCCGGGAACAACCGTCTGAACGGCGGGCAGGGCAACGATGTCCTCATCGGCGGCCCCGGCGACGAGCGGCTCTTCGGCGGCCCCGGCAACGACACCTGTTACGGCCGGGGCGGGACCGACCAGTACATCAATTGCCAGACGATCATCGCTGATTGACGTCCGGCGATGTCGCCGCGCCCCTGTTCGGGGTTCCGTGGTCCATGCCCATGTCGTCTGACACCGTGACGGCGTGCAGGTCTTCATCCTGTATGCCTCCCCCATTGCGGTTCCTGGGCAGCTCGTTCGGCAACGCGTGATCGGCCCAATGCCCTGGTTGACGCGACCGCGCGACCGGGTGCATCATGCGAACGCGTACCCGATTCGACAGCGCTATCGGACGATCCATGGGCGACACACAGCACGTCGAGCCAGCTTCCCCGCTACCGAGGCCGCGCACATCCTTCATTGGTCGTGAGCGCGAGGTTGCCGAAGCAGGCTGCCTGCTGGCCAGTGACGATGTCGCGCTGCTGACGCTGACCGGACCGGGCGGCGTGGGCAAGACGCGTCTCGCACTGCAGGCCGCTGCGTCGGCTGCTGGCGCGTTCCCCGACGGCGTCGCCTTCGCCTCTCTGGCGTCAGTGGCGGACCCCCGGCTCGTGCTCCGGGAAATCGCTCAAGCGCTGGGCATCCAGGATGCAGGCAACCAGCCCATCGCCGGAGCGCTCGTCGGCTGGCTGCGTGGGCGGGCGATGCTCCTGGTGTTGGACAACCTGGAGCACGTCATCGAGGTCGCGCCGGAGATCGCCGGGCTGCTCGACGCCTGCCCGCGGCTGACTATCCTGGCTGCCAGCCGCGTCCCGTTGCGCGTCTCGGCCGAGCACGAGTTCCAGGTCGCGTCCCTCACCTTGCCCGAGCGTGTCGATAGCGCGTCCCTCGACGTGGCCAATCGGTCAAGCGCCATCGAGCTGTTCGTCGAG
>DATKCN010000349.1:0-5903 GCA_035513175.1 Thermomicrobiales bacterium
TCTGCGGAGGACGGCTGATCCTCGGCGTCGGGCTGGGCTACCCGCCCCGCTCCGAGTTCGAGCGCTTCGGCGAGGACGCCGACGCCAAAGTCCGCGCGCGGAAGCTCGACGAAGGGCTGGCCATTCTCGACGGGCTGTGGAGCGGCGAGCCGTTCACCTTCGATGGCGAGCACTACCATTTAAAGGAAACGACCTTCCTGCCCCGGCCGGTCCAGACGCCCCGCATCCCGATCTGGATCGCCGGGCACTGGCCGAACAAGCCGCCCTTCCGCCGCGCCGCCCGCTGGGACGGCGTCTTTCCGGAGAGCGTCGCGGCCGGGTGGGAGCAGACCATGCCGGTCGAGGATGTGCGGGCGGCTATGGAGTACATCCGCGTCCACCGCGAGAGCGACGCGCCGTTCGACCTCGTCATCGGCGCGGACACGACCGGCACGGACCGGGAGCGGGACCGCGCCCACCTGGCGCCGTACATCGAGATGGGGCTGACATGGTGGGTTGAGAACCTGCGGCCGACGCGCGGCACGTTCGAGCAGATGCGGGCGCGGCTGCGGCTCGGCCCGCCTGGCTAGAGCCTGTTATGAACTTCAGGCTGGAAGGCGGTAGCATGGAGCGCTGTCGTTGTAGTCTGATCGTACGTAGCTGAATAGAGACAGAATGACGCCACGTCTCGAAACTCCGCGACTCATCCTACGGCAATTTGCTCCCAGTGATTGGGACGCGGTCAATACGATGTTGTCCGATGCGGTAACAAACCGGTACATGCACTTTGCGACGTGGACGGAAGACCAACGCCGTCAATGGTTCGATTGGTTCGTAACAAACGCGCAGCAACCTGATGCCAACGCGATCATTTGGGCCATTACGCGAAAAGATTCTGGGGACGTTATCGGCTATTTCGGCATCGGGACATCCAGCGATGCTGCCGTTCCGGGCGAGCGCGATTTTGGGTATCTGCTCAACCGCGCCTCGTGGAACCAGGGCTATATGACTGAAGCCTTGCGAGCCGTGCTTGCCTACGAGTTCGGCGCCCGCGGTACGCCGCGGCTCCGAGCGACATGTAACATCGCCAACCTGGCGTCGGCGCGCGTGATGGAAAAGGTCGGTATGCGCCGCGAGAAGACGGTGTTCGATGCCGAGTTTGAGGGCAAATGGGCGCAGCGGCATCACTACGCCATCACGACGGCAGAGTATGAGGCCCGGAGATAGCGAAACTTCCTCTGGAAAGTGATCCTGTGCCGAGTTCTCAGCCGAAGTGCATAACACGCTCTAATGCTCACCGAGCCGGGTCGGGAAGCGGTCCGGCACGAGATTCAACTGGATGCCATGCTCCAGCCAGGCCTTCAGGCCAGCAACAACCAGGGTGAAGCCACCGGTCGAGTCGAGCGCCTGCGCCACGACGGAGTCCGCGTCGCCGCTGAAGCCGGAATTCGCTGCCTCGAGAAACGTCGTGTCGTCGCCGTGAGGCGTGAAGCGCCACTCCACGGTCGTCGGGGTCTCATCGCCGGACCACCACTCCATGAGGATGCGCCGGTTGGGCTCCACCTGCTTGACGGCAACGTTGGCGAAGACGCCGTACATCTCCCAGTCCCAGCGCACCGTGGCGCCGGGCTCCAGCCGGCCGCTGCCCTTCGTGAACCAGAACTTGGACGTGATCGCCGGATCGACGATCGCCTCGAAGACCTCGGCGGCCGGCCTGCGAATGAGCATCGCCGCCGTCGCCACCGGCGTCTGCGTTAGCTGCGTGTTCTCCGTCGTCGACATGCCTGCCCCCGTTCCGTTCGCGTCGTTGTCGCGCGCCCGTATCGTAGCAACTCCCCGCGCCACGCGGTCACCACTGCGCGCGACTCCCTGTACACTGCGTCCCACACGCGAACCGATCGGCAGGAGGTTTCCCGACATGACGAAATACCTGTGCGTCACTTGTGGCACGCAGTACCCGCCCAGCGACGGACCGCCGGCAGGCTGTCCCATCTGCGAGGACGACCGGCAGTACATCAACCGCGCCGGTCAAATGTGGACGACGCTGGAGGAGCGGCAGGGCCAGCACCGCAACGTCTTCGAGCCGGTGGCGGAGGGGCTGTGGACGGTCAGCACGACGCCGAAGCTGGGCATCGGCCAGCGCGCGCACCTGCTGCGCACCGGCGGCGGCAACATCCTCTGGGACTGCCTCGCGTATCTGGACGACGCGGCGGTCGCGCAGATCAACAGCCTCGGCGGGCTGTCGGCCATCGCCATCTCGCATCCGCACTTCCACACGACCATGCTCGACTGGAGTCACGCCTTCGGCGACATCCCGGTCTACGTGCACCGCGACAATGCGCCGTGGGTCGTGCAGCCGGGCGACGCGGTGCGCTACTGGGACGACGCGGCGCTGGAGATCGCGCCGGGCGTGACACTCGTCCACTGCGGCGGGCACTTCCCCGGCAGCAGCGTGCTGTACTGGGCTGATGGCGAGGGGGCGCTCTTCACTGGCGACACGATCTACATCGTGGCCGACCCGCGCTGGGTGACGTTCATGTACTCCTACCCCAACTTGATCCCGCTCGACGCCGCGAGCGTGCGCGGCATCGCGAGCGCCGTGCGTCCCTACGAGTTCGAGCGGCTCTACGACCCCTTCAGCCTGCCAATCGAGCACGCCGCCGCCGCCATCGTGCAGCGTTCGGCGGAGCGGTACGTGCAGCGAATTGGCGGCTAACCGCTGGTTGCAGCCCGTTTCGTTTCGTGGAACGTTGACCGGGGCGCGATGGTGACATCGACCCGGCGGAACCCGCCCAAGCTGTCTGAGATCGACGCGCGAGTCTGGATCTGACCCCCGGGCTCGGACATTTGCAGCGCGGCGTGCCGGATGAACTCCGACAGCTTCATCCCGCTCGCGTTGGCCGCGTCGGCCACGCGCTCGAAATCGTCTCGCGGGAACGCCACGGACACGACGGCACGTCGATGCTTCGGAGGCTGATGAACCTGCGCCTGGGTCTCGTCCCACGTATCAGGGTCTTCGAGTTCCTTCAATTCCTTCTCGCTCCATCTTGCCATGTGACCCTTCATCCTCTCTCACGTTGCTGAAATCGTCACGCCAGCCGATGTCTCGTTCAGCGGGTTCTCGGCAGCAGCGCATATTCGCTGCCCTTGCAGTACCAGGCGGTGATTGGCCGCCAGATCACTGGATCGTGGGTTGGCTCGATTGGAATGGCGATACAGCGGCCACTGCTGTCCACTCCGATCAGAATGTATGGCGCGCGTCGATTCTTCCGGTTTGGAAGGACGGAGAACGGGCGATTGAGTACAGCGTCGACTTGACGAGGCATGATGCCGTGGCTCCAGAACTTCTCCTCGTTCTCGTCGTCCAGGTCCAGCGCTTCAACCGTGACGGTTGACAGCGCCCACAACTCCCGTTATTCTACGATTGTAGTGAGACTGTAGTTGCATTGTAGTACATGGTCCGAGGTTTCGCAAGTGGATGACATCGAGATAGATAACGACTGCACGGTCGAGTGGCTGATCCTGGGGGACTTTGCCGAGGTGCTCAATGGCAAGCTGTACCTCATGGGCGGCGGCTGGGATGTCATTTCCGTAACGCAAAGCATGCCGACACATCGGACTGTGGGCGTTGCCGTGGCAGTACGCATACCGTGGAACCGCACGAACGAGGCGCATACGCTTGTTGTCGAGATTCAGGATGATGATGCTCGATCCACTCTTGCGCGAATCGATGGTCAGCTCGAGGTCGGTCGGCCCCCGCGGTATCCCAAGGGACAAGCGCAACGGATCCAGATTGCGCTGAACATTCCTCTGCGGTTCGACCACGCAGGGGGTTACACGGTCATTGGCCGCGTTGATGACGAGCAGGAAACGCGGGCGCCGTTCCTCGTCGATGTGATGATGTAGAGGCGTCATCGGGAGATCGCCAACAGCCATGCACAAGCTGAACGCCGCAATCTGTCTCGCCAAGTCGCCATAAACGCATATCATCGTCGTGATTACTGCCGACTGATGTGCAGCCCCACGAGTGCTGCGATGACGCCCCCGTTACTATCGTCAAACCGATACTGTCGCGAGGGAACGTGAGGCGGTGAGCGATGTCACACTCCGAGCAACCGATGGACTATCCCTGCATCGTGCCCTACGACGCCAGAACCCGCGCTGAATGGATCGAGTGGACCGTGCCGCGGGAGGAGTACGAGACGCGCATCGCCCGCACCCGCGACGAGATGCGCCGGACCGGGCTGGACGGCCTGCTCGTCACCGGCAGCACCGGCGACCCCGGTGGCATCGCGTACCTGACCAACTACACGCCCCGCTTCGGCAACACCTGGCTGCTGCTGCCGTTGGAGGGCGAGCCGGTCGCGCTGACCGACGCCATGCTGCACGGCGAGCCGATGCACTCGATGCTCTGGAACGTCTGGCTGGACGATCTGCGGCCCGCCTCGGCGCGTCCCGGATCACCACCGGGCACGCTGAGTGAGTTGTGCGCGGGGGCCATCCGCGAGCTGCGGCTGGACCGCGGCCGCGTCGGCGTCTACTCCCCCGCAACGCTGTCGATGGCGCACGGCGCTGCGCTGCGGGCGGCGCTGCCGGGGGTCGACTGGGCCGACGGGACGCTGGCTGCCCTGCGGCCCCGCGCGATCAAGTCCGCCAACGAGATCGCCTACATGCGCCGCGCCTGCGAGATCACCGCCCTCGGGCTCGAAGCCGCCGAAGCCGCCTCCCGGCCCGGTGCCAGCGAGCGCGAGATCGCCAACGCGGCCCATGCGGCCATGTTCGAGGCGGGCTGCGAAGAGCTCGGCTTCGACACTGCCGTCAGCAGCGGTCCGCGCGCTGGGCTCAAGCACGCCGCTCCCACCGCGCGGCGCGTGCAGGACGGCGAGCTGCTCTTCCTTGACATGGGCGCCGTGGTGGCCGGCTATCACGCCGACATGTCGCGCTGCGTCGTGGCGGGCACGGCGGGACCCGCAGCGCAGGTGATGCTCAACGCCGCGGCGGCGATCTTCGAGGAGACGCTCGCGGCGGTCCGTCCGGGCAACAGCGTGCGCGACATCTATCGCGCCGCCGAGCAGGCCGCGCAGCGCGAAGGGATGGCGGACGACTACATGCCGAACGGGCTCGGCCACGGGCTGGGGCTGTCACTCTGGGAGCTGCCGTTCCTGTCCCCGAACGACGAGACCGTGCTTGAGCCCGGCATGATCTTCGCGCTGGAGCCGATGCTGGTGCGCTACGGCGCCGGCACGGCGGTCGTGGAGGAGACCGTGCTGGTGACAGCCTCTGGCGGCGAGCCGCTCTCGGGCAGGTCCGCGAACCGCCGCTGAGGTCCGGGCGTTGCGCGTTGGAGCTCGATGCCCCATGTTGTCACAACGATGGTGTGCCGGTCGTGCATGCGCACAGGGTGAACGCAATCGCGTTCGCCCTGTTGGTTCTCACGTCTATCTGGCTGCTAGATCGTGAGGCTCTTGCCTGTGACCGTGTTGCTGGCCGGGTTGTAGGCGCCGCCGCGCTTCGAGAGGCTCACATCCGTCACGGTGTAGATGCCCTTGTAAATCGCGGTACGGCGGAACGTCGCCGTGCCGGACGCGTTCGTGGTGGCCGTCATGGTGTGCGTGCTGCGGTTCGGATACGTGAACCGCACCGTCACAGCTGCGCCTGAAACCGCCGCGCCATTCGACGCGATCGTGACGTTGGGGTTCAGGCTGGACAAGCTCGGCCCCGACGAACATAACCATGACAGGCTGGAACGGGCTCTTTGAGATGCCAGAAGTCCTGTTCGCGGCTCAGTCGGCGCCTACCTGGCGCTGGCGCAGTGCATTACCTCCGGGACATGCGCGCAGGCGGACCTCTCGGTAGGCCAGCGCGCTGGCTGAGCAGGGAGCAGGCGCTCGGTGACGACCTATACTCTCGGAGAGTCTGGATGG
>DATKCN010000350.1:0-5378 GCA_035513175.1 Thermomicrobiales bacterium
ATTAGCCAGTGCTGCCCATTCCAGAACACCGGCGCTTCCCGCCGTAACTCCGCGTAGATCGGATATGGATTCGCCTGAATCGCCGGGTCGCTGAAATCAATGGTCGTCGTGGACACTGGATCACCCCAATTACGCAGGACACGACACCCGCGCGCCGGATCGGCGACCGCATGATACCCGGGCCCACACGGTAGTCGATTGGATGCGACAATCCGTTGCGCACATTTGAGCGCGGATTCTCAATCGCTCACTCTCGTCGCGGTGAGTCGCGGGCGAGAAAGGAAACCCCGATGGCTGGAAAACAGACGGGTGGCGAGATTGTCGCCCGCACACTCACATCAATCGGAATCGACACCGTCTTCACCGTCTCCGGCAATCAGATCCTCCCCATCTTCGACGCCGCCCACGACGCGCGCCTGCGCATGGTCCACATGCGCCACGAGACGGCAGCCGTCTACGCCGCCATCGGCGCCGCCGAAGCCCACGCCCACGCTAGCGTCGCCCTCGTCTCCGCCGGACCCGGCTTCCTCGCTTCGCTGCAAGGTCTCGGCGTCGCTCGCAGCATGGAACTGCCCGTCATCCTGCTGGCCGGCGCCGCTCCCATCTCCCAGCGCAACCGCGGCGCATTTCAGGACATCGACCAGTCCGCCATCGCCGCGCCGATCTGCAAGAGAGCCTTTGAGCCGGACGCCACCGACGCGCTCCAATCGACACTGATGGCCGCCTGGTCCCTCGCCACATCTGGCGTGCCCGGCCCGGTCGTCGTCTCACTCCCCGCCGATCTGCTCACCGCCGCCGCCGAACCGGTCGCGCGCGCCGATGCGGGCGCCACCACCGCTGCGAACCCTGATGAGCGCGCTGTGGAAACACTCTCCGTCATGGCAAATCGACTTCGCGCCGCGCTCCGTCCAGCATTCATCGCGCGCCCGTCGGCGGCCCGCTCTCCGTGGCTCGCACAACTCGCAGCGACGCTTGGCATCCAGCCTATCGTCACCGAGTCCCCGCGCGGGCTCAGCGACTCTCGCTACAGCGATGCCCTCGCCCACCTGCGAAACAGCGACTGCCTGCTCGTCGTCGCCGGGGCCGACTTCGGCGCCGGCTTCCTCGATGCTTCGCGCGTCGGCGATCTGGAAAACGTCATGCTGATCGACGCGGACGGCGACCCCGCGCCTCGCGAGCAGCCCGGCCTGCACTGTCGCGTGGCGCCCGGCGACGCCCTGCGCGTCCTGCGCGAACGCATTGGCGAACGCCAGCCGGTCGACCCAGCCTGGGCTGCCGCGCTCGCCCTGCGACCGCCGCCCGCCACGCCCGCCGATGACCCCGCCGAAGGCATCCACCCCCTCGCGGTAGCTGACGCGATCCGCGCCAATCTCGGTCCGGACGACATCGTCGTCCTCGACGGGGGCGAGTTCTGCCAGTGGATTCGTCTCGGCCTGCGCGACATTCCGAACCAGATGCTCTGGAACGGCAAGCTCGGCGCGATCGGCGGCTCGATTCCGATGGCTCTCGGCGCAAAGGTCGCGGCCCCACATCGCCGCGTCATCGCGATCCTCGGCGACGGCTCGGCCGGCTATTTCCTCAGCGAGTTCGAAACCCTCAATCGATACGACCTGAGGGTCACCGCCCTCATCGGCAACGACGCCCGTTGGGCCGCCGAGTGGCACATGCAGGCCGCCCGCTACGGACCCGACCGAACCTTCGACACTGAGCTGACACCCGCCCGCTACGACCGCGCCGCGGAGGGCTTCGGCGCTACCGGGGTCAACGTTGAGCACCGTCAGGACCTGCAACCGGCCCTGTCAGCCGCGCTCTCGGCGCCTGCATCCACGTGCCTCAATGTCCGCGTCGCCTCCGTTCGCAGCCCTGCCGAAGTCCTGCATTGACGCGCCAGCCGCGTCGCGCGGCTGGCACTGATTCCATGCCGGACAGTCCCGGCGCCACGACTTGGGCGCGACGGCGCCGGTTCGGCGGAGCACGCGGCAGCGCCCCCGGGAGCGGTCGCTCTCAGGGGCGCCGTGTGCTCAGAGTTGGTGCGTGACTAAAAGCGCTGCTCCGGTGGGGTCGGGGCAGCAGTTGCCACAACCGCGTCCTTCTTGACGACGAATGTCTTCGCTACCCGGTCGCCGAGGCGCTGATTGGTCGGCGACGTCCAGACGAGAATCGCGCCTATCAGATAAAAGAACAGGCCGTCAACAACGCGCAGCAACGTGCGGACGATCGCCGTCTGAAAATCGAGCTTCGCCCCGTCCTCGCGCACGACGCGCAGCCCTACCGCCAGCTTGCCGATGGTGCCGCCGTACTGCATTTCCATGACGACGTAGTAGGCGATGGCGAGGATGAACAGGAAACACGACGACAGTGTCCCGAGCGCGAAGCTCGCGCCATCCCCTTCACCCGTGATCATGCCGATAACGAACGCGATGACCCAGAAGATGACGATATCGATAATCGTCGCCACTGCTCGCATTCCAACGCCTTCTCCGACACGCGCCGGCGGCGTCATTCCAGTGACCATGCTGAGTGCCCCTTCCTGAATTCGCCCCACGACATCTCCCGCGAGACGTCAACTCCATCATGCATGTTATGCTTCGTCGCGCGTTATCCCACCGGCGTCTGGTCGCGCACCGCGCCGGATCCGAACCTGTGCTTCACCCTCTGAAGGCGTCTCCCTTCCGGGGCCACAACGTGAGCCCACGCGTTGTGTTTCCAGAACTCGTTAGCCCGCGCGCGGGACCGCTGAAGCGTACTCGGTGCCTGATGTTCGCAGCGTAGCACGCGGCCCGCCAGTTGGTCAATCAGGCGCCGCAACGCAGCGGCGCGTCGCGCGAGTGTTGAGCAATGGCCGCGGGAAGCGATTCTGGTACTCTACTCTGGCGGCGGCATTCCCAAGCGCTTTCTCGACGGACGGCCCCGCGACTGGAGATCACGCCCGCGATGTCCATCTTCGTTCGGGACACCATCATGATCGTTGACGACCATCCGGCGTTTCGTCAGGGGCTGCGCCGCCTGATCGAGGACGCTGGACGGTTTCGAGTTGTCGCGGAAGCGGCGACTGGATACGAAGCGATTCGCTTTGCCGACCTCTACCACCCGCACATCATCCTCTCGGACATCCAGCTGCCCGGGGTGACCGGCCTCAAGATCGCCCGCATCCTGAAAAAGCAGCATCCGTCGACGCAGATCATCATCTGCTCGATGCACGTCGATGACGAGCGGCTGTTCGACGCCGTCCGGGCGGGAGCGTCCGCGTTCCTCTCAAAGGACATCGAGTCACACGAGCTGTTGAACGCCATCGCTCAAGTTGCTGACGGGGAGCAGCCCATCAACCAGACCGTCCTGGCACGCCCGCTGCTCGCCTGGCGGGTCCTCAGTGAGCTGCGCACCATCGCGGACACCGGGATGACGAACGAAGGGCTCTCGGCCAACGCCACGTCGATGCCGCTCTCGGTTCGCGAGGTCGAGGTTCTCGACTGCGTCGCCCAGGGACTGTCGAACCGTGAGATCGCCGAGGCGCTCTACATCACCGAACAGACGGTCAAGAACCATATGACCAGCGTCCTGCGCAAGCTGGAGGTGACGGATCGCGTGCAGGCCGTCCTCTACGCCGTGAAGCATGGATGGGTTGAGATCGGCTCCATCACACCCGACGACATCGCTGACCAGTTCCCCGACAAGCGCTAGCCTGACACGAAGCTTCTGTTGACCGGCAGGGTAGGATTCGATCGCGCCCATTTTCGCGACCGTCTACCACGTGGAGGACACCTCGATTGCTGTATGACGCGTGACAATCCACCTTAGAAAGCTCCTCCCGATGGCGCTGATCGCGATCTTCACGTTCCCGTCGCCGGTCGCCGCGATTCCTGAGTCGCTGCCGGACCCCGATCCGGTGCAGCGGACGTGGATGCGAGCCGATCTCCCGGTTGCAAGAAACGTCGTCGAGCGGACGTGGATGTGGGGACCGGTTGACGACGGCGTCCAGACCGTGGAGCCATACGCCGAGTCGCCAGACGCCGCGCGCACGGTGACGTACTTCGACAAGAGCCGCATGGAGATAACTCATCCGGGCGGTGACTCATCGTCGGAATGGCACGTTACGAATGGGCTGCTGGTCGTCGAACTTATGACAGGGCGGCTTCAGACAGGTGACGACGCGTTCGAGGATCGAACGCCCGCCGTCGCAAATGTTGCCGGGGATCCCGACGATCTCTCGGGACCAACCTACGCGACGCTCGCGGCGTTGCGCGGGCTACCCGCATCGTCCGACGGCAGCTTCAACACCACACGCGTCACGCGCGACGGAGTCCTCGTCCATGACCCGTCACTCGCCGCTTACGGGGCGATCGCGGTGGAGCGCGTCACGGTTCTGGGCATCGATCACCAGGTCGCGTCGCCGTTCTGGGAGTTCATGAACTCCTCCGGTGTCGTGTTTGAGCACTGGCGGCACGTTGAAGGCAGCCTGTTTCCCAACCCGTACTACGCCACCGGCTTCCCCGTCACTGAGGCGTACTGGGCGGAAGTAAAGGTGGCGAATGTGTACCGGGACGTGCTTGTGCAATGCTTCGAGCGCCGCTGCCTGACGTACACACCCGACAATCCCCATGGCTGGCAGATCGAGGCAGGCAATGTCGGCCGGCACTACTACTCCTGGCGATATGGAACCGAACTGCCCGAGCCGTCTCGACTCGAGGTCACCTTCAACATCCATCACGGTGGATCGATGATCGCCTCAACGATCACGAGTGAGACGTTCTTCGGCGAACTGGCCGTGGGCGAATGGCAGACGAGGAGTCCGTCCGGAGAGCTTCTCGCGCACGGGATGCTCTGGGCGGAGCACTCGCTCACCGGTATCGAAGCGGTGATCGTCCAGGACTGGCCGAACACGGGATGGGGTAACCTGGTAGTTCAGTACCAGCTCTCGTTCAGCGGTCTCTCCGGCGTAGGAACGCTCGGCTACAGCGTCGAAACGGCGTCCGGAATGGAGTCCGGCACGACGAGCATGACGGCGCAGGCGGCGTCCCTCACGTTGTTCGACGTCACCGTTGCGGAGATCCCACCGGTTCTGTTCACCGGATCGTAACAGCATCCTCCAGCGCGGTGGGCTGATCCCTCAGGAACTGCCGGCGAGGAAACGCTCGACATCATTCCCGGCGGAGCGGCAAGTCCAGACGAGCCGGTTCTGGCCGCGCGTCAGGTGCACGCCGATCACGCGCGTCATGTGCTCGTCCGTGTCCATCGCCGTGAGTCGCATGGCCGGTTCGAGGTCGGGCAGCGCCGGGCTGGTTCGCGCCGGGTCCTGCCGGAATCTCCCGTCCCGCGAGTAGCTGACCGCTATCAGCTCACGCCCAAGCCGGCGCTGGACGGCGTTCGCAGCTCTGGCG
>DATKCN010000351.1:0-8261 GCA_035513175.1 Thermomicrobiales bacterium
TTGTCCCGCGACGATATGCGCTCGAATTCGGAAGCTGTCAACGTAACATAATGCTCGATCAGATCGCTGGCGCCTGCTATGGTTTCCTTCGCCACGTCACTCCGCAGACGCGTTGGATCGATGATCACCGCTTCGAGTCGATGTCCGGTCTCGAGCGCGCTGACGACCTGCCGGATGCCTTCGACGAAGCAGACCCCGTCGCGGTCGCGCGCTTTCCTGTCGCTCAACGAGCGCACGCGCGCGAGCCAGCGCCGGTTCGATGCCGGATCGGCGCTCACTGCGGCTGAAGCTCCGGCATGCGCAGCATGACCCGCGCCGTCTGCCGAATTCCGCGCACGAAGTCGACGACGCGCACGTGCTCGTTTGGAGCGTGCGCCCCGGAGTCGGGGTAGCCGATGCCGACATTCGCGATAGGGATGCCCAGATGCTTGACGAACGAGACCATCGGCCCGGAACCACCGCTGGTCGGATGGATCGACGCGGGACGGTCGTACACGTCCCAGCCGGTGTCCGCGACCATCGTGACGAACGGATCGTCCGGGTCCACTCGCGCCGCGTCGTAACCGCCGTGCTGGACGATCTCGATGTCGCCGAACCCCTGATCGCACAGATGTCGCTTGAGCTTCTCCCAAAGGTCGGCTGCGCTCTGGTTCGGGACGAGCCGGAAGTCGACCTTCGCCATCGCTTCGGCCGGCAGCACAGTCTTCGAGCCCGGCCCCTGATAGCCGCTGCTCAGTCCCGATATGGTGCAGGTCGGCTCGAACAGCGAGCGACGCTTCAGCTCCAGCCCGCTCGCGTCGCACAGGAAGCCACTCAGCCCGTAGGTCTGCCGGACGCGGTCCTCCTCGGATGGCAGCGCAGCCAGCAGCTCCATGTCCCGTTCGCTGGCCGGGAGAACGTCGTCGTGCCAGCCCGGAATCAGGATGCGCTCGTTCTGATCCTTTAATGTCGCCAGCGCCCACGTCAGCCGCCAGGCCGCGTTGGCGAACATCGAGCCGCCAAGCCCAGAGTGCGCGTCGCGGCTGGCTGTTCGCGCCAGCAACTCGACGTACAGGTCGCCCCGCATGCCTGCAAAGATCTGCGGCCGCTCATCGAAGTCGACTCCGCCAAACTCCCACAGGCACCCGTCCGCCCGCAGCAGGTCGGTGTTTTCGGCGATGAACGGATCAAGACTACCGGAGCCGATCTCTTCCTCGCCCTCAATCAGGAATTTCACCCGGCAGGGCAGGCTACCGGTCACGGTTCTCAGCGCGTCAATGGCAGCCAACCGGCAGACGATGTGCCCTTTGTCGTCGCCGACGCCGCGCCCGTAGAGATTCCCATCCCGAACCTCCGGGTCGAACGGGTCGGAATCCCACAACTCCAGCGGCTCGGCGGGCTGAACGTCGTAGTGGTTGTAGAGCAGCAGGGTCGCCTCGGAATCACCGGCTGCCTCGCCGTACACGACCGGGAACCGCGAGGTCGCCATCTGCCGCGCCGCCACGCCGTACTTCTCCAGTAGACCGCTTACGGCTACGGCCGTCTCGTCAATCGCTCGCGCCTGCGCCGACACGCTCGGCAACCTGCACAGAGCCTTCAGGTCGTCGATGTATTCGTCCAGATGAGCCGTGATGTGCTGGTCAATTGCGCTCAGTGTCTCGTCAGTCATCAGCCGTTCGTTCCTTCCTTCGTGCAGGCTCCGGCGCGATGCTAGCATGGATGACGACGCGACCGGTCCACCGGAGAGGCAGCAGCGCACCCGATGGTTGATCTGTACGGACCCCTGTATCGCAACGTCGCGGCGCACATCGACGCCGAGCGCTCGCATCACCTGTCCATCGCCGGGCTAGCCGCCGCCGCGCGCACGCCGGGTGGCCTGCGGGCACTCTCCGCGCTCGCTCCCCCGCGGGATGACCGCCTCCGCTTGCGGCTATTGGATCTCCCGTTCGCCAACCCGGTCGGCGTCGCCGCCGGTCTTGACAAGAACGCTCAGGCGGTTGAAGCCCTGATCGCGCTGGGCTTCGGTCACGTCGAAGTCGGCACTGTTACGTTGCGCCCCCAGCCAGGCAACCACACGCCACGCGTCTGGCGCGCGATCGAGCAGCAGGCGCTCGTCAACGCCATGGGGTTCCCCAGCGATGGCGCTGCCTCCGTGCGCGCTCGGCTGCTACGCCTGCGTCCCCGCGCCGTCATTGGCGTGAACATCGGCAAGAATCGCGACACGTCGCTGGAGGACGCCGCCACCGACTACGCCGACCTCGTCTCAGCGCTGTTCGATGTCGCCAACTACTTCACCGTGAATGTCTCGTCGCCCAACACGCCCGGGCTCCGCTCCCTCCAGCTCGCTGACGGCCTCGCCGCTGTCCTCGCCCGCGTCAACGAGGCGAACCTCGGGTCAGCGGCGGTGCTGGAGCTCGATCCCAGGCCCATCCTCGTCAAGATTGCCCCGGACCTGGTCGATTCGGAAATCGAGGCCGTCGCGGAAGCGGCCATCTCTGGCGGCGCGTCGGGCATTGTCGCCACCAACACGACGACCAGTCGTGACGGCCTGCCCTCCGAATTCGCCAACCACCCGGGCGGAGTAAGCGGCGAGCCACTGCGCGAGCGCGCCAACCACGTCACGCGCGTCCTCTATCGTCGAGTTGGAAACCGCCTGCCGATCGTCGGCGTCGGCGGCATCATGACCGGCGAGCACGCCGTTGAGCGCATCCGCTCAGGCGCCACCCTCGTGCAGGTCTACACAGGTTTCACCTATCGCGGCCCCGCCTTCGCCGCCACCCTCGTCAAAGCCCTCATCGCCGACGCCGACGCCACCGGCTGGGGTCACATCACCGACATCGTTGGTTTGGACGCCTGATCTCCTCGGACCTCAGCGTGATATCGTCTGCCGCTTCGGGCTGTAGGCGTTATCGTCCACCCATGGCTTGCCCTCGGCAAAACGTGTCGAACGGAACGGCGTCAGGTCCACCGTCTGCGGCTCTCCGTGGATCACCCACTCTGCCAGGCACTTGCCGATGGCCGGCGCCGTCTTGAACGACGTCCCGGAGTCCCCCAGCATCACGTACAGCCCTTGCACGGACGGAACCTGATCGATGATCGGCCTGCTGTCTGGGCTCATCATATAGATCCCGGACCAGCCGCCCCGCATCGTCGCGTTCTCGAACGCCGGGAAGCGCGCCGCCAATTTGCTCCGCGCCAGCTCCACGAACCCCGCGTCGACCCCTTCATGGAAGCTGTCCGGGTCCCAATCCGCTTGCGGCTGCTCCACGCCAATCAACGTCCCACGTTCGCCTTCGGGCCGCAGCCACGTGTGATTCACGTTGTCGATCACCACCACGTGCCGGTCGTCCCACCCAACCGGCCAGCGGAAGATCGCCACCATCGAGCGGTGCGGGTACAGACCGTACTCCAGCCCCAGCGGCGCCAGCAGAGCATTCGCGTACGCCCCCGGAGCCAACACGACGCTGCTCGTTGCGATCGGACCGTTCGATGTTTCCACCCGGACCACTCGATCGCCTTCCGTCACAATTCGCGTCGCCTCGCAATGCGTCCAGATGCGCGCTCCCAGCCGCTCAGCCGCCGCCGCGAACGAGTACGCTGTCGCGTTGGGGTCCGCGAACCCCGACGACCCCTCGTAGGCAGCCGCCCCGACATCCTCGACGTTCAATCCCGGCTGAATCTCGCGCAACTCGTCCGGAGTCACGTAGCGCGTGTCGATGCCCATCTCCCGCTGCGCCCGGACATTCGCCTTGAGCTTCTCCTCGTATCCGTGCGCCACCACCTGCACGAAGCCCGGTGAATCCCAGCCCGCGTCGCCGCCGCTTGTGTACTCCCCAAACTCCCGAAACACCTTGAGGCTCTCATACGCCAGCTTCGACTCGTGCGGGTTCGTGTAGTGCATCCGCACCAGCGCTCCCGACTTTCCGGTCGCTCCGGCCGCCAATTGCCGCCGCTCGACCAGAATGACGTTCGTAACCCCCATCAGCGCCAGATGAAACGCCGCGCTCGTCCCATTCGCCCCACCGCCGATCACCACCACATCAGCCGTTATCGCATTGAGATCCATCTGCACGCTCCTCATTTACGCTCGGTTGACCCGCATTGTCGCATGCGAGAGAACGCCAGATGTCACCCCGCCGTCATGCGTCTGTGAGCGTCGCTGTCATGCCTGATCAGCGCACGAGCCGCGACGAATGTTGTCGTTGGGGGGGCGCATGCAGTTGGCCTGGTTCGTAGCCAGCGTCGTCCGAGCGGTAGCGCGGCGGCCCGCGGCATGTCACATACCAGCCGTCACGGCCCTGACAGTGCACGTTGCCGTGCGCCCGCCTGAACACCGCCCTTGATCGCATATGCCGCCACTAAGACGCGACGCGCCGCCGAACGGAGAATTCGGCGGCGCGCCTTCCGTAGTAGTCGGACATCGCAGCGGCATGTCGGCGCATGGAATACATCGGCGCCTGGCAGGGCGCCGGTCGTGTGCCGATCCACTGGCCGCACGCGTGGATCTCGGACCGATTCAGTATCCCGTGCCAACGACTGAAATCGTCATGGATCGAAGCGCACTGCTGCGCGACGACACGTCAGGACACGCGGCCCCACGGTATGCATCGGTCTGCAGGCACAGTGCCGTGTAGTCCAACTGAAAACCGCTCACGAGCGAACGCTCAATTCCCGGCAGCGACCGTAACCTCTCCCGGATCGTCCGTCTCGTCCGATCCTTCCGGCGCCTCGTACACCGCCTCGCCCCGGTGCAGCCTCGTCGCCGTGCGCGCCGTCTGCAGCATCGAGCGCGAGGTCGGCGCGTGTGCCGCAAGATACCGCGCGACCGCCACAATCACCCGGTTCGCCGCCGCGTCATCCACGCCTCGCAGCTCCCCGAACAGCGCGATGCCCGCCTCCAGCATCTGATATGAGTGGAACTCGCCATCCTCCCGCAGCAGTACGTGCCCCAGCGTCGCGATCAGCGGCGCAGGATCGTGCCCGAGGCTGAGATAGCGATGCACGACCAGCCCCGCCTCGTTGACCCTCTGCTCCCGGTCCGTCAGCTCCAGCAGCCTCGCCAGCAGCTCCCCGGCCCCGTCCGGCTCCCGCGATGCGTCCCGATGCTCCGGCAGCCGCGCGGCAGGCATGTTCAGAAAGCGGTCGAGATACAGCCGCATCGCTCCGTGCAGAATCCCGCGCGTCAGCTCCGCCGACGGCGCCCGCTGCATCGCCTGATGCAGCGCATTCGCGTACGTGAACGTGTGCAGCACCGTGATCCAGTCGCTGAATTCGTTGGAGGTGTGGAACTTCGCCACCCGCACCGCCGCCGCGTACGACAGCGTCCGCGTCACGCCTGTCAACGGCGCGCCCGCCGCCAACGCGTTTATCAACCCGTCCACGATCGCGTCCGGATCGTCCCCCAGCAGCGTGTCAATCAGATCTTCCGGCGCCCTCCAGCCCGCGTCCCTCTGCGCCGCGAGCGCGCTCTCGAGCGCCGTCTGCGCCTGACTTACCAGCGCCACCAGATCGACGGGATGTCGCCAGTTGTTCAGCTCTTCCGAGCGAGTAGCCATCGTGATTGACGGGATGACGCTCGGCAGCACCGACCGCGAGTGCTGCCAGCCAATCAAGTCCAGCATTTCGCACGCCTTGTTGACGAAGTCCAGCGTGTGCCCGCCATCGAGGAACACGTGGTCGGTCGCTGCGGACAGCAGCAGATCCGCCAGCCGATGGGGCTCCACGCCGGAGTTGATCGCCGTCAGCAGCGCCCGCTCCGCCCCATCCCGGTCACGCACCTCCACGAACGACCGAAACCACGTCTTGATCCGTTCCGGCATGACATCACGGGTCGGCAGCGGATCGAGCACGAAGTGTGGAGGCTGTCCGGCGCAATCCCCAGCCACATGCACCATTCCGTGATAGAGCGCCAGCGCCTTGTCGTCGTCGTTCAGGAACGGCACGACGTTCGCCATCGCCGCCAGAATCGTCAATCCCGACGTCCAGCCCCGCTCGCGGTACGTCGCGCCGAACCGCCCGCCGATCTCGACGATCTCCCCGGCGTCAACGCCGCCGTTCTGCAGCGCGAGCACCGCCTTCACCATCACGAGGTTGAGGTCCTGCTCCAGCCCGTCGTGCAAGCGCGCCTTCCAGCGCGAGCGCCAGTCCTCCTCTTTCGGCGCCGGGTCAACGAATACGACGCCGTCGTCGACGATCGCGCGATACGTCCGCACATCGTCCGCCCACGGGTCGAACGTCCCCCCGCTCGCCAGATCGAAACGAGCGTGATGCCAATGACAGGTCAGGATGCCGTCCCTCACGCTTCCCTGGTGCAGAGGAAACCCCATGTGCGGGCAGCGGTTGTCCACGGCGAACGGTTTGCCTTCGTTCAGGAATACCGCGATGCCGTGCCGCCCGCCGGACACGACAGTCGGGTTCTCGATCTCGTCCATTCGGCCGACCCTGATGAGGTCAGCTGCTAAGGTCGCCGAGCCGGTACTCATAATCGTGCTTGTCACGAAACCCTCCGATGCTGATCGAATGCGTGTCACCGAATCGCCACCATCCTAACCCGCTCGCGGACGCGTCACATCGGAAGAATGTCGCAGATCACCGCAACCGGTGGCCGAGCAGCACAGGCAGTCGCTTCACACTCCTGAACGAAAACCCCTCGTTCCACTCCACCTCGTCATTGACGAGCCGCATCTCCGGAAATCGCGTCACGATGGACAGCACCGCGATCTGCGACACGTTGCGCGCCAGTGCCGAGCCCAGGCAGAAGTGCGGCCCATGCGCGAACGTCAGGTGCCGGTTCGGGCTCCGTGCCACGTCGAACACGTCCGGCGCTGGGAACTGCGCCTCGTCCCGGTTCGCCGATCCGAACAGCAGGCTCACGTTGTCGCCTGCTCCGATCGTTTGCCCGCCAACCTCGATAGCCTCGGTTGCCACCCTGCTGGTCGCCTGCACCGGACTCTCGAAGCGCAACACTTCCTCCATCGTCGTGCGACTCAGTTCCGGCCGTTCCCTCAGCGACGCCGCCGCCTCCGGCTGCCGGAGCAGCGTTAGGATCGCATTTCCGATCAGATGCGCTGTCGAGTTGTTGCCGCCCACGAGAATGGCGATGACCATCACGACCATCTCCTCGACCGACAGCCGGTCCCCCTGTTCCTCGGCCATGACCAGCTCGCTGATCAGGTCCTCCTGCGGCGACCGTCTGCGCTGCTCGATCACCCCCTCCAGGTAGGCCTTCATTTCCAGCATGCTGGCCTGCCCCTGTCGCATCACCGCGATTCGGTCGTGCATCGTCCCCGGCCGGTCATAGATGCGCACCTGATCGTGGCTCCAGCGCGTAAACGCCTCCTGTTCGTCGTGCGGCACTCCCAGCGTGTCGGCGATCGTCCAGCCCGGCAACGGCGTCGCGTATTCGCCCATCGCGTCGACAACGTCGCGCCCTTCAAGCCGGTCCAGAAATTGGTCGCAGAACGCCTGTATCTGCTCTCGTCGCCCCTGCGCCGCCTTCGCTGAAAAGGCCTTCATCACGATCTTCCGTAGCCGCGTATGTTTCGGCGGATCGCTCAGCAGCATCCGGTTGTTTAGCACGACACGCAGCGGCTGCAGTTCCCGTTGGACATCCTCCGGCAGCACCCGGAACGTCGCGTCCACCCGTTGCGACGACATGCGCGGATCGACCATCAATGTTGCGATATCGTCATAGCGGCTGATTAGCCAGTGCTGCCCATTCCAGAACACCGGCGCTTCCCGCCGTAACTCCGCGTAGATCGGATATGGATTCGCCTGAATCGCCGGGTCGCTGAAATCAATGGTCGTCGTGGACACTGGATCACCCCCAATTACGCAGGACACGACACCCTCGCGTCAGATCGGCGACCGCATGATACCCGGGCCCACACGGTAGTCGATTGGATGCGACAATCCGTTGCGCACATTTGAGCGCGGCGTCTCAATCGCTCACTCTCGTCCTCGTCGCGGTGAGTGGCGGGCGAGAAAGGAAACCCCGATGGCTGGAAAACAGACGGGTGGCGAGATTGTCGCCCGCACACTCACATCAATCGGCATCGACACCGTCTTCACCGTCTCCGGCAATCAGATCCTCCCCATCTTCGACGCCGCCCACGACGCGCGCCTGCGCATGGTCCACATGCGCCACGAGACGGCAGCAGTCTACGCCGCCATCGGCGCCGCCGAAGCCCACGCCCACGCTAGCGTCGCCCTCGTCTCCGCCGGACCCGGCTTCCTCGCTTCGCTGCAAGGTCTCGGCGTCGCTCGCAGCATGGAACTGCCCG
>DATKCN010000352.1:0-31587 GCA_035513175.1 Thermomicrobiales bacterium
GAGGGCTACGGCTTCATGCTGACGGCGATCGATGGCCAGGTCAATGGCGGCGGTGGGACCGACACGTTCCGGATCAAGATCTGGGACCTGGCGACCGGCGACATCGTCTACGACAACCAGCTCGGTGACAGCGACGATGCCGACGCGACGACGAAGCTGGGAGGTGGCAGCATCGTCATCCACAAGAAGTAGACCGCGGCGCATCGGCCGCGCTCCCGGACGGGGTCGAGCCGATGCGCCGTCGCGGAACGATCGCAATATCGTGCTGGGCCGCGCCGCGTGGTGGGGCGGGGCCAGCGCCGAGTGGCGATTGGCGCCTTCTGCAAGGTCGCTGCAAGGTGATGACAACGCGCGTGGTGCATGATGATGGCGTCGACATGTGCAGGGACGTACAGAAAGGGAAACGCCGATGAACGCGAATGGCTCCGGAATCGTCAAGGTCGTCCGCTGCAACTGCGGCATCGAGGTGCGCAGCGCCGACGAAAGCGAGCTGATTTCCACCGTGCAGGCGCACGCCAAGGAGAGCCACGACCTGGACCTCAACGCCGAGCAGGTGCGCAGCATGATGGAGATCGATCAGTAGACGATGCAGCGGGGGATGAGCGTCTACCAGCGGCGTCCATCCCTCGCAGCCCTCATCCCCCGGACCTCATCCTTTCAAACCATGACTCCTCGACACATGCCACGCACAACCAACTATTCGCGTATCGCGATCAAAAACGCGCCAACATGGGCGAAACTCGCCCTTGGCCGCGTACGTTCGCGGTGTTAGAATAGGAACGAGCCGAGTAACATCCGTGTCACAAAGTCAGGAGATCGGGCGCGTTCGGCTTATCTAGCGGGTCGTCGTCGGCTACAATGTCGTCAGATGTTGACGCGAACCCATTCCATGTTGACGTTGGCGTCGCTCACCGCTGAGCGCCAACGAGCCGCGGGCCGATCCGCGCACCGGGCGGGACGCACGATCGTCGTCTGCTAGACTGCCACTCACGTGCCCCGACCAGCGCGTCCATGGTGTGTCGCACGGGTTCGCGCCTGCCGGCCGACGGCAGGCGCGGGAATGTCGCAAGGTCTCGGTACGGCAGCGTGCCCTGGTCACGCATCGGCCAGTGAGGATGGATTGCAGGCATGAGTCGTTACGATTTGTACGCAGTGCGCTACCCGCTCCTTCCGCTCAAGAACGTCGTCATCTTTCCCCGCAACGTCGTCACCCTGCTCGTCGGCCGCACGCGCTCGATTCAGGCGGTCGAAGAAGCGATGACGCGCGACCGCAAGATCGTCGTCACGGCGCACCAGGACGCCGAGATCGACGACCCGCGGCCGGACGATCTCTACACGGTCGGCACGCTGGCCGAGATCGTCTCGGTCGAGCGTCAGCAGGGGAGCAACATTCAGGTCGTGCTGGAGGGGCTGCACCGGGTCGACATCCTGCAGTTCGACAACTCGCGGCCGTTCTACTGCGTGCGGGCCGAGCAGGCGCATGAGGACGACGCAACCCGCGAGGAGACGCAGGCACTGATCGAGGTCGTGCGCGAGCTGACGACCCGCTATTCCGACACCAAGAACAAGATGAGCGCGGACGTGCTCGAGATGATCCTGCAGACGAACGACCCGGGACACCTGGCCGACCTGCTGACGACACAGCTCATCACCGACGCGACCCTGCGCCAGACGTATCTGGAAGACCTCAACCCGCCGCACCGGCTCGAAACCCTGGCGATTCAGCTCACGACAGAGGTCGAGATGGCGGATCTGGAGCAGCGCATCAAGAACCGGGTCCGCGAGCAGATCGACAAGAACCAGCGCGAGTACTACCTGCGCGAGCAGCTCAAGGCGATCCATGACGAGCTCTCCGGCGAGGGGGGCAACGAGCTGGAGGCGCTGCGCGACAAGATCCGCGAGACGGGTCTGCCCGAGGCGGTCACCGACCGCATGATGAAAGAGGTCGTGCGGCTGGAACGCATGCCGAGCGTGTCCGCCGAGGCGACAGTGGTGCGCAACTACATTGACACGATGCTGGCGCTGCCGTGGACGAAGGAGTCCGAGGATCTGCTCGACCTCGACCACGCCGAGGCGGTGCTGGAGGAGGACCACCACGGACTGGAGCAGGTCAAGGAGCGCATCGTTGAGTTCCTGGCCGTGCGCAAGCTGGTGCTGAGCAACGGGCGCGACGGCGAGGGCGCGCCATCGCACGCGATGGGCGCGGCGATTCTTTGCCTGGTCGGACCGCCGGGAACGGGCAAGACCAGCCTCGGGCGCTCGATCGCCCGCGCCATGGGGCGCGAGTTCGTGCGCGTCAGCCTGGGCGGCGTGCGCGACGAGGCGGAGATCCGCGGCCACCGGCGCACCTACATCGGCGCTTTCCCGGGCCGTATCGTCGGCGCGATGAAATCGGCCGGCACGCTCAACCCGGTGATCCTGCTGGATGAGATCGACAAGATGTCGGCCGATTACCGGGGCGATCCCGCCTCCGCCATGCTGGAAGTGCTGGACCCGGAGCAGAACAAGGACTTCACCGATCATTTCGTCGACATGCCCTACGACCTGTCCAAGGTGCTGTTCATCACGACCGCGAACTTTCTGGGCAACATCCCGCGCCCGCTGCGGGACCGCATGGAGATCATCGAGTTGTCCGGCTATACGGAGCAGGAGAAGGTCGGCATCGGCCGCCGCCACCTGCTGCCGAAGCAGCTGAAGGCGCACGGCCTGGAGCCGAAGCAGCTCGACATCCCCGAGAAGCTGTGGGTACGCGCCATCCGCGACTACACGCGCGAGGCGGGCGTGCGTTCCCTGGAGCGCCAACTCGCGACGCTGTGCCGCAAGGTGGCTCGCGACCTGGTGCGCAACGAGCGCAAGGGCAAGTCCGCCCGCATGCGCATGACTGACGCCCGGCTGGAAGAGTACCTGGGGCCGAAGCGCTTCGGGTTCGACCAGGCGATCGGCGAGTCGCAGGTGGGCGTCGCCATCGGGCTGGGCACGACCGAGGTCGGCGGGGAGCTGATCCCGGTCGAGGTAGCGGTCATGCCGGGACGCGGCAACCTGACGATCACCGGGCAGGCCGGGGACGTGATGCAGGAGTCGGCGCGGGCCGCGCTGTCATATGCGCGCTCGCGGGCCACGCAGCTGAACATCCCGAAGGACTTCCAGGAGAAGATCGACCTGCACATCCACCTGCCGGAGGGGGCGACGCCGAAGGACGGCCCCTCGGCGGGCATCACGATGGCGACGGCGCTCATCTCGGCGGTGACGATGCGGCCGGTGCGCAACGATGTCGCCATGACTGGCGAGATCACGCTGCGGGGCCGTGTGCTGGCCATCGGCGGGCTCAAGGACAAGACGCTGGCCGCCCACCGCGCCGGGGTGTTCACCCTGATCGCGCCGTTCGACAACCGCCGCGATCTCGTCAAGATTCCGGACAAGATTCAGGCCGATATGACGTTCCACTGGGTGGAGAACATGGACCAGGTCATCAGCCTGGCGTTGATGTCAGGCGAGGTTGTCGTCAGTCCGGAGACGCAGCCCGAGGATACGCGCGTGGACGAGCCGATCATCCTGCCCGTTCCGGAACCTGCCGGCCGGGTTGTCGCGGATCTAACGGCGGATGCGTAGGTCGTAACCTGTAACGCGTTACGCGTAGCAAACCTACTCCCGCATCACCGGACTCAACAGCTCCGCCACGAGAGTCAGCACATCGTCGACGTCAAACGGCTTGTAGAGGATGCGCTGGTTGCGCGCCGAGGCGAGGTCTCGCGCGTGCTCGTCAATGTCCTGCTCGCGCAGCGCGGTGCAGAACAGCACCGGAACGCGGGCCGTCTCGGCGGCGCCTGAGAGCTGTTCGGCCAGTTCCAGCCCGGACGGGCCGTCTCTGAACGCGATGTCCAGGATAATCAAGTCGGGCGGCGCCCCGTTGGACCCGATGACGACGCCGTCGCTCTTGTCGAACGTCGCGACATCGTAGCCACCTTCGACCTCCAGGATCTCACGCATTAGCGAGAGAAACGCTGGCGAGTCGTTAATGACGAGGATCCTGCGGCGCCACTGCGCGCGCGGTGATGTCGTTGGATCTTTCGTGACGTGCATCGCGATCCAGGTCCTGCCCAGAACGTGCCACGCCAGCGCCACGGTTGCCCTGGCGACGCGTTCGTGTGAGGGCCGAATGATACAACGTGGGGGAACCTAATCCCCCGGCCCCCTTATGTACTGCCGCACCCCGGCGCGGGAAGGGGGAGATTGCCGATTATGATTGGGCGTGACGGCGCAATCGCGCAATCCAAGAGTCCCTCTCCCCTTGCAGGAGGGGTTGGGGAGGGGTCTGGTAGCATGCCCGCAGCGAGCAGAGCACCATTCACCATCCGCTGGAGGAGGCGCGCATGACATCGACACAGCTGGACGCTCGTGACGCAACCGTGTCTCTGGCAGTTGGAGAGGCGGCCGAGGGCTTCGTCGAGGCGCTGGTGTCGCAGGGGGTCGATTGCCTGTTCCTGAATCCCGGCACCGACACCTTCCCGGTGCAGGAAGCGATCGTCAAGATCGAGTCGCACGGACGGACCGCTCCCCGCACGGTGCTATGCCTGTTCGAGATCGTCGCTTTGGCGGCGGCGCATGGCTACTTCGCCGCGACGGGGCGGCCTCAGGCGGTGATGGTGCACGTCGACGTCGGCACACAGAACCTCGGCAGCATGCTGCACAACGCCCAGAGGGGGCGGGCGGGTGTGGTAATCGCCGCCGGGCGCGCGCCATACACGGCTGACCCGGAGCTAAGGGGCAGCCGCAGCAGCTACATCCACTGGCTCCAGGAACAGGCCGACCAGCACGGAATCGTCCGCAATTACGTCAAGTGGGACTACGAGCTGCGCCGTTCCGATCAGGTCGGCGAGGTCGTGAGCCGCGCCTTCCAGATCGCCGCCAGCGACCCGCCGGGGCCGGTCTACATGACCCTGCCGCGCGAGGCGCTGATGGATGCCGTTGGCAGCGTGACGCTGCACCGGCCGGAACGCTTCCCACCGGCACGACTGGGCGCGGGCGACCCCGAATCGCTGCGCGAAGCGGCGCGCCGACTGGTTGGAGCTGAGCGGCCACTGGTGCTCACCAGCAGCAGTGGTCGCAGCGAGGCGGGCTACCGGGGACTGCTACGGCTGTCGGAGCTGCTGGCGCTGCCGGTGGTGGAGTGGCGCAACCGGGCCAACTTCCCCGGCGACCACGGGCTGCATCAGGGATACGAGGTCGGGCCGCTGCTACGCAACGCGGACGTGCTGCTGGCGCTCGACCACGACTTCCCCTACATCCCGTCGGTCGTCCAACCTGCGGCAGATGCGTTCATCATCCAGCTCGACCTGGACCCGCTGAAGGAGCGCATCCCGCTGTGGACCTTCCCGGTCGATCTGCCGATTCGCGCTGACAGCGCCCAGGCGCTCGATCTCATCGCCGACGAGGCCGAGCGGCTGCTGACCGGCGCCCGACGCGCGGCGATCGAGGAACGGCGCGGAATGCTGGCCGAACGGCATCGCGAGCAGCGGGCGAGCTGGCGGCGGGCGGCGGAAGTTGACGAAGGCGCCACGCCGATCACCCTCGCCTGGCTCGGCGCCTGCCTGCGGGCCTTGCAGGCGGAGCAGCCGGACTGCGTCTTCGTCGACGAGATGGTGACGAGCAACGAGGCCATCTGGCGGCAGGTTCCGGCGCAGGAGCCGGGGAGCTGGTTCGGCAGCAACGGCTCGGGGCTTGGTTGGGCGCTGGGGGCGGCACTGGGGGTCAAGCTGGCGAAGCCGGAGGCGCCGGTGATCGCGCTGGTCGGCGACGGCTCGTTCGTGTTCGGCGCGCCGCTCGCCGCGCTATGGGCCATGCAGACGCAGGACGCGCCGGTGATGATCGTAATTCTCAACAACACCTGCTACAACGCGACCAAGCGCCCGCTTGTAGCCAATTACCCCGAGGGCTACTCGGTGCGCGAGGACCGCTTCGTCGGCGTTGACCTGCTGCCCGCTCCTCGCTACGACCTGCTAGCCAACGTGGTCGGCGCCTGGGGCGAGCGGGTGGAGGAGCCGGTCGCGCTACTGGCGGCGCTGCGACGGGGGCTGGAGCGGGTCCGCGACGGACAGACGGCCATCGTGGACGTGCAGTTGGCGCATCCGTAGCGAGGGCCGAGGGATGAGGGCCGAGGGCCGAGGAGGGGCATTGGAGAACCAACTGCGCGTGATAGTGGAGACCGGTCCGAAGGGCAAGCGGGTGGCGGCGGTGGCGTCCGACTGGCCCGGCCTGTCGCGTGGCGACAAGACCGAGGAAGCTGCCATCGAGCGCTTGCGCGCCTACCTGCCGCGCTATGCGCCGATCGCGAAGCTGGCGGGCATGGATGCGGCGTTTCAAGCTTCCACCGAGCTCGACATCGTCGAGCGCTACACGGGCACGGGCTCGACCGACTTCTGGGGTATCTCGTTCGCGTTCTCGAGCTTTGACCGGCAACCCATGTCGAGCGACGAGCTGGAGCGCGAGCTGGCGCTGTTGCGCGCCTGCTGGGCGTTTTTCGATGACATCCGCTCGCGCGTGTCGGCTGAAATGCAGAAGGGACCGCGCGGCGGCGGGCGCGACCGAGACCGCATCGTCCAGCACACACTCGCCGCGGAGCTGGACTGGGCCAAAGGGCTCGAAGTGCGGCCCCCGCTGGAGGCGCTGCTGACCGACGAGGGGTTGAAGGCGTATCGCGACGACTATTGCGCCGCCATTCGAACGCATCACGCGCAAGGCAAGTCAGCCCGCAAGTGGCCGCTCCGCTTCCTGATCCGGCACTCCGCGTATCACACGCTCGACCACACTTGGGAGATGGAAGACAAGGACCTGACCGGCAAGCAGATGTGAGTCAGGACCCGGAATCCGTGTGATACGGGATCCGGCGGGAAGAATGGATTATTCGAGCGTTGGAATTCGGGGCGCTGGACATGCGGTACGCGAATCTAAAGGCTCTCATCCCTTAACACAACCAAATGATTGCCTTTACATCTTTAGCACGCTCGCCACGTCCTCCCCGTTTGCGCCTGCCGTGGAGCGATCTCCGCGTCCCGCTCCGAGGATAACCTCACCCTCCCAGCCTCATCCCCCGGCCCTCATCCCCAGGCCCTCATCCGCGCCGCCATCTTTTCGCCGATCATGACGCAGGTGAGGTGGGTGTTGGCGCGGGGGACCTCGGGCATGATCGAGGCGTCGATGACGCGCAGGTGCTGGAGGCCGATCACCCGGCAGTCGGGGTCGACGACGGCGCGGGTGTCGTCCGGCTGACCCATGCGGCAGGTTCCGACCGGGTGCTGTGTGTCGCTGACAGTCGAGCGCATCCATGCGTCGAGGGTGTCGTCGTCGGGCAGCGCATCGAGGGTTAGGGTGGAGGGTGTGCTCGTCAGGGCGAAGCCGCGTCCTCGTAACAGCACCTCCTCGGCGATCGAGATGATGGCCTGGTGGCGGCCGATATCGAACAGGCGGCGCGCGCCGTCCCGCAGACGGACCAGGTCGCGCTCGTCTGAGAGCATCTTCAGCTCGATGACCGGCTCGGCGAAGGGGTCGGGCGAGGGGATGCGCAGCGCGCCGCGCGAGAAGGTCTGGAACGCGGAGACGCCGATGTAGCCCAGCCGCAGCGCGTCATCGTCGTAGCCGCTCATGTTCAGCGCCAGGAAGACCATGTCGTTCTCGCCAGCCCCGGCCATGCCGGACGAGTAGCGCACGATGCAGTTGGTGTGGCGCTCAGTGATCGAGCCCCAGCGATGCTCCGGCTTCAGCATGACCGCCATGCCGACGATCGGGTGATCGACCAGGCTACGGCCGACCGGGCTGTCCAGCAGCAGGTCGATGCCGAGCTCCCGCAAGTCGTCCGCCGGGCCGACGCCGGAGCGTAGCAGGATGGGTGGGGTGTAGACGGAGCCAGCCGAGAGGATGATCTCCCCTGCATGGAAGTTGGTGACGCCGTCCGGCAGGTGGGCGCGCACGCCGACCGCCCGCGTGCCGTCGAACAGGATGCGCTCGACGTGGGCGTCGCCGAGGATGGCGAGATTCTCGCGCTCGCGGGCTGGCTCCAGGTAGGCGTCGTTGACCGAGACGCGGCGGCCCTCGCGGGAGTTGATGGCGTAAGGGGAAACGCCGCTGCCGAAGGGGGCGTTGTGGTCGTCGTTCCAGCCGTAGCCCAGGTCGAGCGCCGCCGAGCGCAGCGCCTTATCGATCGGTCCCCACTTCTCCAGCGGAGCACGGAAGATCGGGATTGGGCCACCCTTGCCGTGGTAGGGCACGCCGCCGAAGTCGAGGTCGTCCTCCAGGCGGTTAAAGTACGGCAGGCACTCCTCGCCGGACCAGCCGTGCGCGCCCTGCTCGGCCCAGAGATCGTAGTCCTCGAGCGTGCCGCGAATGGCGATCTGCCCGTTGACGGAGGAGCTGCCCCCGGCCCCCCGACCCCGCCAGTAGGTGCGCGGCTCCTGCTCGTCGGAGTGCTTCGCCTTCAGATTGGGCCATTGGTGCTCGTGGAACTGCTGGTCGTAGAGCACGCCTGCCGGGTTAGGGACGCGCATCTCCTCCGGGGCATCAGCAGACCGAAAGTCCGGCCCGGCGTCCAGTAGCAGCACGCGCGTGCGGGGATTCTCGGTCAGCCTCGCCGCCAAGGTCGCGCCGGACGAGCCAGCGCCGACGATCAGGTAGTGATAGTCAACGGTGGAATCGCTCGCCATTCAGCCCTCCAAGGCGCGTCGGTCAGTTCAGGTGGAGGGATGATAGCGCGGGATCGGGGCTTGTCAGGGCTCCGCGATGTCAAGGACGACAACTGTCGTTGTTAAGGCTTGTCGTCCTTAAGATGTCCACGCAACACATGTACGCCTGCAATCAGACCCTATCCGGACCAGCGCTCGCGGCGCGAAACGAGGATCAACCGTTCTGACGATTGCTGTGAGACACCCCTGCCTGGATCAGCGACCGCAGGATGTGCAGCGTACGTCAGTCGTCCTGAGGATCGCCGTCAAACCGCCAATCGTCTGATGAAACGCGGGCTTGCTCCTGGAGCAGCGTCTCGATGCGATCAAGACGGTCGCGCAGGTCCTGCATGTCGGAGCTCTCCTCCTGGCCGACGAAGTGGGCGGCGACCGAGGCTGCCAGGGTGGAGATGAGGCCGATGCCCGCCAGCATCAGCACGACGGCGACGACGCGGCCCCCCGGCGTCGTTGGCGAAATGTCCCCGTAGCCAACGGTCGTGGTCGTGACGATGGCCCACCAGATGCCTGAGCCGAAGCCGCCATCGACCGACTCCGGCTCCAGCAGCGAGAGGATCCCGCCGCCCACGACGATCATGAACGCCGTCAGCAGCAGGACATAGCTGAGCCCACGGCGGGCGAAGATGTGCCGCAGCGCGACCAACCCCCGGCTGCTCATCCCCAGCAGTCGCAGCAACAGCATCAGCCTGGCCAGCCGGGCGAAATCGAGCAGCGCCGGAAGCAGCGGAAAGGTGATCACGACGATGGCGACGCTGAGCCACGCGGAGCGCACGTAGGCGCGCCGGTCGGCCACGAGCCACAACATCACAACGTATTCTATGAAGAAGATCGACCAGACCAGCCAGTCGATAACGAGAATCTCCGCGCCTGTCACGCCCCGCAGGTGAGCGACGATCAGCGGCACGGTGGCCAGCGCCGCCAGCACGACTGCGATGTCCAGTGTCTGCTCCAGCCAGCGCCAGCGTTCGGAGCGCAGCCGGGGCGGATGGATGTCCCGCTTCAGCACGATGTCTGCTTCACCTGTCCGTCACGACATGCCGGATCCCGCCCTCGCCGAACCGCCATGCGTGCGTGACGCGCGGTTTGCCACGGGCCACGGGCGAGGTCAGCCAGGAGAATCCAAGGCGTTCATCCCTCAACACACTCACATGAGCGCCTTGGAAATCTATCACCATCTCCGAATCACCCCGCGTGCCCCGGCCCTCAGCCCTCAGCCGGCATCACCCTCTTCGCCATCAGGATGTCGGGCTGGCCGGGGCCGGAGGCGTCGGGGATGACGCCGATGATGGCGAAGCCCTGCTTCAGGTAGAACTCGTAGGGGTGGCGACGCAGGTTGCGGATGCGGGCGACGTGGGCGAGCGGATCGGGGTAGAGATCGACGCCTGAGAGGCTGGTGCGATTCGTCTCGTCGTCGGTCCCGAGGTAGAGGGTCATGCCGCCACGCGCGGCCACCTGTTGCTCCAGGTCGGCGACGAGCGCGCTGCCGACGCCGCGCCTCTGCGCGTCCGGACGCACCGCCAGCGGGTGCAATTCCCAGGCGTGGCCGCCGTATTCCGGGATGCCGCCGACCCAGCCCAGCGAGGTCCCGTCGTCGTCAATCGCGACGCGGCTGAGGCGGCCGTCCTCCAGCGACTCGCGCACTTCCTCCAGCGCGGCGTCGATGGTGGAATAAGACGGCGAGTGCTCGCGAAAGGCGGCGACAACCAGTTCGGCGACTTGGCGCAGCAGGGTCTCGTCGTCCGGCGTCAGGTCGATGATACGCACGCCCGGCTCCCCATGGAATGCCTGCTGGTAGAGCCGCCATTGTACGGCCCGCGTGTCGCGACGGTCGCCGGGGGGTTGACACAGAGCGGGTATAGTGTGGATAGACGCCGCACGTTACACGGAAGCGCGGGTCGCATGGAAGCCATCCTCCTGGCAACGAAGCTGCAGATTCCGCCGCGGACCAGGCACGTCGTGCATCGCGCCCGGCTGGTTGACGCGCTGGAGCGCGACATCCCCGACTACCGGCTGGCGCTGCTCGCGGCCCCGGCCGGATACGGCAAGACGACGCTGCTGGCTCAGTGGGCGCGCGCCAGCCGCCTGCCGGTCGCCTGGCTGTCGCTGACTGAGGAGGAGAACGACCCGGAGCGCTTCCTGCGCTATCTACTGGCGGCATGGGAGCGGATTTATCCCGACATTCGCGACAGTCCGGCCTGGATGCTGCTGGGCTCGATGATGCCGGACCGCGACGCCGCACTGGCGGAGTTCATCAACATCGCCAACCTCATGCCCGATCACGCGGCACTGGTTCTTGACGACTATCACCTGATCAGCGACGACGACACCCATGCGGCTTTGACCTTCCTGCTCGACCACCTGCCCCCGACGCTACATGTCGTGCTGGCAGGGCGCGGGGAGCCGACGTTGCCGCTGTCCCGCTACCGCGCGCGCGACGAGCTGCTGGAGCTGCGCGCGGAAGAACTCCAGTTCGAGATCGATGAGGCTGAAGCGTTCCTGAACGAGCAGATGGGGCTTGCGCTTGCGGAAGGTGAGGTCGCGTCCCTTCGCGAGCAGATGGAGGGCTGGATCGCCGGATTGCAGATGGCGTCGCTCACCCTGCGTCATCACCGCGAGCCGGTTGAACAGCACGTCGTCACCGGTCGGCACCGCTTCATTGCCGACTATCTGAGTGATGACGTGCTGGTCCATCTCACAGACGAGGTCCAGCAGTTCCTGCTCCAGACGAGCCTCCTCGACCGGCTTTCCGCTTCACTGTGCGACGCCGTTACCGGCCGCGACGACGGACAGCAGATGCTGGAATTGCTGGAACGCGAGAACCTGTTCCTGATGCCACTGGATGACAGCCGGCAGTGGTACCGCTACCACCGGTTGTTTGCCGACTTCCTGCGGGCGGAGCTGGGCCGCCGCCAACCAGCTGAGGCCGTTCCGCTCCACCGCCGGGCGGCTGGGTGGTACCTGGAGCGCGACGCGCCGGAGCAGGCCTTCCCGCACGCGGTTGCCGGGGACGACCTGGAGTTGGTGACGCGCATTTTCGAACGCTACTCGAACATCAAGCTGAACTCGGGAGAACTGCGGCTCGTGGCGCAGTGGCTGGACGCGACCCCGGCAGCGTGGCAGGCAGCCCGGCCCGCGATCGGCCTGTCCCGGGCAGGGCTGCTGGCCTACACCGGCGCGTTCGAGGCCTGCGTCCAGTGCGTCAACGACATCGAGCAGCAGCTGACGTCCAGGGAGACCGGCGAGACGGGCTGGCAAATGGCCATGGTGAGCTCGATCCGCTGTTTCATCGCCTGCATTCAGAACGACATCGAGCAGGCGGAAGCGCATGCCGGCCGAGCGCTGCGCGACCTGAGAGAGGAGGGTGTCTCCTTTCGCGCGACGATCTACCAGGCGCTGGGAGACACGTACCGGCGGAACGGGCGCTGGGAGGAAGCCAGGGAGCATTACCTCCGGGTGCTGACCTTCCCCGAGGCTCCCAGCTTCAGCATCCAGTCAGCCCACGTCTTCGGCGCGCTGGCCGACCTCGCGCTGCGGCAGGGCCGGTTGCGGGACGCCGCGGACTACTGGCGGCGGGCGCTGGCAGCGATCCAGGAGCCGGAAAGCTGGGGGCGCGTCCCGCTTCCGGCCATCGGATGGGTCCTCATCCGAATGAGCGAGCTGCTGTACGAGTGGAACGAATTGCCGGAAGCCTGGGATCATCTGTCTCGCGGATTGGAACGCTCGGAGCTGGGCGGTGACGTGCGGGCGATGATCGCCGGGCGCCTGGTCGCGGTCCGCCTGAAGCTGGCGGAGGGTGATGTCGAGGCGGCATCCGGTTATCTGGAACAGGCCCGACCGCTGGTGGAGCAGGCGCCGTTTCCGGAGTGGGTCGGGCGCTTCGAGCGCCTGCAGCTCGAGCTCTGGCTGGCGCAGGACCATCTCAGGGCCGCCGTCATCTGGTGCGACGAAGCGCTGGCCGGCAACCTCGCGACTCCACCGGAACCGGAGACGGCGCAACTCTCGGTCGCCCGCGCGCTGATCGTCAAGGGGGACCAACAGGCCATCGAGCAGGCGCTGGAACTGCTGGAGCACCTGTCGCGGGCGGCGGAGGTGGAGGGCAAGGCCGGGGTCACGATCGAGGCGCTGGCGCTCGACGGCCTGGCGCGCTGGCGACGCGGAGAGCGGGCGGACGCGCTGACATGCCTGGAGCACGCCGTGCGGCTGGCGGAGCCGGAAGGCTATGTGCGGCTATTCGCTGACCTCGGCCTGCCGATGGTCCGACTGCTGCAGGAAGCACGCTCCCGTAACGTGATGCCGGAGTACGTGGCGATGCTGCTGGCGGCCTGCGGTCCCGCCACCGCGCTTCCTGACCATGCGCAACGGTCCCTGCCGGAACCCCTGACAGCCCGTGAGCAGGAGATCCTGGAGCTGCTGGCCGCCGGTCTGACGAACCGCGAGATCGCTGAGCGGCTGTTTGTTTCGCCAGAGACCATCAAGAAGCACACCGGCAACATCTACGGCAAGCTCGGCGTGCGCGGCCGCACCGAAGCCGTGGCACGGTCCAGAGAGCTGCATTTGCTGGCGTAGCGACCGCTACCCGCCTCACGTTCACGGCCACGAGAATACCCCGACCGCGTACCCCTTGCGGGGCATGCCGCTGCCCGGCCGCGCGCGTAGGCTGGAAGCGGATCGACGTGATCTCAGTTCCGCGGCCTCAATCGTGGAACTGCGATTGGATCAGCCCAGGAGGTGTGTGCCATGTCGTTTTCGACTCTGTCTTCCGGCCCGCGGGATCGAACGCAGGTTGTACGCATCGCGACCGTTGCGCTGATTGGGATCATATGTTTCAGCGCCATCATCGTCGTCCTGCACGTGCTGCGCTCGGATGACCCCGTGCGGCAGCCGACCAGCGCGTACGCCGTCGGGGAGCACGGCTATCTCATGACCTCGGCCTTCCTCAGCGTCAGCCTGGCTTCCATGGCGCTGATCGTTGGGCTCTATCGAGGCGTATCGGATTCCGCGCGATCTCAGGTTGGGCTTGGCCTGCTGGGAATATGGGCAGTCGGGGTGCTCGTTGCCATGATCTTCCCGATCGACCTGGAAGGGGCGCCGCGAACGACGGCGAGCATCATCCACCGGGTGACCGGCCCGATTGCGTTTCTAAGCCTCAGCATGGGCGCGATCCTGGTGTCCCGGCGCTTCAAGGACGACGCGAGCTGGCGCCCTCTCCACCGCGTCGCGGTGTTCCTGGCGGTCGCCATGCTGGCGGCGTTCATCGTGACTGGGCTGAATATCGCCACCGATTCAGGGTACATGGGCATCTTCCAGAGGATGGTTCTCGTGACGTTCGTAACGTGGTTCGCCCTGGTGGCGACGCGCCTGCTAATGCTTGCGAGCGCGTCGGACGACACAGCTCGGGTGAGCCGCCAGGGCGGCCGCTGAGCCGTGGAGAAATACCCCACCCGCATACCCCCTTCGGGGCATGACCGCGCCACGAGACCGCACTACGCTCGAAGTGGGTTGAGTGACCCACGGATGTAACCGGAGTAGTAGAAAGAAGGGACTCATGTCGGAACAGAACAAAGTCCTCGAACGCCGTCTCATCGAACAGGTGTGGAACGAGGGAAACCTGTCCGTCGCCGATGAGGTCGTCGCCAGGGACTATACCGGGCGCCAGTCGCGTGGCGAGACCCGTGGTCCGGACGGCTTCAAGCAGTACTTCGCCATGCTGCGCGGGGCCTTCCCCGACATCCACTTCACGATCGAGGATCAGATCGCCGAAGGTGACAGGGTGGTGACGCGTTGGACGGCTCACGCCACGCACCAGGGTCCGTTTCAGGGCATCCCGCCCACCGGCAACCCGGGCGTGGTAACAGGCATCACGATCAACCGCATCGCCAACGGCAAGCTCGTCGAGGGCTGGACGAACCTGGACGAGCTGGGTCTGTTGCAACAGCTCGGCGTCATCCCGGCGCCGGAGCCGGTCGGGTAGGCGGCCCGACGCCGCCTGTCACAGTCCAGCCATGCCGATCATTCACAGCTTGACAAGGAGAAGCACATGGTTACGCAGCAACAGTCACGAGCCGCATGGGACGCGATCGCGGGGGGATACGACGAGTTCATCACCCCGATGAACATGGCGCTGGGGGAAGATGCTCTGCGCCGCGCCAACCTTCAGCCAGGCATGCGCATGCTGGACGTGGCGGCTGGCTGCGGCGCGCTCAGTATTCCGGCTGCGCGCCTCGGCGCCGATGTTACCGCGGTCGACATCGCGCCGGCCATGATCGAGCGGCTCACGGCGCGGGCGCGTGACGAACAGCTCGCGAACCTGGACGCGCGTGTGATGGATGGCCAGGCGCTTGAGCTGGACGACGACACCTTCGACCTCTCGGTGTCGCAGTTCGGCGTCATGCTCTTCCCGGACCTGCCGCGCGGACTGGCCGAGATGGTGCGTGTCACCCGGCCGGGGGGACGCGTGCTGATCGTCGCGTTCGGCAGTCCGGCGCAGGTTGAATTCCTCGGCTACTTTCAGGGCGCCATCAAGGCTGTCGTCCCTGGCTTCACCGGCCTGCCGATGGATCCGCCTCCCCTGCCCTTCCAGGTGGCGGATCCTGAGAAGCTGCGGCAGGAGATGGCCAAAGCCGGGCTCAAGGACGTGCGCATCGAGCAGGGCAACCACGCCATGGCGTTTCACTCCGGAACGCACATGTGGAACACGGTGACGACCAGCAACCCCATCGGCATGATGTTGGTCGCCGACCTGACGGATGAGCAGCGCGCCGCGGTGCAACAGACGCTGGACGGCATGTTGCGCCAGCGCTCCGGCAGCAGCGGACCGGCCGTCCTCAACGCCTCGGTCAACATCGGCGTCGGAACGAAGTAATGACGTCTCCCCGGCCAGTTGTGCGGCAGCCGGCTGGACGCAGGCGACCGTGACAGAGCAACTCCGTTGATTGGAGGATGAAAGGTCTGCCGCCGCATTCATCCACGGGCGCCTACGTCAACTTCATGATGGCCGACGAGGGACAGGAGCGGGTGCGCGCCACTTGCGGCGACAACTACGAGCGCCTGACCCGCGTCAAGAAGCGGCACGACCCGGACAACCTTTTCCGGATCAACCAGAACATCCGGCCGAGCGAACAGCCGATGCCACGCGGCGGATGGCGGGATACGCTGCCATCCGCCGCAGATCCATACGACGCCGATCTGATCCCTGGCAAGCCACCGGCAAGGTCAAATCGGTTGTCATCACATGAATGGAGAGCCACATGTCACCTGTAGCACGCCTTTCCCACGTGTCGATCGAAGTCATCAGAACGGTCATCATCCTGGCGATCGTCCTGGCTGTCGCCACCGCCTACACCGCCCGTGGCGACTCGCACGACACCACCTTCCACGCCTGCCTGTTCGCGGGCTCGCTGTCGCAGGTCGGAACCGCTGAGCCTGCCAACTGTGGACGAGGAGAGCCAATCTCATGGAATGCGCAGGGGGTCCAAGGCATCCCTGGAATCTCCGGGCTGACGATCAGATCCGTCTTCGGGGGCGCCGTTGGCGAGTCCACAATTCCCGGTGAGATCCTCGTGACCTGCCCAGATGGGCTCATCCCGATCGGCAGCGGCTATTCGCTGAGCAGGGATGACGCAACTGCAATTGTGATCACCAAGAATCGTGCGGTTGCGAGAACCGATGACAACAATCCATTCAACTTTCCCGTGTATGACGGCATTCGCAACTTCGGGACGAGTGATTACGGCTGGGAGTTCCACTACATCAACACGGCTGCTCCCTCGACTTCCGACGGGCATTCCTTCACATTCAATGCCTACTGCGTCGCCGTTGCTCCGCCGGCGGAGACCTAACGGGGATTGGCTCTAATCGGGAGGTGTCTTGATCGACGATCCGGCAGGGTGCGCCAGTCTTGTTCAAGACTTCCGCCGCGCATAACCGAGACATCGAACGACGCCACTTGCGCACACGCTTCCCAGGGCATGACGGCGCCCCTCGCAGGGAACTATGCCGCAAAGGAATCGAACCACGCGAAGGCTAGATAGCTCTTCCAACGATAACGATAGGAACGGTCATGATCAATACAACCCATAGCAGCGCGACAGGACTTGGCGGAGCGCGAGACGACCGGCGAGACGCCGCGGCAGGCTGGCGTAGGTCACACGAGATCATAGAAGGCGACCAAGGCGGCAAGGCGCTCAGCGAGACGCTCGTCCAGCTCGCCCGCGTCGGACCAGGCGACACGGTGCTCGACGTGGCGGGCGGCTACGGTGAGCCAAGTCTCACGGCTGCCAGCGCGGTCGGGCCGGGGGGCCATGTGGTCTGCAACGACATCTCGGGCGACATGCTGGCCTTCGGTCAGGAACGGGCGGCTGCGGCCAGGCTCGCCAATGTGGAATTCGTCGAGTGCGATGTCGACGCGCTGGACTTCCAGGCCGGGAGCTTCGACGCGGTCGTCAGTCGATCGGGGCTGATGCTTCTTCCCGATGTCGCGGGAACGCTGGCGAGGCTCCGGGAGTTCCTCAAGCCCGGAGGCCGGCTGGCCGCGTCGGTTTGGGGTCCGATGCCAACCATTCAGATGGTCGCCGCGATGCCCGTCGTCTTCGAGGAGTTGGCGGTTCCACCGCCTCCCTCGGACGGTCCGGGGATGTTCGCGCTCGGCGACGCCGGACGACTGGCCGCTTTGGTGGAGAACACCGGGTTCCAGGATGTCGAGACCGGCACGATCACCGTCGTCTATGAAGCCGACACACCGGAACAGTTCACGCAGTTCGTCTGGAGCGTGGCTCCGGCGATGATCACCGATCTCGTCGCTGCCCAGCCACCGGAGGTCCAGCAGCGCGTCTGGAACAAGGTGACTGAGGCGTACAGCAGGTTCCAGACGGCAGACGGCAGGATCCGCACTGAGAATCAGGCGATCTGGGTCGTTGGCTTCCGGTAGGCGTTGTTCTCCTAACGATGCTCGCGATCATTCACGGTAGCTGGCAGGACGTCATCGCGTCCTGCCAGTCCATGCTCGGGATGGATGAGAGCAACCCGGAGAAGCTGCGCCAGGAAATGGCCAGTGCCGGTCTCAGGGACATCCGTATCGAACGCGCCAACCATTCCATGGCGTTCCACTCCGGAGCGCACATGTGGGACACGGTGTCGACCAGCAATCCCATCGGCGCGATGATGGTCGCCGACATGACGGATGACCAGCGCGCCGCAGTCCAGCGGACGCTGGATGCCATGCTTCGCGAGCGGGCCGGCGGTAATGGACCGGCAACACTCGACGCGACGGTGAACATCGCCATCGGAACGGCCTGGCGGCTCCCGTGGCGCCAGCCATTAGGGCCAACATGGCTGCCTACGTCTCGGGGCACAGTAGAACCCAGTCAGGAGCTGTATCCAGCACCTGGCCGGCTTGGCCCTCGGCCGTCGAGGCACGGAAGACAGGATGATTCAGTCGCCTTATGCGTTGCGCTGTCAACCTGAATGGAGGAGCAGCCATGACCAGCACCAACCAGGCCAGATCGACTGAACCGAGCGAAGCGCAACAGCCCCAGCGAGAATCTGCGACCAGCTGGCGCAAGTGGCGCCACATCATCGAAGGCGAACGTGGCGGCAAGTTGCTCAGCGAGACACTCGTCCAGCTTGCCCGTATCGAGCCAGGTGACGTCGTGCTCGATGTCGCCGGTGGCTACGGCGAACCGAGCCTCACGGCAGCACGCGCCGTCGGGCCGGAAGGACGGGTCGTCTGCAACGACATCGACTTCGACATGCTGGCCTTCGGTCGGGAGCGGGCGTCCGCGGCCGGCATCGTGAACGTGGAGTTCGTTGAATGCGACATCGCGACGCTCGATGTCGGGGCGACCAGCTTCGACGCGGTCGTCAGCCGGATGTTCCTGCCGGACATCGCGGACACGCTGGCGAAGCTCCACACGTTCCTCAAGCCCGGCGGACGTCTGGCCGCGTCGGGCTGGGGGCCGATGCCGTCCGTCCAGATGGTCGCCGCGATACCGGTGGTCTTCGAGGAGATCTCCGTTCCAGCACCCCCGCCGGACGAGCCGGGCGTGTTCCCGCCGGCCGATGCCGATCGCCTCGCGGCGCTGTTCGCGGGCGCGGGGTTCCGCGATGTCGAGACCGGGACGATCACCGTCGTCTACGAGACCGGCACGCCGGAGGAGTTCACGGAGTTCTTCTGGGACCTTGCCCCGCCGATGATCACCGACCTCGTCAACGCCCAGCCGCCGGAGGTGCGGCAGCGTGTCTGGGAAAGGGTCACCAACGTGTATCGCCGGTTCGAGACGGCGCACGGCCGGGTGCACACGGAAAACCAGGCCATCTGGGTCGTTGGCTCCCGGTAGGCGCCGTTCCCGATCATTCAACATCGCTGGCAGGATGCGAACGATCTCCGACTCGTGGCCTGCCAGCCGATGCCGCGCGGGAAGCAGGCGCGGCCCGGAGGCACGGAGCATCCACGCACGATTCAGCCGATTACCTGTTACGATGCCCCCTCAAGAGGCCACATGATTAGATCCCGCGTGGCAGACGCGTGGGCAGCAGGGAGACAGACGTATGAGCGGAGAAGAGACCGCAATCGGCTATCTGAACGAGAACTACCGGCGCTTCTCCGACCTGGCGCGGGCCATCTGGGAGAACCCGGAGATCGGGCTGGAGGAGAAGTTCGCCTCCAAGGCGATCGCCGACGAGCTGGCGCAGGAGGGCTTCCGCATCACCTGGGGGGTCGGGCAGATGCCGACCGCCTTCGTTGCCACCTGGGGCGACGGGGGTCCGAAGATCGGCATCCTCGGCGAGTACGACGCGCTCCCGTCCCTCTCGCAGGACGCGACGCCGGAGCGCAACGAGCTGGTCCCTGGCGGGCCAGGTCACGGCTGCGGCCACAACCTGTATGGCGTCGGCGCGCTGGGCGCGGCGCTGGCGATGCAGAAAGTGATGCAGGAGCAGGGGATCGACGGCACGGTGCGTTACTACGGCTGCCCAGCCGAAGAGACCCTCACCGGCAAGACCTACATGGCGCGCGATGGCGTCTTCGACGACCTGGACGCCTCGATTACCTGGCACCCCGGCTACGCCAACACCGTCTGGAGCAATGGCTCCAGCCTGGCGATGAACTCGTTCAAGGTGCACTTCAAGGGACTCGCGGCGCACGGAGCATCGTCACCGCACATGGGACGCAGCGCGCTGGACGGCGCGATGCTGATGGACATCGGCGTCAACTACCTGCGCGAGCACATTATCCAGGACGCGCGCATCCACAGCGTCATCAAGGACGGCGGCGAGGCTCCGAACGTGGTGCCGCCGAAGGCGACCATCTGGTACTTCGTGCGCGCCCCGAAGCGCGACCAGGTGGAGTCGATCTACCAACGCATGCTCAAGTGCGCCGAAGGCGCGGCGCTGATGACCGGCACGACCCATGAGGTCGAGTTCCTGACCGGCTGCTATGAGCTGCTGCCGAACCCGACCATCAGCAACATCATGCTGGACAAGATGGAGGCGCTGGGCGGCATCGAGTTCAGCCACGACGACATGGAGTTCGCCCGCAAGCTGCAATCATCGATCGACCCTGAGACGGTTGCGATGAGTCGCCAGCACACGCTGGAGATGGCCAGAGAAGGCACGACCGCTGAGGACATCGGCGACGTGCTGTGCGAGAACGTCATCCGTCCGGCGGACGAGTTCCGCATTATGCACGGCTCGACCGAGGTGGGCGATGTCAGCCAGATCACGCCTACCGGCAATCTGCTGACCTGCTGCCATCCGCTCGGCTCACCGGGGCACAGCTGGCAGATCACCGCCTCGTCAGGGGCCGAAATCGGCTTCCGGGGCATGGACTACGCGGCCAAGGCGATGGCCCTGACCGGGCTGGAGCTGATGACGAACGCGGAGGCGCGCGCTGCCGCAAAGCAGGAGTTCGCGCAGGCGACGGGCGGGCGCACGTACGTCACCCCGCTGCCGGAAGGCGCGCTGCCGCAAAAGGGCGGGTGAGGAACCTGACCCCCCGGCCCCCTTCCCTGCGATGGAAGGGGGAGTCCCTTGGACGGAAGCCAACTGCTCCCCCTCTCCCAGCACTGGGAGAGGGGGCGGGGGGGGGTGGGGCAGCACTCGTGAGGGCGCGCGCTACAACGGATTACCGTTGAGGGTAACTACCGCGGCGGTAATGCCGGGCACGTTCAGCACCGTCTGGCGGATCTGTTCGGCCAGGCGCGGCTCGTCGCAGACACCGCCGTAGCTGGCTGTCCCGGAGAGCATGACGGTGGCCGTGCCGCCCACGACGTTGACGCTGTCGATGGTCAGGCTGGACTGGTGCAGCGCGTTGTAGAGACCTGATTCGCCGTACCACTGATCCTGCACGGCGAACAGCGCGTTCAGCGCGAACTCCACCCGTTGGGCGGGGTCATGCGTCGCGAGGACGGGACGCAGCACCGGGATGAGGCTGTCCTCACAACCGACCGGCATGCCAGAGGCTCCATCGTCGCCGAGCGCCACCATGAAGATAGTCGCCGTCGTGGTGGCGCCGGAAACGCCGTAGCGCCACATGACGTAGTGCAGTCCGACGTTGCCTGCTTCGACCCGCCAGCCGATCGGGTTGCCCGGCGTGAAGGTCAGGCAGCGGCGCTCGAAGCACTGCAACAGCACGTCGCGTGGCGTGCCGGCAACCTCCACCGTCGTCCAGTAGGCCTCGGTGATGGGAAAGCCGGTGGCGTAGTACGGGTTCGAGAACAGCGGCGCGGTGACGAAGCCGTCGTCCCAGACGGTCCCGCTGGAGTTCATGAACTGCCAGAAGACGGACGCGACGCGGTGGTCGATGCCTGGCACGGTCACGCGCTCGGCGGCGGTCACGCCGTAGGACGCCAGCGACTGGTCCTGCGACACCACACCGGCGCTGTTGACGCGGCTGACGATAGTGTGCCCGGCGGCGTAGGGGGCCGCGGAGCGCAGGGAGGCAAGCGAGGCGTAGGTCGGGCCGTTCGGGTCGTCGAGGTCCCCGGCGACAGCGATGGCCGCAGGCTGGTGTGGCTCGAACGTGGCGTCGCCGAGCTGGCGCTGGCCGGTCATCAGCTCGATGACGAGCAGGCCGTTGGTGACGTGCCAGGGGTCGTTGCGGTCGCCGAGCGGATCGTTGATCTCCATGCGGCTCTTGTCGAAGTACATCACCATACGCTGGCCTTCGTGCGCCTCGGCGTATGGCTCCATGGCGTCGTGGGCCGTGTCCATCGGGCCCCACATCCAGGTGCGGCTGACGACGCCGTCGTGGACGGCCTTGTCGGTGCGCATCCAGGTGTTCTGAAACGGATCGGCTTCGGCGGTGGCGAACGCAGTCGCCAGCGTCGACAGGAACAGGGTCATCGCGATCACGACGGTAAGGAACGCGCTCAGACGCGAACCGGGGATCATACACCCACCTTTCGGACGTGACTGTTCATGTGACTGGACGGGCAATCGATCGATTACTGATGACGAAAGCGGAATGACGGGGAACAGTTACGGGCGGTGTCGCAGGCTGCAGACGACGGGTAGAGATTGGCGGTCCGCCACGGTAGACTCTACAGGCATGGCAGCCAGCAGTGAGCGAAAGGAACCCACCGATGCGCACGGTCCAACACGCCGCGTTCGCCTCGCTCATCGCTGTCCTGACGTTGGCTGGCTGCGGCGGCGACGGTCCCAGCGCGACATCTCTCCCGCAACTGACGACAACGGCGACACCCACTACAGCCGATGAGTCGCCCACGGCCACGGTCGTGGCCACCGCGACCACGGCGCCGGAGCCAACCGCCACGAGCACGCCCGCTCCAACGAACACGCCCAGGCCGATCGCGACACAGGCTCCAACGGCGACGGCCACCGTCGCGCCAACGGCGACGCCGGACCCGCTCGCCGAACGGGCGGACATGCTGCTCCTGGCGCTGCTCGACGAACGCTCGCTGCCGCAGGGGTGGACGCTCGACAACACCGAGACACGGTTTGAGGCGGACCCGGAGCAGCAGATCGTCTGTGATCTGCACGAGTTCCCAGGGCGCGCCGAGCTGGTCATGGAGGTCGAAGCCGAATTCACCTCGGCGGACGGCATGCAGCTCTTCCAGCAGACCATCGCGGAGTACCCGATGGCGACGGCGTTCCAGGCGCTGAACTTCGTGCGATCGCAGATCAGCGAGTGTCCCGAGTGGCAGAGCCCGGACGGCATCACATTCCAGGTCGAGCCGGTCCTGATGTATCTCCCAACCTCCATGTCCCTCGCCTACACCATCCGTTTCGAGCTCAACGGGCAGCAGTTCGAGGGACGTTGGATCTTCGTGAACACGTACGCCTTCGTCGTGACGATCGCGTACTTCGCGCCGGAAGGAACCGACCTCACCGTACTGGAAGCGGCTGTGTTCGACGTGGTCCCCCGCCTGCAGGTCGTCAGCAATTCGTTCGACGAACCTGATTATTATGACGACCTTGAGCTGGCGGTCCTCACGAGCATGCAACTGATGTCGCGAGCGGAAACGCTGCAGCTTTCGGAGCAGTGGTTTGAGGCCGGGGTGGCGATCCCCGAGGGCGAGCAACGCTATAACGTGTGCGGTCTGGACCTGTTTACCGAGCGTTTCGAGTCGCTTGAGGAGCTGCAGAACGAATTCGTGGTGGACCGCAACGTGGGGCCATTCCTCTGGCAGAGCATCTCGACCTTCCCGGACGCGGACGCGGCGACGGACGCGATGGAGCACATCCGCGACACGGTGTCGTGCGCCGAGTTCCTCGACAACACGGGGAACACCTGGCAGGTGCTGGACTACCCGGAGCTGGGGGTCGGCGACGAGGCGCACGCGGCGCTGGTGAGCATCGACGACTCGGTAATCGGGTCAGCCCAGGGCGAGTTCGTGTTCGTGCGCGTCGGGGAGCAGATCACGGTCATCGTCTACGTCGTGGTCCAGGAAACGCTCGACCACGGGCGCGTAGCAGGCATTACGGAGATGGCCGTGCGGGAGATCGAGCGGCTGCGGCGCTAGCGTTGGCCGCGACGGCGAAAGCGCTCGTGGAACGTGCTGGCGTGCGGCTGCTTCGGCGCGAGGCCCAGCTCGTAGGCCTCGTCGAGGATGGGTTGCAGCACGCCGATGTGCCGCGCCAGCCGGGCTGCCAGCCGCGCGGCGAGTGAATCGCTGAGCGGCTCCAGCGGGCGCAGCTCGAACAGGTGCCCCCACGACTGCGTCCAACGCTCCAGCTCCACCTCGGGGCCGAGCAGGTCCTTGATCTCCAGAATCCAGGTGTCAAAATGCCGCAGCAGGCGTTCGGTGCTGGCCGGGCCGTCCTCGAAATGCAGGCCCAGCTCGACGTAGCGCTTCTCGGAGTTGATCCAGACCTCGTAGTGGATGCGGTAGTTGGCGCCGTAGTGGACCTTCAGCAGGTTCATCGTCTGGCGCGTCTCGAATCCCCGGCGCTCCTCGGGCAATAGTAGCCGCGTCTGCTCCACCAGCTCACTGAAGAACTCGCGGCGCGTGAGGGCGGGCTTCGGCTTGCGGGCGCGGGTGGCAGCCATCCGGGCTCCTTGACTCGGGACACGGGATGTGGGACGCGGAGAAGGGCTCCAGTCGTGATAGGCTCTGCCGCGCTGGCGTGCGCGATCCGAAGCGTTGCGGTAATTCTGCCATTCGGCGCCGAGGGAATTGCGAACGGTGGGCACAAGATCGACGACCTCGCCGCGTCCCTCGTCCCGCATCCCGCGTCCCGACCCCACGCCCGACTCACGCGCCTCGCTGATCGGCCCGGGCTTGATCGTCATCTCCGGCTTCGGGTTCGGGGCGGTGACGGTGCTGGCGCGGGTGTCGTTCGAGTCGGGCTCGAACGCGCCGACGTCGCTGGCGTTGCGCTTCGGGCTGGCGGTGGCCATCTTCTGGCTGATGCTGGCGGCGCGCCGCCGTGTGCGGCGGCTGCCTGCCCGGCGCATCGCCGGGTTCGCGCTGATGGGGCTGCTGTTCTCGGCAGGCTCTACAACCTCGTTCATGTCAGTCGAGCGCATCCCGGCGGCGTTGGCGGCGCATGTGTTCTACATCTACCCGGCCATCGTAACGCTCAGATCGGCGATCTTCTTCAAGACGCGCTTCCCGCCATCACGCCTGCTGGTGCTGCTGGCGACGCTGCTCGGCTGCGCGCTGACGGTCGATGTGCAGACCGGTGGGATCGACGCGCTGGGGCTGGCGCTGGCAATCTCGACCGCCTTCTTCTATTCCGGCTGCGTGCTGCTCGGCGGCCGCGTCACGATCGGTGTGCCGCCGCTGAACGCGTCGGCATGGATCATCTCGTTCGCCAGCGGGCTGTTGGTCGTTGTCGGGGCCTTTGGCGTGTTCGGCGATTCGTTCACCTACAGCATCTCCACGCGGGGCGGGCTGGCGATCCTGGGGCTGGCCATCTTCTCGACGGTGATCTCGTTGTCGACGTTTCTGGCCGGGATGGCGCGTATCGACGTGTTCCGCGCCTCGATCATCAGCACGATCGAGCCGGTCGTCAGCGTGGCGCGGGCGGCCTGGCTGCTGAGCGAGCGGCTGACGATGCAGCAAACGATCGGCGGTGTCGTCATCGTCGGGTCCGCCATCACCCTGCAATTGGTCTCGCAACGCGAAGGACGGCGGCGGAACGCCGAGCCCGCCGCCCCGTAGGGGTCAACGGCTCGGTTGCGTTCCGTATGGCCACGCAATACATGGGCAGTCAGTCAGGAATCTCGCACAGGGCGGGAATGTCCTCGCCCGCTTCGCGTCTGCACTCCGGCGGGTAGACCCACAGCACGGCGTGGAGGGTCTGCTCGCCCGCAGTGGCCTCGATTTCCCAGCAGCCGGGCACGGGGAAGACCACGGACGAGAGCCAGAACTGGCCGTCGAGCCCCGCGCGTTGGATGTGATCGAATTCGAGCTCCAGCGGGGCGCCGTTCGCCATTGACGAGCCGGTGACGACGATCGGCCCCCACTCATCGAGGAACCAATCGAACGGTGTGGGCTCGTAGGCCCAGACGATGCCGGTGTGGCTGCGGACCGAGACGCCGTCGCCGTCAATCCAGTAGTAGGGCAGGAAGCGACCCGCATCGTCGACCGGACCACGCATGGGGGTGACAGCGCATTCGTCCGGTGGGCTATATGGCAGGAGAGCATGGCGCTCGTGAGCGACGAGCATGTCGGGGCGTTCCTCCAGCGGGCGCACGTCGATGACGATCGATAGCTCCTGATCGGCGGTGGTCGCCGTCAACTCCCAGCAGCCGGCGTCGGGGAAGGTCAGCACGAATCGGACTGGGAACTGGCGGGTTAAGACGTCTAATTGCTTGTCCACATGGAGCAACTCGGACGGGCCATCGGTCCTCCGGCCGGAGATGTCCTGCACTTCCTGATCCGCGGAGATCCAGATCGGGGATCCTCCGGTGAACCAGAGATAGGGTGAGTGAGGCATGCTCGGGTTCACACCCGACACTGACACCGGACTGAGCCAGAGTCCGTCATCGCCATACCAATTCACGTAAACAGGGTCGCCAGCGAAGCCAGACGGACCGTTCTCACTCGGCGGCGTCACATCGCAGGCGGGGTCGGTGGCGGCGATTTCGGTCCGCGCGGGAGATGGCTCCACGACGGCCGTCTCAACCGGCGCGGCGCCGATTCCCGGCTCCGGGGTCGCGTCACGGTCCACGCCGACGACATCCAGGCGCCAGAGCGAAACGACCACGATCAGCAACAGGACTACGGCGACTGCCCCAAGCTCAAGGCGGCTATGCCGCCGCATCCGTTTCATCTCGCGCTCCTCGTGTTCACTCAACAGGCGACGGTAGTGCTGGCGCCGCGCGCCGGACACCCGCCTGGGTTCCAGGGCCTGCCGGAGGCGGCGGTCAAGCTGGTGCTCGTCTGTTCGGTTGCGGTCGTCGTTCATGTTCAGAGGTCCGCTTCCAGCATCTGCTTCAGCCGTTGCCGGGCCCGCGTCAGCCGCTGGCGGGCGGCGGCGGGCGACACATCCAACACGCGGGCGATCTCGTCGGTCGACAGCTCGGCGCTGTAGCGCAGTGCGACAACGTCGCGGTCGGCGGGCGGGAGCCGTCGCACGGTCCGCCGCACCGCTTCGTCCTGCTCGTTGCGCGCGACACACTCATAGCTATCGTCCTCCGAGACAGGCGCCGCGAGGGCCTGCTGCCGCGCCGCCAGCCGCCTCAGCCGCCGATGGTAGCGCCCGTGGTCGATCACCTTGCGGCGGGCGATCGTGAATATCCAGGTCGAGAACGCGCCGCGCGCCGGGTCGAAGTGCTCCAGATGCTCGAAGGCGGCCAGCATCGTGTCCGCCACGACATCGTCGGCGTCGGCGGCTGAGCCGAGCCGCGAGCGCGCGTAGCCGTACAGCCGGTCGAGGTAACGGTCGTAGAGCAGCCAGAAGCAGCGGCGGTCGGCGAGCGCCGCGACGACCAGGTCTACGTCACAATCGCTGGCAGGCAACCCGCCCGGCGCGTCAACGGCGCGCGCTCGTGGCGGATCGCGCTCGCCGATCAGCAACGACACGCTCCTCTCGCGGGTATATACGGCGATGCTGGGGAAGTGTGACATGGTTCGGGACGCGTAACGTGTAGGGGCGCATGGCAATGCGCGGCTGGACGCCGCGCCCGAGGATCGGCAGCAGCGGATCTGGCCCGTGGTCACGATGCGACGGTCGTGCCTATCCAGCCGGGCGCATTGCCATGCGCCCCTACACGTTACACGTTACGACCCCCGCGTCACCGGTAGTCCACAACCCCCACCAGTGTCGCGCTCCAGGGACAGTAGCGCTTGACGGTGTCAACGAAGTAGTCGACATTGTCCTCGACGTGGGCGGGAGTGCCGTCGCACATCTCCATCGTCACCTCGGCCATGACGATCTCCTCGGGGTCGATGTGCCAGCTCCACGGTGCGTTGTGGTTGTCCTGGCCGGGGCCGTGGTGGATCAGGCCGTTGGGGATATTGCCGATGTCCCCGCCCGCTTGCAACTCCAGAATGGCGTCGATCGTTTCCTCGTTCGTGACCCAGATCCTGTACTGCTGGCCGGAGACGGAGAAGGTCGCCAGGATGCCGCCGTCCAGCGGGCCGGGCGGCGGGAAGAGCGGTCCACCATTGTGCTTTATGACGACGGCGTTCACGCCGGGGAACTGCGCCGCGGTGGCCGCGATCTGCTCCTCGACGCGCGGCTCATCGCAGGCGTCGCCAATGTTGAACGAGCCGGTGATGTTGATCGTTGCCGTCGTTCCAGCCATCGTCACCGACTGCACAGCGACGGTGGAGTTCTGGAACGCGTTGTAGAGGGTGGCGTGCTTGTAGGCGAACAGGCGCGTCAGCGCCGCCGTGACGCGTTGCGGCAGCGTGTCATGCTGGACGATCTGCGCCTGCACCGGCACGAGCAGGTCGTCGCAGCCGAAGCTGGTGCTCGCGGGAGTCGCGCCGCCCCGATCGACCAGATAGAGGGAGACCGTCTCGGTTTCCGGCGCCTCGTCCCCATAGCGCCAGCGGAAGTAGTGCTGTCCGACGTTGCCGGCCTCCACCTCCCAGCCGGGGTCGTTGCCGGGCGTGTAGGTCAGGCAGCGGCGCTCGAAGCACTGCCAGAGCACGTCGCGCTGCTCCCCGGCGACGGTGATCTCCGACCAGAACGCGCCGGTGATCGGGTAGCCGGTGGCGTAGAACGGGTTGATGAACAGGTCGTCCACAACGTAGGAGTCGCCGTCCCAGACCAGACCCTGTGCGGTCATGAAGTCCCAGAAGACGGAGGCGACGGTGTGGTCGATGCCCTCGACCGTGAGGCGGTACTCGGCGGTCACGCCGTGCTGCGTGTATTCGGGGTTGCCGATGATCGAGCCGTCCTCGGTGATGGTGAGCGTGATGGTCGTGCCGGGCAACATGGCCGGGCGCTCGCGCAGGCCCAGCTCGTCGATGTCGGCGTAGGTCGGGCCGGTGAGACCGTTCGGGTCCCCGGCGATGCGCTCGGTCGATGGCAACGCGGAGTCGTCGAACGTGCTGTCGCCGATCTGGAAGCGCCCTTCGACCATCTCGACGACCAGCAGACCGTTGGTGACGTGCCAGATGTCTTCTTCGTCGATCGCGGGATCGTGATTGATCTCCATTCGGCTCTTATCGAAATACTGAATCTGCCGCATGCCGCCGGGCGCCTCCTGGTACGGCTCCAGATCGCCGACGGAGTACGGACCGTAGCCCCACATCCAGGTACGGCTCACCTGGCCGGTGGCGACCGGCAGGTCGGTGCGCTCCCAGCGCACCTCGAAGTGCGCGTTGTCGAAGTCGTGCTGCGTGCCGTCGCCCTCGTGGTTGGCCGCCGCCGGAACCAGCCCGGCGAAGGCGAACAGCATGAGGACGATCAGCGCCGCGCCCAGTGGTCTACGACCTGTCTCCCGCATAGTGCTTCCTCTCATTCGATTCGGCATACATCCTATTCAACGCCCGCTGACGCTGACCGTCACCGGCTCGTCGCTCAGGCCCGTGAACTCGGCCGTGATCGTCGTGCCTGGCGTCAACGGCAGCACCGGAAGGATCGTGCCGCTGAGGATGATGTCCCCGGCGCGCAAGGGCTGCCGTGCGGCATGGGCGCGCTCGGCCAGCCATTGCAGGCAACACACCGGACCGCCGCCGATCAGCAGTGACGCCTGACCGACCTGCCCGGCCGTGCCTGGATAGTCTTCCAGAATGCGCGCGGTGACCGCGCTGACGTCGACGCCGTCCGCCGGCAGTTCCGGCCCCAGCACGAAGCCCGCGTTCCAGCCGGAGTCGGCGGTCGACTCCAGCGCGTCAAGCACGCGCGTGGTGGTGCGCACGTCGACGATCTCGAAGGCGGGATGCACGGCGGCGATGGCGGCCTGCGCTTCCTCCAGTGAGACGCGGCGATGGTCAAGGTCGGCGCCGAGCACGAGCGCGACTTCCGTCTCGACGCGGGGGAAGATGAAGCGGCGCACGGCCAGTGTCGCCCCGCTGCCATGCTGACCGGAGTCGTAGATCGGCGCCCAGAACGGCTCCTGCATCCCGGCCCGCCGTAGCATCTCGACCGACGAGAGGCCGACCTTCCAGCCCACGCGACGCGCCCCCGCTTCCTCGCGCAGGGCAGACACGGCCCGCTGGACCGCGTAGGCGTGCGCCAGCGAGAAGCCATCCAGCCGCTCGCGCAGCGGCTGCGCCGGGTCGGCGGCCAGCTCGGCGCGCCAGAGCGACAGGGCCAGCTCCCGGATGATGCGTTGCATGAACGGGCTGCCTCCTGGGTCATCCGCACGGAGGGTATGATCGACGGACCGATAGTACACCGCTGGCGCAACCACGGTGACACGATACAGGAGGAGGATGAGAATTGACTGAGCGACCAGCCTGGGAGGGCTACCTCGCCGAGCACCACGATCGGCATCTGTCGGAGCTGTTCGAGCTGCTGCGCATTCCCAGCGTCAGCTCGCTGCCGGAGCACCGGGGCGACGTGCGCCGGGCAGCCGAGTGGGTGGCGGACGCGCTGCGGGCCGTGGGCGTCCCAACCGTCGAGATCATGGAGACCGACGGCAACCCGGTCGTCTACGGCGAGTGGATCGTCGATCCGAGCAAGCCGACGGCGCTGATCTACGGGCACTACGACGTGCAGCCGCCCGACCCGCTGGACCTGTGGGAGACGCCGCCGTTCGAGCCAACGGTGCGAGATGGCTTCGTCTACGCCCGTGGGTCGAGCGACGACAAGGGCAACCTGTTCATCCCGATCAAGGCTATCGAGGCGCTGGTCCAGACGCAGGGCGCGCCGCCGATTAACCTGAAGTTCACCATCGAGGGCGAGGAGGAGATCGGCTCGCCGAACCTGCCGGTCTTCGTGCGCAAGCACCGGAACCTGCTGGCCAGCGACTTCGTGCTGTGCGCCGACGGAGGCATGTTCAGCGCCGAGACGCCCTCGATCACGACCGCCTCCAAGGGCATCGCCGCCTGCCAGATCAACGTCACAACCGCCAACACGGACCTGCATTCGGGACAGTACGGCGCGTCGGTCCCCAATGCGGCGCAGGCCGCCGTGCAGCTGGCTGCCACGCTGCACACGCCGCAGGGCAAGGTGGCCGTGGCTGGCTTCCACGACACGGTGCGCGAGCTGACGGCGCAGGAAAAGGCGGAGTTCGCCGCCGTTCCGTTCGACGAGGAGGAGTACAAGGCCGATCTCGGGCTGGCCGAGCTGTGGGGCGAGCCGGGCTACACGCCGGTCGAGCGCAACTGGGGACGCCCGACGGTCGACATCAACGGCTTCTGGGGAGGCTTCCAGGGGGTCGGCATCAAGACGGTTACGCCCAGCGAAGCGCACTTCAAGGTGACCTGCAGGCTGGTGGCGAACCAGGAGCCGTCGCAGATCCTCGACCTGATCGAGCAGCACGTGGCGAAGCACTGCCCGAAGGGCGCCACCGTCACCGTTGACCGCTTCCCCGGCTCGGCCCGCCCCTTCCACATCCGCCGCGACCACCCGGCGCTGGTGGCCGCCGAACAAGCCCTCGGCGACCTTTACGACCGCGACCCCTACGTCATCCGCGCCGGAGGCACCCTGCCGATCGCCGAGACGTACCAGAGCGAGCTGGGTGCCGATCTGGTGTTTTACAGCTTCGGCATGCCTGGTTCGAGGGTGCATGCACCCAATGAGAACTTTGGGATACAGGAGTCGTTCGTGATGGGGCGGCGGGCGTACTGCTCGTTGTTGGAGCGGTTAGCGGATGGCGGGTAGCGGGTAGGGGTTTTGGTATGTAGCGGCCAAGGTGGGAGGGTGGGACGATGAATGGAAGGAGCCAGGACAGGAAGGTGCGGTCGCACCACGATCTCGTGGTGTGGCAGAAGGGAATGGACCTGGCAGTTCTCGTGTACCGGCTGGTGGAGACGTTTCCAAATTCCGAGCG
>DATKCN010000353.1:0-5525 GCA_035513175.1 Thermomicrobiales bacterium
CGCGAAACGCCGCCCACGAGCCGAGACCGGCGGCGGGCGGCAACGTCATGCCATCGACTATGACCGCCACGTCGGTGCGGCTCCAGCCGATCCTGACCACACCCTCCTCGGCCACGCTGGGTATGGCGCCGCTGGCCTCGCCAATGATCGCCGGGTCGAGTTCCTTCGCCGCAAAGGCGGGCGCCATGCAAAGCGCCAACACCAGCAGCGGCGGAATAATAAGAGCGGGACGAGATACACAGTGATTCATAGCGTTCTCCAGTAGAACGACGGACAGGGGCGCGCGTATGCACGAAAGCGTCAGTCCGTCAGCATGACTTCTTCATCCGGCCGGACGCTCGGTGAGCCTGGGGACCCGCGTTGGCCCGCGTCCCCGTACGCGGCGTACAAGCTGTCCAGCACCGCCGACATCGCTTGCAACAGCGCGTCGTCGTCGGGCGCCCGAGCGCGGGCACCCGCCATGATCGCGGCGAACCCTGCCGCTTCAGGCACCGGCACGCCGCCGACATCCAGGTAATGCACCAGCGCACCCAGCCGCGCCAATCCCCCGTCGCGATCCAGGCCAAAGCTGGTCATCAGCACCTCAAACGTGACCCGCGCACCCACGTGGCTGAACTGTGCGCCATCAAAGTCAAAGCCGATCGCGGAGGCTGGGCAGTCCTGCGGCTGCGCCAGCCACACGAACCGGGCGTCCGGGTCGATAAAGCGGCGGATCAGCCACGCCGAAGCGACCCGGTCAACCCACAGCCGACGTCGGGTCGCCCACGCACGCTTCTGGAAGTCGGCACGGTCGCGCAGCGCAACCGTGCCCGGAGCCGCGTGGGGTTCATCGGGTGAAAAGCGGCGGTCGGCTGCCGTTTCGACCTCCGCGAGCGCGTGCTCCACCTGGGGCCGGGCGGCACTCGTAAAATAGTCGATAGCGGTAAGCGCAGCGATCTCGCGCCGCAGCGCTGATAGCTGTCGCCGCGCTTCCACTTCTTCCATCTGCGTCATGGCCGCCTTGAAAGCTTCGAGCTTGTCGAACAGCGCGGCGTAGTCGGCACCACGATCGAACAGGCGCTCCAGCGAGACTTGCTGGCCCTCGTCGCTACTCCTGAAACTCACGATCTGGGCGGAACCACCGCTGTCCATAACCGACTGTGCCTGCTCCCCAAACACTGTACGCGCCGCGTCAGACTGCGGCAGTACATACACTCCATCGCGCAGCGCTCCCGCGCCGCTCGTCTTGAGGGCGCGCCAAATCCGCATGCGCGCCGTCTGGTTTGCGCCGGGGACGCTGCTCACCAGCAGCAGCCAGTCTCGCATGTCATTCATGTAGTGAACGATACAGTTGTGTTATACGCTCTACAAGAGACTGTTCTCCGCCTGCCGCCCAGGAGGTCACCATGCTCCGGTTTACGCGGGAGCGTTCGAAGATCGACCCGTCGACATGACCGCAGAGAGGTTGAACGGCAGGCAGTCGGAATTGCGGCTAGACCCAACCACATGCCTCTTTGGCGCGCGTGCCTTGCGAGACTTTGGCGACGGATTTGTCGCTATCCTCCTGCCGGTCTACTTGCTCTCACTGGGTCTCACACCGTTTGAGGTCGGCATTGTGGCCACCGTATCGTTGCTCGGTTCGGCCTTCCTCACGATAGGCGCCGGACTGCTAGGCACCCGATACGGATATCGCCGGCTTTTGTTGGCGGCCGCCGGTCTCATGATCGCCACTGGCATTGCGTTTGCGATGGTGCACGACTACGCCGTGCTGCTCGTCATCGCCTTCACTGGCACCATCAATCCCTCAGCAGGCAGCGTCAGTGTGTTTGTGCCGCTCGAGCATGCGGCGCTCGCCGCCGCAGTCGGTGATTCGGACCGCACGAAGATATTCGCGCGCTACAGTCTGGTTGGCGCCTTCGCGGCCGCCGCCGGCGCGCTCGCGGCCGCCGCGCCCGACTTCGTCGCACCCCTCGGCGTCAATCAGCTGACCGCCATAAAGGCGATGTTCGTCCTGTATGCCCTGCTCGGGGTGCTCGGCGGCACGCTTTACGCACGCGTCCCCCGTGCAGAGCCGGTGCCGGGTACACGGGCTCCGTCGGCGCTCGGCCCCTCCCGCAAGGTCGTCCTCAAGCTCGCGGCGCTATTCAGCCTTGATGCGTTCGCCGGCGGCTTTGTTGTCCAGTCGCTGCTGGCACTTTGGCTGTTCGAGCGCTTCGATCTCTCGCTGGCCGCGGCCGGTGCCTTTTTCTTCTGGTCGGGCGTGGCGTCCGCGTTCTCGTTCCCGGTCGCTGCATGGTTGTCGCGGCGCATCGGGCTCGTGAACACGATGGTGTTTACGCACATTCCATCGAGCATCGCGTTGATACTGGCAGCGTTCGCACCGACCCTGCCAGAGGCGCTCGCCTTGCTGCTGCTTCGTGCAGCGTTGTCGCAGATGGATGTACCTACGCGATCGTCCTACGTCATCGCCATCGTCACGCCAGCGGAGCGGGCAGCGGCCGCGAGCTTCACGTCCGTTCCGCGCAGTCTCGCCGCCGCTGCAAGTCCTGCGCTGGCCGGTGCCATGTTCGCAGCCTCCTATCGGTCATGGCCGCTGTTCATCTGCGGCGCGCTGAAGATCATCTACGACCTGCTGCTCCTGCTGCAGTTTCGGCATCAGAAACCGCCCGAAGAACGGTAGCGCGAGAACCTGATGGCCATGACTGTTCATCAGTACCACGGCGTCGCCTGACTGCACCGCAACGATTATCATTGCGAAACTCAGCAGACCACGGGGCAAACAGGTGACTTACAATGTCGTTAAGATTGCAGTCACGTGGCAATGGTAATGACCACGGGCGGCGATAGTCAGCATCCCGGGAGCGCCAGCACTTTATCGTGGCGTGAAGCGGAATCGGCACACGTGTCCGCCGCGCGCCATGCATTCGTCGAGTTCCACCTTGCTGCCGGTGAGCCCGGAGAGCAATGAGAGGTCGAACTGGCAAACTTCCGGGTTCTTCATCGCGAGCTCATGGAACACGCAGTTGTCGGCCTCGATCGTGGGCGCGCCGGCGAGGTCCGCCCCGGCGCGGGCATCATAGCCCAGCTCGTCCATGAGCCGGGACGCGTTCACCACCTTCTGCCGGCGATTTGCCTCCCGTGGCAAGCGCCGGCGCAGTTCCGCGACGACGGCGGAAGCGATGCGGCCCAGCCGCACGCGCAGGCCCGCCGCGCCGTGCTCCTTCGCGATGGCCTCGATCAGGAGTATTGCGAACCAGGAGTAATGCCGCGGAAACGCTTCCCTGCCTGCCGGGGTCAGCACGAACAGCCGCTCCGGCCGTCCGCCCGTGGCGCGTTCGGCGCCGGGAGCGACCAGCCCATCGCGGCAGAGCGAGGCCAGGTGCTGGCGCACGGCGGTGCGCGTGACGCCGAGAACCCGCGCCAGCTCCTCGATGCTCGCGCCCGATTTGTTCCTGAGCAGATGCCGCATCAGTCGCTTGCGGCGCTCACCGTAAACCTCCATGTCATCTCCCGAAAGGCTATACAGGGGCTTTTGGCATATTATTATTTCTTTGATGCCGCTGTCGAGATATAGGTAACTCCTCGCTCACTGATTGGGAGTTACACCATGAAACCGCAGGTTCTCTTGATACTCGCCGCCGCGCTGGCGCTCGCGTTGCCGGTTTTCGCATCCGGCCAGGACAGGCCGGCAAGCGATGCGGCCACGACCGCCACCCTCGCCGATACCAAGGCCGCCTTGCGCGACCTGTGGGTCGGCCACATCTTCTGGGTGCGCAACGTCGTCGATGCCCGCTTCGAAGACAATGAGCAGGCCGCCAAAGCGGCGGAGCAACAGGTCGTTGCCAATGCCAAGGCAATTGCCGGCTCCATCGAGCCGTTTTACGGTGCGGCGGCTTCGGAGAAGCTGTTTGGACAGCTTGCCGGCCATTGGGGCGCGATCAGCGAGTACCTCGATGCCACGCGGGCGGACAGCAAGTCCGACCAGGACGCGGCGTTCCAGCAACTCGTCGACAACGCCAATGAAATCGCACAGTTCCTGGGCGGCGCGAACCCGCACCTGCCGGTCGATACCCTGCGCAGCCTGCTGACGGCGCACGGGGTCCCATCACGGGCAGCAGATCCGGCAGTTCGACACCGGCCAGTTCGAGCAGGAGGCGGAGACCTGGGCGATGATGAAGGATCACATGTACGTGATTGCCGATGCGCTTGCCGGCGGCATCGCCAGGCAGTTCCCCGACAAGTTCCGTTGATCGAGCCCGGATCCTCATGCGCCTGTTTGAACCTTTTCAGCGTCATGCGGCACTGACATTCAGGCGCCGGGGACAACGGCCGGCGACGCAGTATGCATCGGGACCACAAGGAGTACGGTATGAATCACTTTTCCGGATCCCTGCCACTCGTCATCGCTTCCGTGATGGCGCTGGGGCTGCTCGGGGCAGGCCCGTCGGGCGTGGCGCAGGCGCAGGGTGAACCCAGCGCAAAGGGCAAGTCTTTGTCCTGCCAGGAGCTTCGCAAGATCGACAATCGGGTGCGGAAGGTCCTCAGGGCGGGTGGGAAATATTCGGACGCGAACGGCGCACCGCTCCCGGAAGTGTCCCTGTCCTGCCGGGACCTCCGCAATTTCGCAGACGGGCTGCGCGAAACTCGTGACGGCCAGCGGATCTTTCGCTACGACACGTTCGGCGACGAGGCCTTCTGGGGCGATACCCTGCGCCTGCATGAAGCCATCGCCGGCGAGGCCAATGGCGGCGTCGGGCCCGGCGTGAGCCCGGCCACCGCGCTCCCCGTCGGTCTCAAGGTCGACGTTGCGGCGCTGCCGCCAAAGCTGAAGAACGACCTGCGCAACGGGCGTGTCGACCTGGAAGACCCGGCGACCACGCTGGCGCTCCTGCAGCTCGACGCCGTCGTGGGCGTGCGCGGTTTCTTCGACGATTCCGGAGAGCAGCTGCAGTCGGTCGGTAGCACCTGCGCGCTCTGCCACTCGACCGTCGACGACTCGTTCGCGCCCGGCATCGGCCGCCGCCTGGACGGCTGGGCCGCGCGCGACCTGAACGTGGGCGCGATCATCGCGCTCGCGCCGAACGTCCAGCCGCTGGTCGACCTGCTGGGCATCGTCATCCCGGACATAGACGACGCCACGGTTCGCCAGGTGCTGCAGACCTGGGGTCCGGGCAAATTCGACGCCGAGCTGCTGATGGACGGCAAGGCCTTCCAGCCGGACGGCGGCTCCGCGGCGACGCTCATCCCGCCGGCGTTCGGCCTGGCCGGGGTCAACCTGCACACCTGGACGGGCTGGGGCTCCGTGACGCACTGGAATGCCCTCGTCGCCGTCCTGGAAATGCAGGGACAGGGGACTTTCTACGATCCGCGGCTGAACGATTCGATCAAATTCCCGATCACCGCCCAAACCGGCAGGTTCGATATTCGTCACGACCCGGACCTCGTCACCGCGAAGCTCGGCCCGCTGCATGTCTATCAACTGAGTTTGCCGGCTCCGAAACCGCCGAAGGGCAGCTTCGATCGTGCGGCGGCGGAACGTGGCAAAG
>DATKCN010000354.1:0-3564 GCA_035513175.1 Thermomicrobiales bacterium
ACAACAGCAGCTTGATTCGCGGGTTGTTCCCGATGCGCTTCGTCCAAACCCTGAACGAACCCGTCGGTGTGCTGATCGGGAGCATCCGCACGCCTCCGGAAAGGAGGTCCGGTCGGTCGCCGTAATCGAGATACGTCGTGAGGGCCATAGTCCCGGCAGTCTATCGTCAACGGGGCGATGTGGAGCAGCGATCCCCCCCGGGACCGTTTGTCTCAGGGTACGTGTACGCCCCCTGGATCCCGAGCGGGAGCCCCGCCGCCCAGAACAGCAGCAGGAAGATCGTCCAGGTCGTGATGAACGCGACCCGATCAGCAGGTTCACCATCGCGGTGACGATGATGCCGACGATGGTCACCTGTCCGGGCAGTTGCAGCGCCTGGAGCAACGTCGCCCCTTTCAGTGCGAACAGGGCGCCGAGATTCGAGCGGCCGAAATCGGTGGTGAAGAGCGCCGCGAAGAAGGCCATCACGATGTAGTAGCCCATGCCGCTCATCGCCTTGCTCATGCCCTGGACCACGTCCTTCGCGCTCTTGACGGTCCCGGCGACCGTGCCGTAGGCGACGCCGGGGAGCAGGAAGATCAGGAAGATCAGCGGCACGATCGATCGCATGAGCGGCGCGGTGAACGCCGTGAGATCGCCGTCCGCAGCGGCGACGTCGCGGGCAGCGCCCACAGCGCGAGGAGTACGCAACCGGCCACGAGCGCGAGGCCGCCGGCCATCAGGCCGCGGGCGCTCGGCCGCCGGCCATCAGGCCGCGGGCGCTCGGCCGCCGTGAGCGGCTCGAGCTTCGGCATGTCGGCGGTGTCCCCGTCGACGCCGAGCGACGAGACGCGGCTCGACGATGCGGTCGGTGAGATACCAGCCGAGCCCACGACGAGGAACGTCGATGCGGCGGGGCCAGGGCGATCTCTTGCGCGATCCGAGGACATCCCCAGATCGGGTTCCGCTGCTTCATGTCGACGACCGCAGCGATGACCTCCTGGCTGGGTCCCTTGGGGCCAGGCTTCGTCGACCCATTGGACGAGAAGAGCCGGCGATACTTCCGCTGGACCAACGCTCGATGAAGGCTCAACAGCGTTGATGGTGTGACGACGATCGCGGAGCGGATCAGCCGGCCCGGGCGCATGAAGAGCGCAATAGGCCGGCGACGACGCGATCAGAGGGACGGAGGTTGGGCCACCGTTTCCGAGACCGATTGAGAATCAGCAGCTGGTGCTTGACGAGTACGGATTCCGCCACCACGGAACGGCTGCCGCCGGGACCCGCGAGCCGGGCGAGTGTCGCGAGCACATGCAGAAAGAGGACGGCCAGATCGCGCACGGGTCGATCCTAGCAACGATCGCAATCCGCGCAACAATTGCTGACCGATTGTGGAATTCGCCATGCACAGGTTCGCACCCGTCAACAGCGGGACCGTGCTGCTCGACTCCAGTCGGGCCGCGGCACCTTCAGACACCGCCCCGGTCGTGTTGGCGGATGCAGGCGTGGAGAATGTGAACGCCCAGGTCGACGAATTGATTCACACGCGCGTCCTGCGCCGCCTGCTCGCCTTCACCGAGCTGAAGTTCTCGAATTCGATGATCGAAGCGTGGTGGCGCTCTCTGAAACATCAATGGCTCTTCCTCCACCCGTTGGAGAGCGTCAGCACCGTCCGTCGATTGGTCGAGTTCGACGTTCACGAACACAACCGCGTGCTTCCGCATTCAGCGTTTCGCGGACAGACGCCGGACGAGATGAATGACGAGAACTCGCGCAGGCAAGTGCAGAATGTCCGTGGAGACAGCTCGCTTACGCTCCAGGGCAGGCCACCAAGTGCTCCAGTGCAGCTCGCCGTAGCATTGCGCAGCCCTGGCGGGCGAGGGGTACTCGTAGCTGTATTCGTTGGCGTCATTTGTTGCTCGCGGCGATGCCAAGTATCTGGTGACCACACTGGTGGGCAGCGACGCGGCCAATCCCCCGTCCGATTGCCTAGCCTAGATAATCGTCCGTCACGCCACGCTCGGTGGCGCGTAGCGAATCAACGTCGGCACCGACCACGGGTGCGGATGAAACGGGTCAGCGATCGGGTCGTCCTTCTCGAAGCTCCCGGCGGAACGCGTCGGCTACCGTTGCGGGGCTCGCGCCATCCTGGTCTACGGCGAAGTTCATCCGGCGCATGCGCTCCGCGTCGATCGTTCCCGTGAGCTGGCGCAGCGCAGCCACGACATCGGGGCGCTCGCGGACCAGCCGCGGCCCAGCCAGGATCACCGCGTCGTACGGAGGAATGGCGCCTCGCTCATCCTCGAGCACCAGCAGGTCGAATGCTGCGATGCGCCCGTCGGTGGAAAACGCGCTGATCACGTCCACATCCCCGCCGGCCACCGCCTGATACATCAGCGACGAGTCCATGGTGCGCTGCGCCGCAAACATCAGCCGGTACGTATCCCGGATCGCGATCCACTCCGGCCTTCCGAAGAATTCGTAGTCGCCGCCGATGACCAGGCGCCGGGCCTGCGCGGTCAGATCGCCAATGCTGCGGATGCCTGCCTGCTCGGCTTGCTGACGGCGCATGGCGAGGGCGTAAGCATTCTCGAAGCCGAGCGTGCCCGCGACCTCGACCCCGTGCTGCTCGCTCAGGAACCGACCGACTTCGTCGAGCACTGCATCGCGGCCCTCGGCCGCACTCTCGCGGCGCATGATCGCCGCCCAGATCGTGCCCGAATAGTCCACATAGACGTCGATCTCCTCGCTGCGGAGAGCGTCGAACGCGACGGTCGATCCGAGCGATGAGACGACGTCGGTGGCCGCGCCCGTCACATCCTGGATGTGGCCCGACAGAATCCGGCTGAGAATGTACTGCTCGGTGAACGTTTTGGCTCCGACGACGACCCGCCCCTCGTCGCGGCCACGCAGCTCGCGCGCGAGCGACGCGCCGGTGTACGCGTAGAGCAGGCCGACCGTCGTCACGAGAACGGCGGTCCACCCGCGCTTCCCGTGGAGGATGGCGGCGCCGAGTGCCCGCACCAGACCATCCAGACACAGCGCAAGAATGGCCGCCGCGACGCACCCGACGAGCACCGCCGTGAGATTTCGGGTCTGCAGGCCGCTGAAAATGTAGTTGCCAAGGCTCGGCGCGCCGACCGGCGTCGAAAGTGTGGCGACGCCGACCGTCAACACGGTCGACGTCCGGATACCGGCGAGAATGACCGGCATGGCCAGCGGCATCTCGACGCGACGAAGGCGCTGTGCCGGCGTCATGCCGACGCCCCGGGCCGCCTCGATCAGAGCCGGATCCACTCCGGCGAGACCGGCGACCGTGTTACGAAGAATCGGCAGGACGCTGTACAGCGTGAGACCGATGAACGCTGGAAGAAATCCGATGCTCCGCACGCCCAGGGCTGACAGCACCGGCACCATGATGGCGAGGAGCGCCAGGCTGGGAATCGTCTGAATGACGCTCGCCGTGCCAAGCACGGGCTGATCGAGCCAGCGCACTCTCGCAACGAGCACCCCCGCCGGGACGCTGAAGGCGGTGCCGACGAGCAGCGCGAGCAGCGTGAGCTGCAAGTGCGCTGTCAGGTAGCC
>DATKCN010000355.1:0-3026 GCA_035513175.1 Thermomicrobiales bacterium
TGGACACCGACCGGGGCGTCTTCACCCCGCAGCAGGTGCAGGCTCACATCCGCGACACCGGCCCGCATTCCGCGCAGTCCCGCCTCGTCTCCCTGGAAAACACCTCGAACGCAGGCAACGGCCGCGTCTGGCCGCTCGACGCCATCGAGGCCGTCGCAGATCTGGCCCACGAGCGCGGGCTCAAGACCCACATGGACGGCGCCCGCCTGATGAACGCCGTCGTCGCCAGTGGCATCCCCGCCAAAACCATCGCTGCGAAGATGGACACGGCCTGGATTGACCTCTCCAAGGGTCTCGGCGCGCCGGTCGGCGGCGTGCTGGCCGGCAGCTACGTCGACATGGAGCTGGCCCGCCGCTACAAGCACCTCTACGGCGGCGCCATGCGTCAGGCCGGCATCATCGCCGCCGCTGGCGTCTACGCCTTCCGGCACAACGTCGACCGTCTGGCCGAGGACCACGCCAATGCGAAGCATCTCGCGCTTGGCCTGGCCGACATCCCCGGCGTCACGCTCAACCCCGACCACATCGAAACCAACATCGTGCGCTTCGATGTCTCCGAATCCGGCCGCACTGGCGGCGAGATCAACGCCGCCCTGACCGAACGGGGCGTGCGCATGGGCGGCGGCTACGGCCCCGGCATGCGCGCCGTTGCCCACCTCGACATCACCCGTGACGACATGGACCGCGCCGTCGAAGCCATGCGCGGCGTGATGATGAGCGGGTAGCAGGCGCACCATAGCGAGGAATCGTGGTCAGGCCCCCGGCGAAGGGCCGGCTCCCCGGCCTCAGCCGCGCGCCAGCGCGCGCAACGCCTCGTCGACGAACCAGCGGTGCCGCTCCCGCAGGCGCAGTTCGGTCTGCGGGTCCAGCCCCCACGTCGCCAGCGCCGAGCAGGGTCGCAGCGCCGCGCACAAATCCCAGTACGGCAGCGCCCCAACGTCCAGCGAGGTCAGCGACACATAGCGTGCGGTGAACTCCCGCATCGCGTCCTCGCCCAGCGCGAACAGCATCTCAAGCCGCGCGCTCCCGAGGTCCGACAGCGGGTCGCCGGTCTTCGCGTCCTCCCAGTCGATCACCGCCGCCAGCTCGCCATCCCTCCACAGGATGTTCCCCGGCCAGAAATCGCCATGCAGCAGCGTGGCCGGATTGACCGGCTCCACCGGCCGGGCCCGTTCCAGCGCCTCCCGGATGCGTCCCTCGCTCATCGACTCGTCCAGCGTCGCGGGCCGTTCGCCAAACCCCCGCCCCTGCTCAGGCAGGAACGACAGCTCCGCGCTCGCCGGCACGCCGTGAATCCGCGCCAGCTCAGCCGCCATCTGCGACAGATACCCTGCCCGCTCCACCGGCTCGAAAACGGTCTCGCCCTCAATGAACGCGATGACCACCACTGGATCGGTAAACAGCTCGCACGACTCATCGACAAAATACGGCTTTGGCACGGCCAGCCCGTGAGAGCAGGCGATCGTCAACAGCCGGTGCTCGTCCCGCGCGATGTGCGGATTGCCCGCCCGGTCGATCGCGCCGTGCTGCCGCGCGATCAGCTTCAGCGGCGGCTCTCCAGGGCGCTCCACCTCCAGCGCGGTGACCTGCGCCGAAACCCCGCCGGTCATCGGCGTCGCCCTCAATAGCCGCCAGCCGGGATCGATCCGTCGCGCCAGCGCGGCAAACGCGGTCGCCGAATCACGCAAGGCCGACGCCTGCCTCGCGCATGGCCTCCACCGCCCGTTCCCCGTCGTCCGCATCCAGGTTCACGGCGCGTGCCATGCCGATCAGCACCGCTGTCTCGAAGCCCAGCCCGACCGCGTCGATGGCCGTCTCCTTAACGCAATAGTCCGTCGCCAGCCCGGCGATCACCACGCGCTTGATGCCCCGCTCCCGCAGCAGCGTCCCAAGCATCGTGCGTGTCTCGTCGCCGCTCCCCGGGTCGCGCACCGTGAAGCCCGAGTAGCCATCCTCCCCCCCGGAACCCTTCTGCACGACCTCGCCATCCACATCCAGGTCGGGGTGAAACGCCGCGCCCCACGTGTTCATCACACAGTGCACCGGCCAGATGCCGCCGTCCTTCTCGAAGTGCGGCGTGGAGGGTGGATGCCAGTCCTGCGTGTAGAGCACCGGCGCGCCGGCCTCGCGAGCCCGCCTGATCTCAGCGTTGATCGGCGGCACGACCTGCTCCCCGCCGGAGACATACAGACTCCCGCGTGGATCGGCAAAGTCGTTCTGCACGTCCACCACGACCAGCGCCGTCTTCTCGTGGTAATCGATCATGTGTCACCTCCCACTCAAGACGCTGTGCGACTACTCCCGCAGTTGTACCCCGGCGGTCCGGGCTCAGTGGATGAAGTGACCCTGCCGGAGACCGAACCTGCGCGCCAGTCATTGTTGCTAGACTATCTCTATCACGTTCTTGAAGCAGACGGTCATCAGACATCGATCGCGTCACCAGCAGGAGTGTCATGACTGAACGCGGCGCGGCGACTGGCATCGTCGGTAGAGCGCGAGAGCAAGCCGTTCTCTCCGGACTGCTCGACGACGCGATCGGTGGCAACGGAACCCTCGCGCTTCTCAGCGGGGAGGCGGGCATTGGAAAATCCACCCTTGCAGCGGCTTTGCTGGCGGAAGCCGTCGCGCGGGGCACCGTAAGGCTTGCCGGAGGCTGCTACGATCTGACGATCACGCCGCCGTATGGACCGTGGCTGGTGTGTTTACATGACTACCGGCCCGAAGGCGACCTGCCGCCCGTGCCCGCTGAGTTCAATGACACCGCCGTGGCTGGGCTCGGCGGCCAGACCACGCTGTTTGACAATGTTGCGGGATTCCTCGCCTCCGTCGCCTCAGTCAGGCCATTGGTCGTCATGCTTGAAGACCTGCACTGGGCCGATCGCGCCAGCCTCGACCTCCTGCGGTTCGTCGCGCGGCGTATCGAGTCCACGCGCATACTGATCCTTGCCACGTACCGCTCTGACGAAATTACCCGTCACCATCCTCTGTTCCAACTCCTGCCACTGCTCACCCGGGAGTCGGGGGCG
>DATKCN010000356.1:0-3168 GCA_035513175.1 Thermomicrobiales bacterium
CACTCAATGCTTAGCACTCATGCACGTCCTCAGATGCTTGGCAGCATTAAGGATACAAACAGGAGGGGATGATCGTGGTTCCCCCTGTGACCGATCATCAAAGCACGGGTTGTTCCTTCCGCTCGTTCCGTCGATGGGAACCGGGATGATCCGCTGGCGCGTCCATCTATCACGGGCTCGTTGAGCGCCGTGCAAGCGAAAGTCTGCAGCAAGATCCAATTGTGTCATTAGAATCACGCCATGCTAGCGTCGTCGTGCGTTGGTCTGATACGATGCGGCACGGTCTGGCCCGTTGCGCTGTGAGGGGCGGGCACGCAGCATTTCAGACGTGCGTTCGATGCGAGAGATAGAAGGAGAGTCCCATGCGGCGACAGTTGAAGAGTCCTACGGTCGGAAGATTCTTCAACGAAAGTGTCGTGCATGGCGATTGTCAACATCGGGATTCTGGCGCATGTAGACGCCGGTAAGACCAGCCTCACGGAACGCATCCTCTACGAAACCGGCGTCATCGCGGCGATCGGCAGCGTCGACAAGGGCACGACGCAGACCGACACGCTGGAGCTGGAGCGGGCGCGCGGCATCACGATCAAGTCCGCGGTCGTCTCGTTTCAGCTGAACGAGCTCAAGGTCAACCTGATCGACACCCCCGGGCACGGCGACTTCATCGCCGAGGTGGCTCGCTCCCTCGACGTGCTCGACGGGGTGGTGCTGGTCGTCTCGGCGGTCGAGGGGGTGCAGTCGCAGACCCGCCGCCTGGCGCGGGCCGTGCGTGCCGCCGGGCTGCCGCTGCTCATCTTCGTGAACAAGATCGACCGCATGGGCGCGCGCGGCGAGCCGCTGCTGGCGGATATCCGTCACATGCTGGGGCTGCGCGTGGCGCCGGTGAACGCGGCGAGCGGGCTCGGCGAACGGACGGCGACGGTCGCCCCGCTCGACCGGCACAGCCCGGCGTGGCGGGAGGCGCTTACCGATCTGCTGGCGGAGACGAACGAGCAGGTGATCGAGGAGTTCGAGCGCGCGGGCGGCGCGCCGAGCGCCTGCTATCTCGAAGGCGAGCTGCGCAGGCAGGTCGCGGCCGGCAGCGTCACGCCGGTCTACTGCGGGTCGGCGATCACCGGCGCGGGCGTGCCGGAGCTGCTGGCCGGGGTGAAGGAGTGGCTGCCAAGGGCCGGGGACGCGACGGACGCGCCCGCGTGCGGCACGATCTTCAAGATCACCCGGCGGCCGTCGGGGGAGAAGATCGTCTACGCGCGGCTGTTCGCCGGTCGGCTGGCGGTGCGCCAGCGCGTGACGGTGCGGCATCGCAACCCATTCGGGGAACTGGAGCAGATCGAGGAGCGCGTCACCGGCGTCGAGCGCTTCGTGGCGGGCGCGACCGTGGCGTCGGACGGGGCGGGCGCCGGGGAGATCATCTGCCTGCACGGGCTGCGGGCGGCGCGCATCGGCGACCGCATCGGCAGCGAGGGCGCCGGGGACCGCGAGTCCGCCTCCGCGTTCCCGCCACCGGCGCTGGAGAGCGTCGTGCGTCCGGTCGAGCCGGGTCAGGTCACGCGGTTGCGGGAGGCGCTGGAGCAGCTCGCGGAGCAGGACCCGCTCATCTCGTTGCGGCAGCGCAATGAGGAGGGGGAGATATCGGTCCGGCTGTATGGCGAGGTGCAGAAGGAAGTCGTCATGGAGACGCTGGCGCGGGAGTACGGCATCACCGCGACGTTCGGGCCGAGCCGGACGATCTGCGTCGAACGGGTGGTGGGCGTGGGCGAGGCCGTCGAATTCATTGGCGAGGACGGCAACCCGTTCTGCGGCACGGTCGGGTTCCGAGTGGAGCCGGGCGAGCCGGGCAGCGGCGTGCAGTACGCGCGCCAGCTGGGCCTGCTGCCGCTCGCGTTCTATCGCGCCGTCGAGGAGACGATGCACGAAACGCTGCAACAGGGGCTGCATGGTTGGGAGGTGACTGACTGCGTCGTCACGCTCACCGACGCGGGCTTTTCGTCAGTGGCCAGCACCGCCGGAGACTTTCGCAAGCTCACGCCGCTGGTGCTGATGCACGCGCTTCGCGAGGCTGGAACCGGGGTCTGTGAGCCGATCGAGGAGCTGTGTGTCGACATTCCGGAAGACACGTTCGGCGCGGTGTGCGGGGCGCTGGTCAGCGCGCGCGCGACGATACGCAACTCGTTTCGCGAGGGCACGACCCAGCGCATCGTCTGCGAGATTCCGACGGCGGAACTGCGGGCGATCGAGCAGCAGCTACCGGGGCTGACGCATGGCGACGGTAGCTGGGAAACGAGTTTCGCTGGCTACGTGCCGCTGGTGGGCGATCCGCCGGTCCGTGCGCGCGTCGGGCCGAACCCGCTCAACCGGGCGCAGTATCTGGCGGATGTGGCGCGGGGTTCGTGACGGGGAGTCGAGGAGTAGCATCGGCGCTTAGCACCCGCCCACAGAAGCCCCTCTCCTCACAGGAGAGGGGTTGGGGTGAGGTCTGTGCCCGCGTGCTACCAGCGGCTTGAGTGATGCCGCGACATCCTGCCCGTGACATCCCCTGACATCCTCACGATCGCGGTGTCTATGACTCTGATCCCTGCTCGCTCATGGTGTTGTAGCTCACGATCTGCGAAAGCGGATGGCGGCCGCCCTGTGCCGGATTCGGACGTGGGTCTCTGATCGACGTCGGGTGACCGATCACGACGACCGAACGAGCCGCGCGCTCAGAGGGTATCCCGAGGATGCGCTTGGCTTCCGCTTCGTGCTCGTCGTTGCCGAACCATGCGATGCCGCCACCGAGCCCTATGGCGTATGCGCCGATCATCAGGCGCTCGGTGACGCGGCCCTCTTCGTACAGCTCGACCGCGCTCTTGCCGTCGAGCACGATCGCGATGGCCAGCGGCGCCTCGGCGACCCAGTTGATCGGCGTGCGAAGCTGGCTGATCTTCTTCAACTGCTCCTCGTCGTTGATGACAATGAAGTGCCACGGCTGGGTGTTGCGCCCGCTGCCTGTCCAGCGGGCGATCTCCAGCAGCTCATTGAGCTGCTCGTCGCTGACTCCTTCCGGCCCGTACTGGCGAGCCTGCCGGACATTCCTGATCAGCTCCGTCACTTCGGCGTGGTTCGCGAGCGCTGGCATGCTGTCCTCCCTGTGTTCCGGTACGATCCGACACCCCATCTTAGCGCGAC
>DATKCN010000357.1:0-11122 GCA_035513175.1 Thermomicrobiales bacterium
CGAGTAACGGCACCGGAACGCGGGACGCTGTCGATGACCGTGGCTGGACGCCAACGTGAAAGGGAGCTGGATTGCTCCGGCTCCCTTTCTGCATGGGAGGTAGCGCGCGACGTCGAGGAGTGGCTACGAGCCCGTCTCGCCGATGTTGTTGAGGTTCAACCCGGAACTCTCGATCAGAATCTTGATCGTGTGGTTTCCGGCAGCGATAGCAAGCGGGCCGGACGATCCGTCCGCCCAGACCTGATAGCCGCCGGTAGGCGCGAGGACGATTGCTCCGGATACGTCAACGCCGTCGGTTTCGACACGAACACTCCGCGCTGAAGTCGCGGGAGAGGCGTAGCGAAACGTGAAGGTGTAGTTGCCCGGCACTGGGACATCCACATCGAACGCCAGCCACTCTCCCGGTTCCGTACACCCGACGTTGTAGCAGGGGGACGAAGACGCCGCGTCAGTGCATGCTCGGATGTCAACGTCTTCATTGCGATACAAACCTCTCGAATTCCCTGCCGTCGTGTCACTGTATCCGTTACCGGCGCCTCCATGGCGGTATTCCTCTGTCTGCAGCGTGCCCGGACGCTGAGGGCGCGTGGGAGGCCCCGTGGCCGCCAGCCGCGCCGCCGGCCTCAGCTGCCAGCCAACCGCGCGACTACGGGCGCGAATGCGTCACTGTCGTCGGGAAACACGGATACATGCGAGATGCCGTACGTATCGCGTAGCATCGTCAGCCGGTCGACGATGCAATCGACACTCCCGAACTGGAAGTACGGCGACCGGAGCACCTGTTCCACGGTCACATTCCTCTTCCTGGCCGCATCCTCTGCCGCGACGCGTCCATTGTCCGTGACAACGACCTTCCAGAGCAGAATTGCCAGCTCGATCTGCTCGAAGCGCTCACCAGCCGCGTCGCGAACCCAACCCAGTTTCGTTTCCAGAAGCTGCTCGCTGTCGGCGGCGAAATCAAGCCCGCCGTCGGGCAGCGCCCGTGCGATAAGCCCGATGATGTTCGCCTCGCGCGCCGCAAACGACAACATCTGCCGGCCGCCCCCGCCAATGAAGATCGGAGGATGAGGTTGCTGAACCGGCTTCGGACGGCCATCGAGACCCCGGATGGTGAAAAACTCGCCATCAAACGTGAACGGAGCGTCTCTCCACAGCCCTTTGACGACCCGCAACACTTCCTGCGTGCGCCGGACACGCACGGAGGCCCGATCGAACGGAATGCCCGTTTCGTCGTAGTCCGCACGCGCCCAGCCGGCGCCAATGCCAAACTCGAACCGGCCATCAGTCAACACATCGATCGAAGATGCCTCTTTTGCCAGAACTGCCGGATGCCGGAAATCGGCGGCATAGACCGTCGTTGCAACACGGAGACCGGGAGCGGCGCAGGCGACAGCTGTCAGGGCCGGACCTGGGGCAAGTCGGTTATTGAAGTGATCCGGCACGACGAACAGCGCGTAGCCTTGATGCTCGATTCGCCGGGCCGCTTCGGTCAAATCCGCTGCCGTCGGGGTGTCAAACGCGCTCGTCGCGAAACGAAAGGGTCGTTGTCCGGTCATCCGTGGCGCCCCATCGCTAGTATGTCAACCGATAGGCGGTGGGACGATGGTTAACTTGTCAACGTGCAGGTTCGCCGATCTCGATCGGCAGGTCGTCGCGGTTGCCCCATTCGGCCCAGGAGCCGTCGTAGACGCGCACGTCCTCGTAGCCAGCCAGCATGAGCGCGATGGCTGCGTGGGCCGCCCGGACGCCCCCCTGACAGTAGGTGATGACCCGCGTGTCCTTCGACAGCCCAGCCTCTACGGCGCGGCGCGCGATCTCTTCCGTCGAGCGAAAGCGGCGGTCGCCATCCCATTCGAGATTGTCTTGCCAGAAGGCGAAACGCGCGTTCGGGACGCGCCCACCGCGTCTGGCGCGCACTTCCTCGCCGGTGAACTCCGTCACGCGACGCACGTCGACGATCTCAACCCCTGGATCATCGATCGCGGCCAGCACGTCCTGCCAACTCGCGATGATGCTGGGACGCTCCGTCGCCGGATCGATCGTTATCGAGACGGGGCGGACGACGGCGGCAGGCGGCTCAGCTGTAACAGGGCGGTTCTCCTGCGTCCAGGCGGTCCAGCCGCCGTCCACGATGCGCACCTGCTCGCCATGCCCGTACCGTTCCAGCACGAGCCAGAGACGGGCGGCGAAATGTCCGCCCTCCTGATCGTAGGCGACAATTGTCGTGTCGTCGCCGATGCCGAGCCGCTCCATCACGGCCGCGACACGTTCAGGCGGGGCGATCATCCCTTCGACAGCATGATCGGGATCCGTCAGGTCGGTGGACCAGCTGACGTAGACCGCGCCGGGGATATGGCTCGCCTCGTAGTCGAGACGGCAGTCACGGTCGAATGCGAAGCGGCAGTCGACGACGCGCATGGCAGGATCGCTAAGACGCGCCGCGAGCCAGTCAGTCGAAACCAGAATGTCCTGCACGATCAACCACCTTTAGCGAGCTTGGCGTCGGAGCCATCGTCGTGGCACGCCCGTTGCGTTTACAGCAGTCAGACGCTGGCGGAGCCATTCATCTGGCCCGCACGAAGTATCGCACCCAAGCCTGGTTATCGCGCGGGTGCGGCAGAAGGAAAGTGGGACAAACACATGCTCTGGGCGATTCTCGTGGTGTTGTTGATTCTCTGGTTGTTTGGCTTCCTTGGTAGCGTTGGCGGATCGCTGATCCACCTGATCCTGGTGATCGCGCTGATCGTGCTGGTCTTCCAGCTGCTGTCCGGCCGGCGCGCGGTCTAGCGCCGCAAGCCGACCGCCACAAGACACCGAAGTCGTCCGGCATGAGCCGGGCGACTTCTGCGTTCCCGCGCGCCGATCAGCGCTTCTTGCGTCGCTTGCCACCCTGGGCCCGCTGGGACTTGGGCTTCTGCGCTGCCTTCTTTGATGCGCCGCGCGGATACAGCGGCGCCAGTGGAGCGCCGCCGCCCATCAGCTTCTCCAGCTGGCGCGAGTCGGCGCCTGGCATGCCCATGCCGGGGACGCCGGCCATGCCTCCGAGGTCAATGCCTGACTCTTGAGCCTGGCGCATCATGTCGCGCATTTGACCGACCTGGCCGATCTGTCCCGGCATGCGGCTCATCACGCCACGACGGCCCTGCTTGCCGCCCCCGATGCCCGCCATGTCGCCGAGCTGGGCCATCATCTTCTGCATGTCACGGAACTGCTTGAGCAGGTCGGTCACGTCCTCGGGCGACGTGCCGCTCCCAGCGGCAATACGCCGGCGGCGGCTGCCCCGGATCACCGACGGATTGCGGCGCTCGTGGGGGGTCATCGAGCGGATGATGCCCTCGACCTGCTTGTAGGCATCGTCGTCGAGCTGGACGTCCTGCTCGCGTAGCGCGGAGCCGATGCCGGGGATCATCTCCAGCAACTGCGTCAACGGTCCCATCTTCTTGATCGATTGCAGCTGGTTGAGGAAGTCCTCCAGGTCGAATGAGCCTTCCATCAGCTTCTCTTCGAGCGCGAGCCGGTCTTCCTCGCTGGTCTGCTCCTGCGCCTTCTCGATGAGGGAGAGCACGTCGCCCATGCCGAGAATGCGGGAGGCAAGCCGGTCCGGGTAGAACGGCTCGATCGCGTCCATGCGCTCGCCAATGCCAATGAACTTGATCGGGATGCCGGTCACGGCGCGGATCGACAGGGCCGCGCCACCACGGGCGTCGCCGTCCATCTTCGTCAGAATGAGGCCGGTCACACCGAGCCGGCGGGAGAACTCCTGGGAGACGTTGACGGCCTCCTGTCCGGTCATGGCATCAACGACCAGCAGGATCTCAGTGGGGTGGATCTCGCGCTCCAGCCCCTCGAGCTCCTCCATCATGCGCTCATCGATCTGCAGGCGACCGGCCGTGTCGATGATGATGGGGCTCTGGCCCCGGTCGCGGGCGTGACGGAGCGCGTTCTGGGCGATCTTCAGCGGGCGCTGGTCATCGCCCTCGGCGTAGACCGGGATGTCGAGCTGCCTGCCGAGCGTCTGAAGCTGGTCGATGGCAGCCGGGCGATACACGTCCGCCGCGACGAGGACCGGGTTGCGGCCCACCTTGCGCAAGTGGCTGGCGAGCTTCCCTGCATGCGTCGTCTTGCCGGAGCCCTGCAAGCCGACGAGCATGATGACGGTCGGGCCCGTGTCAGCGGAGGCGAGGGGAACCTGCTCCTCGCCAAGCACCTTGATCAACTCCTCATGCACGATCGAGATGACCGTTTGCGCCGGGCTAAGCGAGCGCAGCACCTCCTCGCCAATCGAGCGCTCCCGAACGGCGGCGACGAAATCGCGCACGACCTTGAAGTTGACGTCGGCCTCAAGCAGCGCGCGGCGCACCTCGCGCATCACCTCGTCGACGTTCTCTTCGGTGAGACGCCCTCGATTGCCGAGCCGCGAGAAGGCGGCATTGAGACGGTCGGTTAAGGTTTCAAACATGACCCCTCCCCCCGGCCCCCTCCCCGACGCGGAGAGGGGGAGATAGTGTCGAATCGTCGGCAGTCGCGCTCTAAAGCCCCCTCTCCCCACGGGGGAGGGGGTTGGGGAAGGGGTTCACTCCCCCTCGAAGAACAGGGCGTCGACGAAGGCTTCGTGGTCAAACTCTGCGAAGTCAGTCGTTTTCTCGCCGGTGCCGATATACGAGATCGGGATGCCCAACTCGCGGGAGATGGCGAAGGCGATGCCGCCCCGCGCGGTGCCGTCGAGCTTGGCAATGGCGATGTCGGTGACGTCGACCGATTCCGCGAACTTCTTGGCCTGCGCGAGACCGTTCTGGCCGGTCGTCGCGTCGATGACCAGCAGCACCTCCTGTGGCGCATTTGGCACGTGACGCTGCATGACTTTGCGCAGCTTGGTCAGCTCCTCCATCAGGTTGAACTTGGTGTGCAGCCGGCCGGCGGTGTCGACGATCAGGATGTCGGCGTTGCGCGCGTGCGCGGCCTGCATGCCGTCGAAGATGACCGCGCCAGGGTCGGCGTCCGGCCCGTGCGCGATGACCGGCACGCCGAGTCGCTCGCCCCAGATCCTCAGCTGGTCAATGGCAGCGGCCCGAAACGTATCCGCTGCCACCAGCATCACGTTGCGGTTGCGCGTCTTGTGGAAGTGGGCCAGCTTGGCGATGGTGGTCGTCTTGCCAGTGCCGTTGACGCCAACGACAAGAGTCACGAACGGCACGCCACGCTGGTAAATCTTCACCTTGCGGTTGCGGGTGGCGTGCTCCAGCAGATTGACCATCTCGTCGCGCAGCGACGCTCGGGCGACGGCGGGATCGGCGATGCGCTCGCGGCGCACATCCTCGCGCAGCGCCTCGACCAGCTCCAGCGTGGTGTCGACGCCGAGGTCCGCTTGGATCAGCAGCGATTCGAGGTCCTCGTACAGCTCCTCGTCGATGGCGCCACGGTCGAACAGGGCGGTGATATCGGCAAAGATTCCGCGCCGGGTCTTGGCAAGTCCCTGTTGCAGCTCAGGCTGCGCCTCGGCGCGACGATTGAACATGCGGTTGAGAATCACGATGGCTCCTCGATACAAGTGCGGTGTTCGATAACGACACGTCGCGTGTCTGGCAGAGAGTGAGTACGCCGCGCCAGTTCCGGCGCAGCGCTGTTCAAGTATACCGTGTCACTTTGGGAAGACCGTCGTGAGACGTCGTCGCCGCCATCAGCGCCAGCGGTCCCTTCTAAGCCTCGACGGGACTACAGGGATGGACTACATTTCGGCACACGATGAATGTTGGAAGGGACATCACCACATGCAGATCAGTGAACGCGCGAAAGCGTTACAGCACGAGGCGTTCGTCTTCGACGCGTTGGCGGCGATTGGACAGAGCCGGGAAATCGTCAGCCGCCTGCTGGAAGCGGGCTACGACGCGCTGAACCTGACCGTGTCCGCGCACGGGGAGACGCTGGAGATCGCGCTGCAGAAGATGGCGATCTTCTACTGGTTCCGCGACGCGGCGGCCGATCTCGTGCGGGTCGTGACATCCGCGGCAGACCTCGATGACGTGCATCGCGGCAAGCTTCGGATCATCGTCGGCTTCCAGGGCGCCGAGCCGATACAGCAGAACTTCCACCACATCTCGATCTTTCACGCGCTCGGCGTCAGGCTGGTGCAACTCACCTACAACGAGCAGAACCGCCTGGGATACGGCTGCCTCGAACCAGACGATCGTGGCCTGACGCACTTCGGCATCCAGTCAGTCAGAGAATTCAACCGACTCGGCATGGTGGTCGATGTCAGTCATGCGGGCTACAGGACCAGTCTGGATGCCGTGAACGTCTCGAGCGATCCGGTCATCGCGTCGCACTCGAACCCCCGCTCGCTGCGGGACAATCCGCGCAACATCACCGATGAACAGATGAAGGCCATCGCCGAACGCGGCGGGGTGATCGGCATCGCGTCATTTGCCGACTTCGTGGCAGACACGAGGCAGGGACAACCGACGCTCGCGCAGTACATCGACCACATCGCCTACGCCGTGAACATGGTCGGCGTCGAGCACGTCGGCATTGGCACCGACGCAATGGACGCGCGCGGCTCGGCCGGCATCTGGTGGAACGCGAACACGAAGCGCAAGTACCCGGAGCAGTGCGGCGCGATGGACGACAAGATGCACGGCATCACCGGGTTCGAGAGCTGGTACGACTTTCCCTCCTTGACGGACGGGCTCCTGCAACGGGGATTCAGCGACGACGACACCCGCAAGATCATCGGCGGCAATTTCCTGCGCGTTATGCGCGCCGTGCTGCGCTGAACGACGCTGGCGCCGAGACAAATGTGACGCGACGACGTTAGACCGCCAAATGCTTAGACCGCCAATTGGCGGTCTAACTTTCGCCCTGTTCAGACGTGTGGCGCCCAATCGGCTCGCCTTACGCTTCCAACGCTGCTTCACAACTTGTGGGGAGGGGGAAGAGCAATGGTGCAGACGGCACGTCCATGGTTCTCGCCGACCTCAGCGCGTGACGCCTGCCAGACGCGCGACGCCAAGACGCCAGATTGAAGCTCCACGAATGACGACCGGCGGTATACTGCCCCGGTCGTCATTACTTGTCTCCGTATGGGAGGGCAGCGAAGGTGGAGCCGGAGCGACGGAACGGCCTATCACTGAAGGAGCTGCCCGCCGACGAGCGGCCCCGCGAGAAGCTGAGCCTGCGCGGTCCCGGAGCGCTCTCCAACGCCGAACTGCTGGCGATCATGCTCAACACGGGCACCAAGGGCGAGTCGGTGATGGCGCTCGCGCAGCGCATCATCGCCGAGAGCGGCGGCGGGCTGCGCGGCCTGATGCGCCGCGACCTCGACTCGCTGCTGGAGGTGCATGGCCTCGGCCCGGCCAAGGCCATCAAGATGATCGCGACGATCGAGCTGGCGAAGCGCATAGCCGCGCTCGGCCCCGAGGACCGGCCCCAGATCCGCACGCCGGAGGACGCGGCAATCATCCTGCTGCCGCGCATGACCGCGCTGGACCATGAAGAACTGCACGTCGCAGTGCTGGACACGAAGCACCGCATCGAGAGGATCGTGACCGTCTATCAGGGCAGCGTCAACGCGGCGCAGGTGCGCATCGCCGAGGTGTTCAAGGAAGCGGTGCGCGCCAACTGTCCGGCCATCGTCGTGGCCCACAACCACCCGAGCGGTGACCCGACTCCGTCCGCCGCCGATATCTCCCTGACGAGCGAGATGTCCCGCGCCGCCGATCTGCTCGACATCGATCTCATCGACCACCTCATCATCGGCGATGGCCGCTGGATCTCGCTGCGGCGGCTGGGGCTGGGATTTTCGGCTGGCAGGTAGCAGGCTGCACTACAATTGCCGCGAACACTGTAGAAGGGCGACGACGATGGCCACAGCACACCACTCCAAAGACCACGAGCTTCCCGAGATCGTCGAATTGACGCCCGAAGAGGGGAGGCAACTTTTCGACGAGCGCGCTCGCGAACTCGTCGGCATGAGTGGCGAGGAATTCCTGCGCAAGTGGGATGCAAGCGAGATCGAAGATCCTGATCGATCGCACATCGTTCGCCTCGTCATGATGATCCCGTTCTGTGGGCGACCAATCACACTGCGTGCCGGTGAGTAGATCACGCCGGGATGCCCTCCAGACAACGAGGACCGATCTTCAGGCCGCAGTCGCGTGTATCGCGCGAGGTGTGATCTCAATTGAGAACACGTCAATTGTCTGGGCGGGCCGCCGCGAAGACGTATGCGTTGCAGCACTCAATCGAGGTCAGTTCGCGCGACTTCAGGGCCCCGACCGGATCTTCGTTTCCATTCACAAGACAATTCATCTCGAAAGAGACCGGGATCGAGCTGACCGCTCCTGGATAACGCGAAGTCAGGGATACGCTTACACATTCTCAGCGAGAAATGAGTCAGAAGTCCTGGCGTTCCACTGGCATCCTGAAGGGTTTAGTGACATCATCCACCCCCACGTCCACGTCGGCTCCGCGATGATCGCATCCACCGCACCCGTGCGACCAACCACCTTCCATCGCGCCCACATCCCGACCGGGCAGGTCTTTATCGATGATGTCGTCCGCTTCGCGATCGCGGATCTGGGCGTCGAGCCGCTGCGGTCCGACTGGGACTCTGTGCTCGCCGCCATCGCGAGGCGCCGCCAGTAGGTACCATGAAGGCGACAATCGGGGCGCACTGACCGTCCAACCCTGAGCCCATGGGAGGAGCCAGCCATGATGTTTCAGCTCAACGACGAGCAGCAGGCGGCGCGGGACCTGGCGCGCGAGTTCACCGAGGGCGAGATCGTGCCCGTCGCGGCGAAGCACGACGAGGAGCACCGCTTCCCGCACGAAGTGCTGGCCAAGGCGCGCGACATCGGCATGATGCACCTGCCGGTGCCTGAGGAATACGGTGGCGGCGGAACCGGCATCCTCGAATGGGTGATCGCGATAGAGCAGTTCGCCTGGGGCTGCGCGGGCATCGCTACCTCGATTGGCATCAACTCACTTACCGCCGACCCGATTCTCGTCGCAGGGTCCGAGGCGCAGAAGCGCGAGTGGATCGGGCGCATGGTCAATGGCGAGTACGGCGCCTACGCGTTGACGGAGCCCTCGGCAGGCTCTGACGTCTCCTCGATCCAGACGCGAGCGCGGGCCGACGGCGACGACTACCTGCTGACCGGCAGCAAGATCTGGATCTCCAACGCCCCGGCCGCGAGCTTCTTCGTCGTCTTCGCCAAGACCGACCCAGACGCGGGACGGCACGGCATCTCGACGTTCGTCGTCGAGCGCGACTCAGCGGGAGTAACGGTCGGAAATCCGCTGCCGAAGCTGGGGCAGCGCGCCTCGCACGCCTCCGAGATCGCCTTCGACAACGTGCGCGTGCCCGAGGAGAACCGACTCGGCGAGGAGGGCAGCGGCTTCCTCACCGCCATGAAGGTGTTCGACCGCTCGCGCCCGATGATCGCCGCCATCGCCAGCGGCATCATCCAGCGCTGCCTCGACGAGTCGCTGGGCTGGGCCATGCAGCGGCAGACGATGGGGCAGCCGATCATCCAGCATCAGGCGGTGTCACACAAGATCGCCGACATGGGCATGCGCGGCGAGGCGGCGCGGCTGCTCGTCTACCAGTCGGCCGCGATCATCGACGGCGGTCAGCGCAACACGTTGCAGGCGTCGTACGCCAAGGCGTTCGCCTCCGACACCGCCATGTGGGCGGCCACCGAGGCGGTGCAGATCTTCGGCGGCTCCGGCTACTCCGAGGAGTTCCCGGTCGCCAAGCTGTTCCGCGACGCCAAGCTGATGCAGATCTACGAGGGCACCAGCGAGATCCAGCGCAACATCATCGCCCGTGAGCTGACCCGCGCCCGTGAGCGGCAGCGCCCGACATAGCGCGGCGATCAGCGGGATTGAGCCACGCCTGAGTTTCCGTGGACGTGTCCCGCGCCGTCACGCATAACTGTTCAAAGGCTGCCACTTTCATACATTGCCATGTGGCAGCCTTTTTAATTCCCCGTCCGCACGCGGAAAAGCGCGCTCCTGGATCGCCAAAGCGCGTGACGTTCCTCAATGTTCACGGGAAGTGTGTCGGGCTAACCACCCAGTCGGCCCCTATTCAGGATCGGCGGTGCGCGTGCGCGGGACTTCCTGCTCCGGGAAGACGTGATCGCCGTTCGGCCAGATGTGCACGGAGTCGTGCAGGCAGTCGCAGACTAGCTCTTCCCCGTCCCTCCGGGCAACGACGGGAGGACTGAAGGTCGCCATCTCGCCACGCGGATGCACCGGGAAGCGGTCCGGCAGCAGCCGGCGGTAGCTCTGGCAGTATCCTCGTACAGTCACCGCGTCTCCTCGACGGCGCGTTCATCGTGCCCACGCTCGCGTCGATGCTAGCACGGTCTCGCCGTTCCGGCGCTGAAACCACCCACATCACCCGGTGATACACTCGCGACATGGTCATCACATGCGTCGCGCGAGTCTGGAACGTGAGATGGTTGACGCCTCGGAACAGGTGAAGTGGGACAGCGACGGTCTCGCGCCGGGCATCGTGCAGGACGCGCGCACCGGCGACGTGCGCATGCTCGGCTACCTCAACCCGGAGTCGCTGCGGCTGACCGTCGAGACGGGTGAGGTCCACTTCTACAGCCGCTCGCGCAACCGGCTCTGGAAGAAGGGCGAGACCTCCGGTAACGTGCTGCGCCTCGTCGAGGCGCGCGTCGATTGCGACGGCGACACGCTGCTGCTGCGTGTGATCCCGACTGGCCCCACCTGCCACACCGGCGAGGAGACCTGCTTCTTCGCGGATCCCATCGCAACAGGCGAGCGCGACCCGGCGTCGGCCCGCGTCATCGATGAGATCGCCGGAACGATCGCGTCGCGTCACGCTGAGATGCCGGAGGGGTCGTACACCACCTACCTGTTTCAAGAAGGCATCGACAAGATCGGCAAGAAGATTGGCGAGGAGGCGGCGGAGGTCATCATCGCCGCCAAGAACGGCGAGCCCGAACCGCTGGCCGGTGAGGCCGCTGACCTGCTCTACCACCTGCTCGTCATGCTGCAAGCCTCCGGCGTAACGCCAGAGTCGGTCTGGGACACGCTCCAACAACGCCACGGTCAGCCGTCGAGGCGCGCGCGATGACCCGGCGCTCCCGCC
>DATKCN010000358.1:0-6287 GCA_035513175.1 Thermomicrobiales bacterium
ATCCTGCTGTTCGAGCAACGGCTGCGGGAGGCGGGCATCCTCACCGACGACGTCCAGCAGGCGATTCAGACGCGGGTGTCGCGCATCATCGAGGAGGCGATCACCTCCGCCGAGCGCGCGCCGCACCCGGACGCCTCGGAACTGCTGCACAACGTCTACGCGCCCGGCACGCCTCTTGGCTCGTAAGCACGTGCTTCCATCGACCGCGCTTCGATGAAACATGGCTTCGTCCCCGGAGTTACCGCGTCCGTCACGTTCACCGTCGATGACACAATGCTGGCGGCATTCGAGGGAGTCGTCGTGCATCCGGTGCTGGGCACGGCGGAGCTTGTCCACTATCTGGAGCTGGCCGGGCGGCGGGTGATCCTGCCGTATCTGGAGGAGCACGATGAGGGGATCGGGCACGCGATCAGCGTCACGCATCGCGCGCCCGCGCGACCGGGAACGCTGGTGACGGCGACGGCGGTGCTGACCGCGTTTACCGGCAACCGGGTCGTGACGCGGGTGGAGGCCCGCACTGACACGGGTACGTTGATCGCCGACGGCGAGTTTACGCAAGCAGTCCTGCCGAAGGATGTCATTCAGGCGCTTGTGAATCCGGAGAACGGGCTGGTGGGCTAGCCGGGGACGACGATCTGTAGCGATGGTGGCGCCAGATCGACGAAGTGGCGCTCATTGAATGTAAGCAGCACGTCCGCGCCCGCCTCTACCGCACATTCAACTATGAGCGCATCATAGATGCGTCCGCCCAGGATGTTTCGATCTGGCGCGTATTGCAGCAGTCGAAGGTAGGCATCAACGGACAGCGCCGCCACCTCAGCATTGCCGATAATACTCGTGAAGATGGCCGACCTGGCGTCCAGTGGTGGCGTGCGGAATGGCTGCGGGAGCCGGGTCAGAACCGAATACGTTTCTGTGAGGGAATGCGCCGCAACCACCAGTCGCTCACCGCGATCGAGCCGCCGGTCGATTTCTCTCGTGATCTGATGGTGATGCTGATGCCAGGACTGTAGAAGAGCGATCAGACAGTTCGTATCAGCGAGACACCGTTGTGGTTCCACTCAGCAGATTTCGCCGCGCTCATCGAGGATTGCCTGTCTGGTAGCCTCGACCATATCACTGGTAAGCACTTCTACAGGCCCTTCGGGAACGATCACCAGAAACCGACCTTCCCGTTCCAAACGAACGGGCGTTGACTCCGGCTCGAGCTCAATCCGCCCGTTGCAGAAGCGCACGTCCAGCGACATGCCCGGTTCCAGCCCAGCCTGTCGTCTGATCTCCTTCGGAATGACGAGTCTGCCTGAAGCGTCAATGGTAGTTTTCATGGCAGATACCTTACCAGATCGGGTGGCGGGTATGAGTTCCGCACGTTCCAGCCGTGGAGGCTCGGAACGCGTTATGAGCGCGTCTCGATGCCAGTCGACGGAAATCGCCGGTCAAACGTGTAGACGACGCTGCCGCTGCCAGCGCTCCTCGCTGCCGCCCAGAGCATCGCGTCCGCGAACGAAACACGCCCTGATGGCCGGCAAAGAAGCAACGCACTAACAACAAGTCCGGTGTCTAGCTCATGGACGATGATGTTCTCTCGCTGCAACAGCGCGACCAACTGATCGACAATTTCGTCCCTGACAATTTCGTATATGCGAGACAGCACATACCCGACCTCGGTGACCGTGCCGGGAGTGATGGCAAGGCGATCGCCTGTCTCAACGATGCTCCGTGCCCTCGCGGATTGGACTGGGTTATCGCCGACGAGGTAGCGAACGATCATGCTGGAGTCCAGGAATGAAGAGTGGGCAGCGTCTGACGCAGTCGTTGCATTCATTCTTCGGACTGTCGGCGCATGCGCTCAACTTTGTCGCGTGCTTCCTCCTCATGTGCACGCTCGATTGCAGCGTGCATCGCCTCTTCGTCAGGTATGCGAACCGACGTGTACGGGGCCAGGACACCAGCGAGCGATCGATTGTGTCGCGGGGGAACAAAGTAGATCTCCACGTGATCGTCGACTATGTGCTGCACCGTGGTCCACCCGGGCTCAATGCCCAGTCGGTCGCGGATCTCCTTCTCGATGACAACCTGACCTTTTGATCCCACTGTATGAAGCATGGTATGACCTCCGCTTCCAAGTATAACCAGACGGTGGATCTTCCGACGAGTCGGAAATCTGAGAATCGCACTGAAACAGGACACTGTCCCAGGCGTTCCGGGACGTTGCCTCACGACAGCGGGACGTGAGCCCCTCTATGGTTGACGCGAGACGACGATGTCACCTGCGATAAGCAGTCATCGAATCATAGTGATGGAGGACGAGGATGTCGGATCGGGGTGAACGGGCAGGCGGCTGGCGCTGGCCGCTGTGGGGTGTTGGCGCGGGGGTGCTCGGCTACGTTGGTCACCTCCTGACGATGACGGGTGTGACCGATGAACAGCGGGCCACCGGGGCGGCAGTCATCGCGGAGCTCGAACGCGGTCCATATCACATCGGTCATGGCGGCAGATGTCGTGTCACTTGGGATGGTTGCCAGCGCTGGGGCCATGATCATCGGCTATGGCGTCAAGGGCATGCTCGCGATCTACCTGCCGGGCGGGATTAACGAGAACACCTTCTCCGACGAAACCTTGTTGACACTGTTCATGATCGATGATCTCGTGCCGTTTATCGCCTGGTACGGCGTCGCGATGGCAGCCGTCGCGGTGAGCTGGGTCTCGCTCCGCGAACGCGCGCTGCCGTTTTGGATCGGGATCGTCAGTCTCGTCAGCGTCCTGCCGCCACTGGCGCTGCCGCTCAAATGGAGATCAGCAGGCGGTACGGGACGAAATGTCCGTTTCTCCACTGAGTCGAAGACCTGCACGGAGTGCTCACCTGTCACGATAGTGTTCCTTCTCGACCCGACTCGCGCGGTGAACGATCGACCTGGCGCCCCGAGTGAGCAGCGCAACGCAGGATCGAGCATGAGGTCACCTGCCTTGGACCGTTGATCCCCGCAATCGGGCCCGGAAGCCGCCTCGTCGCCCATGCCGCGGCCGGAATCCGGCGTTCCGCCGCGCGCCTCACTTGCGGAGGCGAAGCGACCGGTCTACGCAATCTTTTCACCCGTCGTCCGCGCGTCATACGCGCGATTGTGCTCGGACGATCTCATGTTACGCTGTACGAGCGTTCGTGCTCGATGCGAGCACGTCCCTGCTCGCCGCATATGTCATGTTCCACTCTCCCGAGAGGAGCTGCGTGAATGGCACTCGCCGCCGATCGTCCATCTGTTCGCGCGATGGATTCAAGCCGTTCGTCCGTCGTGATGAAGCAACTTGGCGCTGCATGCGGGATTCTGTACCCGGCACTGACCTACGTTGGGTATTACACGCTCGGGAATGCCGGAGACGCGCCTGCCCGGGACGCTCCGGTCGACGCGTACGCGCAGTTCTTCGCCACGAACACCACGACATGGACGCTGCTGGGACTGTACGTCGAGCTGCTCGGGCTCGCCTGCCTGATCGTCTTCGTTCCAACGCTGTGGAGCGTGCTGGCCAGCGCGGAGGGAGCGCGCGGCTGGCTCTCGGGGGTCGTGCTTGGCAGCGGCGTGATGATGGCTGCGATGAAGATGGGCAGCGCCGCGCCGTACATCGTTGCCATGCAACGCTCGGACGAGGGGCTTGACCCGCAGTTGGCGCGGACGCTGCTCGACCTCAACACCGCCGCATTCGTGCTGACCTGGATCCCGCTCGCCGTCCTGATAGGCGCGACCGCCGCGGTCGTGATTCAGACCGAGAGCCTGCCTCGCTGGCTTGGCTGGCTCGCCGCGGTCATCTCGGTTGGGCTGCTGGCCGGCGTTCCGTTGATGTGGAGCAGCGAACGGGCCATCATCGTGTTCATGCTGGCTCTGATCTGGCTCGTCGCTGCCAGTGTTACGTTGATGCGGGTCGTCGGGCGGCAGGACCGTTCAGCCGAGCCAGCGTCAGTCAGCTCGCTGGCGACGCGGGACTCCCAGTAACCAGCGGAGCGGGCTGCCGGTCCAGCTCCCGCGGGCCTCACGACGCCGGTGTCTGAATCCACGAGACGGTCCCGCGGCGTTTGCTGGTTAGAAGCGTGTCCCCGGTTCCGGCGATTCATCCCACGGGCGCCATGGCAGACGATGAGGTGACACATGCGTCGAGGATCTGCTCGGGCAATCGTTGGGGTCGTGCTGTCCGTCGTGGCGCTGGCCGGTTGCGCTGGAGGCGGCGAGCCGGCAGCCGTCACCCCGACCACAGTGGCGCGGTTGCCTGCAACAGCCGCCGCCACGGCGAGCGCCACGCCCGCGTTGCAGCCCGCGCCCACGGCTACAACGGCGGCGCCGGCAACCGCAGCGCCGCGGGCGACAGCCGGGACCGACGCCGCGCTCGCCACGCCATCCCCTGTCGCTGCACCGTCGCCGACCGCGCCACCGGTCGAACTTGCTCCGGTTGACGCCGAGCTTGCAGGGTTGCTGCTGGCCGGTGGTTATGTCATCTATATCCGCGCCATTGGGAGTGGCAGCGATGGCGGCGACATCGACGCGTGCGTGGCGCAACGGCCGCTCGATGACGACGCGCTGGCGCGGGCGAGGTTAATTGGCGTCGCGTTCCAGCAGCTCGAGCTGCCGGTTGGCGTGACGTTGCGCGGGCCGTCTTGCGCCGAGGCCGTTGCGGCAAAGGTGGCGTTCGGAACGGCGGAGCCGTTGGAACCAGCCGGGGCGGTCCCTGCCGGCGCCGTCCATTCCGACGCGAACGTGATCGTCGTCGCGGACCTGCCGGAGATCAACAACACGCCGGGGCTGGACACGCTGGAGAACGGCGACGCGCTCGTGCTCGCGATGGAGGCCGGCACGCTGACACCTGTCGCGGTGGTACGCGCGGATGAGTGGCTGGCGCTGGCGACGATGGTGAATGGACCCGCCTGGCAGCAGTACCCCGTTCCGGCTGGATCGCGGCCGCACGACGTGGCCCCCGCCGCCGACGGCGGGGTGTGGTACACGGCGCAGGGCTCCGGAGAGCTTGGCTGGCTGGACCCGGTGACGGGCGAGACGCTGCACATCCCGCTGGGTCCCGGCTCCGCGCCGCACGGCGTGATCGTCGGGCCGGACGGCGCGCCGTGGGTCACCGACAGCGGGCAGAACGCGATCGTGCGGGTCGACCCGCATACGCACGAGACACAGGTGTTCGGACTGCCGCCCGGCACGCCCAGCGTGAACCTGAACACTGCGGCATTCGACGGCAACGGCATCCACTGGTTCACCGGGCAGGCAGGCTATTACGGGCGGCTCGATCCGGCGACGGGCGAGACGCAGGTGTGGGATGCGCCGCGCGGACGGGGGCCGTACGGCATCGACGCGACGCCGGAGGGCGAGATCTACTACGCGTCGCTGGCGGGAAGCCACATCGCGCGAATCGACATCATCACCGGCGAGGTCACGGTCATCGATCCGCCGACCGCCGGGCAGGGCGCGCGGCGGGTCTGGTGCGATTCGCAGGGACGCGTCTGGGTCAGCGAGTGGAACGTGGGCCAGGTGAGCGTCTACGACCCGGCCAGCGGCGAATGGCGCGAGTGGCGGCTGCCGGGCAACAACCCGATGCCGTACTCCGTCTACGTGGACGAGCGTGACATCGTCTGGCTAAGCGATTTCGACGCGAACACGCTGGTGCGCTTCGATCCGGAGACGGAAACGTTCGTGTCGTTCTCACTGCCATCGACGCCGTCAAACGTGCGCCAGATCCTCGGGCGGCAGCACGAGGTTTGGGGCGCGGAATCGGCGGCGGACACGCTGGTCGTGCTACGCGTGCCGTAACGGCGGCTCTGTCATCCATCATCCGGCCGGGCATGTCGAATATCATGCACTCGCGAGACGAGCTCGACGCATGTGCGCGTGGGTGTGCTATCCCATTAGCCGTCAGGAGTGTTGTGTCTGCGACCTCATCGATAGAGATCAACCGCGCCCGAATCCACTACGAGGAGATGGGCAGCGGCTCGCCGGTCGTGCTGGCGCACAACGGCATCGGCGACATGCGGACGTGGGATGACCAGTTCCCGGTCTTCGCTGAGTCCTGCCGGGCGATTCGTTATGACATGCGGGGCTGGGGACGGTCGGTGTGCCCCAGCGGCGCGTTCTCGCACAGCCGCGATCTGGCGGCCCTGCTGCAGGCGCTGGACGCTGCTCCGGCCTGCGTCGTCGGGTCGTCGTTTGGCGGGCTGGTGGCGCTGGATCTGGCGCTGGAGAGCCCGGAGTGCGTCAGCGCGCTCGTGCTGGCCGGCTCCGCGCTGGGCGGCTACCGCTTCT
>DATKCN010000359.1:0-4834 GCA_035513175.1 Thermomicrobiales bacterium
GACTCAACTCATCCTCGATCCGCACTCGAACGGCGAGAACGCATCAGACCGGTGCGCTGAAGCGCGATGCGGGCTCGCGTTTTGTTCCAGGCGGATTCCCGCGAAGCAATTAAATTCGAACAACGTCGCAGCCCCACGCACGCGAGTTGCGATGTTCGGCCACTGTCGAGGCAGGCTCGCGGACTGGCATGATTGACACGCGGTCGTTCGTGACCGTTGACGCGCTTATTTGGGGAACAAACGTGGCGGACGCCCCGCTCGAATCTTCAGCCGCTGCCGTCTCCGGTGCGCGCCCGTCTCCGGTCCAGCGCATGCGCGCGCTCGCCACCACGCACCCGGCTCCGGTATGGATTATGGCTCTGTGCAACCTGATCATGTGGACCGGACGAGGCATGGTCATTCCGTTCACCGTTATTTACTTCAGCCAGATCGTAGGACTGTCCGCCAGCGTCGTCGGAACTGGCATTGCGATCAGCGGGCTTGGCGGGATCGCGTTCGTGATGGCCGTGGCCGGGCAGATCGACCGCCGGGGTGGACACCCGGTCCTGCTCGCCTGCGTCGGTGTGATCGCGCTGGCAACGTTCGCCTACCCACTGGCCACGAGCGTGCTTCCTTTCCTGCTCGTGACGCTCGTGCTGAATTTCGCCAGCCAGCTCTACTGGCCTTCCTCAGACGCGACGATCGCGTCGTTGAGCGATGCGAACCGCGTGCCGGAGGCGATGTCGATTCTGCGCGTGGCGAACGCAGTTGGCATCGGGCTGGGCGGGTTGATCGGCGGCGTGATGGTCAGCGGCGGCGGCATGGACGAGTACCGCCTGATGTTCATGGTCAGCGCGCTGATGGTGAGTTGCGCCGCGCTGCTTGTCTGGCGGGTTATCCCATCCGTGATCCTGCGCTCGACTTCAGACGACGGCGAGCATGGAGCCTGGCGTGACGTGCTGCCGGATCGCACGTTCATGTACTCGCTGGCTGTGCTATTCGTGCTCGTGTTCGGCTTCACTCAGATGACGATGAGCGTGCCCGCGTTCCTGCGCCGCGAGGCCGGCATCAGCGAGGGCACGATCGGGATGCTGTTCACAATGAACATGCTGATCGTCGTGATGACGCAGATCCCGATTACGGCGCGGGTCAATCGGGGCAATCTGGGCAGGCTGCTGTCGATCGGCGCGCTGCTCTGGATGGTCGCGTTCGTGTGCATGCTGGGCACCATGGAATTCGGACGTCTCGCGGCGGCGGCAGCCTTTCTATCATTCACGGCGGGCGAGCTGATCTTCATGCCGTCCACGGCGATCATCCCGATCCGGCTTGCGCCGGTCCACTTGCGAGGGCGCTACTTCGCGGCGTTGAGCATTATCTGGGGCGGGTCATTTGCCATAGCGTCGTTCATCGCCGGCATCGCGCTCGACATGCCGGATTCATCGGTCCTCTGGCCGGTCATGGCGGCCCTGATGGCGATAGGCGCCGTCGGCGCCTATCGCCTGCAACGCTCTCCACGGCTCGACGCCGCGGCAGCCGTTGCAAAGAGCTGACATTCGGCGTTGTTGCGCCGAACGCTCGTCAAACGGGCGTCGATAGACGTTGAGCGCCTGACGTGCTAGCGTGTGCCGGAACCGCCGGGTTGAACCACGAAAGGGCATCTCGTTCCATGGCAGGACCGACATACGGCAAGAACCCGCCTTCCACCGAACTGGACTTCGGCATTGTCACTGGGCAACATTGGAGATCGTGGCAGATGCTGACCGAACAATGGCAGTGGGCCGAGGAGAGCGGCTGGGATTCTGCCTGGGCATTCGATCATTTCTTCTCGCTCAGCGATGGCGAGTTGGGAGAGTGCCTGGAGGGCTGGACACTGCTCGCGGCGCTGGCCGCCGTTACGTCGACACTGCAGATCGGCCTGATGGTGAATGGCAACACGCACCGCAGTCCGGCCATCCTGGCCAAGCAAGCGGTCACGGTCGACGTCATATCCGGCGGCAGATCGATCCTCGGGGTGGGCGCGGCCTGGAACGAGCGCGAGCACGAAGCCTACGGCATCGACTTTCCGTCGCCGCGCGAGCGGGTCGACCGCTTTGGGGAAGCGATGGAGCTGCACCGCCTGCTGGAAACACAGGAGACTACGACGTATCACGGGCAGTACTACCGCCTTGAGAACGCGCCGTTCGAGCCGAAGCCAGTCTACGGACACATTCCGATCCTGATCGGCTCGACAGGCAACAGGATGCTGAGCCACGTTGCGCGCTACGCCGACCAGTGGGACGGCGGAGGGACGCCCGAGGAGTACGCCGCCAAGGGCGCGACCCTCGCGGAGCGCTGTCAGGCTATCGGCCGTGATCCGGGCGAAGTACGCTGGGCTCTTTCGACCGGCGCGGACAAGATGGATACCGTGGACACGTTCCGCGCGCATGTCGCGGACTATGCGGCGATCGGCGTGCGCTCCTTCCTGTTTACTCTGCCGCGCGGCGAGCCCAACCCGGTCGCGCGGGAGATCTCCGAGCGCGTCATGCCTGAGCTGCGAGAAACATTTCGCGAACGAGGCAGCCTGTAGCGCGGCGTCCCATGAGCGCGAGCTGCGCAAAGCGTGGGACATCGCGATCCAGGAAATGGTGGCGCAGGAGCCGGAGCTCGGAGGCTCGGCGATTGTGGGCGTCGACATCGACTACGAGACGCTCCAGGTGGGCGGCGGCGGGATGCTGATGGTCAGCGCGTCGGGCACTGCGGTGAGGCTTAAGAGCTTGACCAGCGGCGTCGGTAAAGGCTGCCACCTGGCAATGTATGGACGTGGCAGCCTATGAACTTCGGATGACGCGTCAGACCCAGCCGGGACGCCCCAGATGGCGACGCCACAGCAGCAGGAATGGGATGGCCAGCAGCGTCATCCATGCCTTGCCGACGATCTGGCCTTCCAGAAACGCCAGGGATTCGAACGCGAGCCAGAGGAACAGAATCGAGTCCGCGACCAGGCCGACGATGTTGGAAGCCACGACGGCGCCGATCCAATGGCGCTTCCGTAGCGGCGCGTACACCGCGAAATCGAACAGTTCGCTGAACAGGAACGCCGTGCCGCTTGCCAGCGCGAACTGCGGAGACACGAGCGACGAGAGCAGCGCTCCGGCAACGATCGCCAGCAGGACCCAGCGGCGGCCGAGAGTGTCGTGCGTGATGTCTCGCAGGGTGAAGGCGAGCCCTGCAAAGTAGACTCCGGCCGGGGCGGTCAGGCCGAAGCCGACGGAGACGAAGCCATAGCGTTCGATGGCCCAGTTGGCGAGGAAGACGGTCGAGACAAACGCGGCAACGGCCACGAGGCCGATCGTCCGATAACGACCAAGGTCAGCCGCAATCATGCAGGCTCCAACGTCGGATCAAGCACTGATCAGCGCGCCCTCGCGAGCGAAAAACTGTTCGCGAACACCATCAAACCGTATCAGGTCGACGACACGGAGTGCTACCGATCTCCCTGTCACATGGCGGTGCGGAGCAGCCATCAGCAGGCAGGTACACGCCGCTAACGTGTGCCGTAGCACAATGTTGCCCGGGCAATCTGCCGCAACTCAACACTGCGATCTGCTGCCAACCGACGATCTCCGCAACAGGTCGCTAACAGGCATCGCTACGACGTTGATTCCTGCGTCGACGCATGCTGGTCATCCGTACCGTAGCCACGCCGCGAGGCGGCAACCACCGTTCTACAGGTGTCACCAACGTGGCGCCCTGTTTTGTGTCAGGCGCGACTCCAACTGACTCCGCAAGCGAAAAGCCCTCATGGGTGGTGGAGAAGGAGCCGCCCCGGGTCGGGCCACCACCAGGCACGAAGATGGTTTCGTTGACCGTTGCTCCATTGGTTCCGTGGCGCGGCGTTGTCATCGATGTCAGAGCGCGCCAGGAGTTAGTATCTGGATCATACTCCTGGTTCTCCGCAAAGACTCCGCTCGACGTAGCCTGATTGCCCTCTCCGCCGAAGACGACCATGCGTCCATTGAGCACCGCTGCTCCGTGCCCGCCACGCGCCGTCGGCATTGGAGCCATCGTCTCCCAACTGTTCGTAGCGGGATCATAGCGCTCGTTTACAGCGGTGGTTGCGTCGATGTCGACAGCACGCCCGCCAACGACATAGAGCAGCCCGTCGATGACTGTCGCATTGACGTGGTCCCGAAGCGTTGGCATCGGAGTCAGATCTGTCCAGGCATTGGTAGCCGGATCATAGACCGACAGATGGTTGACCGCGACACTGCCACTGAGCCCACCTGCAACGTAGAGCTTGCCGTCAATGACACCGACGGCCATGGAGCCGAGGGCGCGTGGCAGGTTGGCCTTCGGCGACCAGGTGTTGCTGAGTGGATCGTAAACATACAAGCTGTTGACAGAAGGGCCAGGCCAACCGGTCAGTCCACCGATCAGATACACCTGACCGTTGATGGTCGCCGTACCGACGTGGTCGAGAGCCGGACCCGGATAGGGAGCGATCTCACTCCAGACAGTCGTGGTTGGGTCGTAGACGAAGCCCATGTTACTGCGCCCAGATTGTCCCAGCCCGCCAATGACATAGACCTTACCGCCCGCTTCGGTCACACCGACCTCGGCGCGGGCTTCAGGTAGCGGTGGCAACGCGATCCATTCTCCGAGCGGCTCGTTGGACACGCCGCCCGTGGTGAAGGACCAGCTCACCGGCGCATCGAGCGCGTTGCCGGCCAGGTCAGTCGCACCGGTGGAGACGGTGGCGCTGTATTGCGTCTGTGTCGCCAGCCCGCTCGTCGGCGTAAACGTCAGGACCGTGCCCGCCCCGTTCCAGCTGAAGGTGCCGGCCACCGTGGGACTCAGACTGAAGGCCGCCTGCGTG
>DATKCN010000360.1:0-7422 GCA_035513175.1 Thermomicrobiales bacterium
CTGACACCCCGGCGGGCGTAGTGTATTGTCACGCTGTCCGGCACGGCGCCGCCGGAAGGTTCAGGATCATGAGGGTATGGAGCAGAAATCAGCATGCTGTTTGAGCTACGCCAGTATCACGTTCGTCCCGGTCAGCAGGAGCGCTGGGTGCGTTGCATGGAAGAGGAGATCATCCCCTTCCAGACGAAGATGGGCATGGTCATCATCGGCGCCTTCACCGGCGAGACTGACGACAGCGTCTACGTCTGGCTGCGGCGCTTCGACAACGAGCAGGAGCGCGAGCGCCTCTACGAAGCCGTCTATCAGTCCGACTACTGGAAGGCCGAGATCGCGCCCCGCATCCCTGAAATGCTTGACCGCGAGCAGATGAAGATCACCCGCCTGAACCCCACGTCCCGCTCCGTCATCCGCTAACGGCGGAGAGCGCGCTCAGACCTGGACGATGCCGCGCTGGATGGCGCGGGAGACGGCCTCGGTGCGCCCGTTGACTTCCAGCTTCTGGTAGATCGAGTTGGCGTGGAACTTGACCGTGCGCTCGGTGATGAACAGCTCGCTGGCGATCTCCTTGTTGCGCAGGCCCTTCGACATCAGCTTCAGCACGTCCAGCTCGCGCGCCGTCAGCTCGTCTTCCTTGTTCTCGCCGCGCATGATGCCGCCCACGCGCGACAGCAGCTTGCCCGCCACGACGGGCTCCAGCAGCGAGCCGCCCATGTGCACGACCCGGATGGCGCGGAAGATATCCTCGCGCGGCGCGCCCTTGAGCAGGTAGCCGCGCGCGCCCGCCTGCACCGCTTGCAGGATGCGCTCGTCCGTGTCGTAGGCCGTCAGCACGACGATCTTCGCGTCCACGTCGAGCGCGCGGATCTGCTGAATGCCCTGCACGCCGTCCACCTGCGGCATCTGCAGGTCGATCATCACCACGTCCGGGGAGTGCTGCTTGTACAGCGCCACGGCCTCGGCGCCGTTGTAGCCCTCGGCGACCACGTTGAAGTCGTCCTGCGATTCGAGGATCGCCACGAGCCCCTCGCGCACGATGGGGTGGTCGTCAACAACCAGAATGTCGATCATTGCAGCTCTATCCTTACCGGCCATGCTGGCCATGCGCTGCCGAGCGCGCTAATAGGACCCATCCTCGGATGACAATGCGGAAATCTTGAAGGGTACGGCCTCGGCCGTTTCCTCCACACCGTGTGGCGACTCGAACGGGACGGCCACCCGCAGGCGCGTCCCTGCGCCGTCGCCGGCCTGCACGGTCAGCGTGCCATGCAGCAGCCGCACCCGCTCGCGAACCGCCACCAGCCCGAACCTGCCGCCCGGCTGATGACCAGACATGACCGTGTCAACATCGAACCCGGCGCCATTATCGCTGATCGTCAGCAGCACGTCATCGCCGTTACGCTCCAGCGTGACTTCCACATGCGTCGCCCCCGAATGGCGGGCGATGTTGTCGAGCGCCTCCTCGAAGATGCGATACAGGCTCAGCTCCATGCGCGACGAGAGGCGGCCATGCATGCTGTCGCCGTTGAAGCTACCGGTAATGGCGCGCTCGTGGTGGTCGTGGACGAACTGCTGCGTGCGGCGCTGAATCGCTTCTGCCAGGCTCAGCTCCTGCAAGGCGCTGGCGTGCAGGTCCAGCACCGAGCGGCGCGCGTTCTCCAGGTTCTCGCGCGAAAGCTGCAACGCCCGCTCGATCTTCTCGCGGGCCTTCTCCGGCTTGGCGCGGAACATGTGGTCGGCCGCTTCCAGGTTCAGGGCGATGGCCGTCAACCCCTGGGCGATGCCGTCGTGGATCTCACGCGCGACGCGGATGCGCTCCTCCGCCATGCCGAGCGTGTGCGAGCGGGTGTAGAGCCGCGCGTTCTCCAGCGCCAGCGCAGCCGCCCCGGCGATGCCATAGGCGATGCGTAGCTGATGCGGCGAAAAGTGGTACTCGTCGTCGTGGGAGACGAGCACGGCCAGGCCCAGAAACTGCTGCTTGGCGACGAACGGCACCGCCAGCACCGCGCTGGGGCACAGCACGCGGGAGAGGTCGTCATCGACGTCACAGGACATCATCTCGATGACCGACGCCTCGTGCCCGGAGAGGTAGATGCGCCGCAGCAGCTGTGAGGTCTCGGTGCTGGGGATCACCTGGCCGACGCGCTCGGTGTCGATCAGCGAGCCCGCGCGGGCCACGTAGGCGGACGGCAGCAGCCGGTTCCCCTCCTCGTCGTTCAGGTAGACGACGCAGGAGGGCAGGCCGATCGCGTCGGCGATGCCCTCGGCCACGCGCTGGATGACGTCATCCAGCACCAGCGAGGAGTTGGCCGCCTGCGAGGCCTCCAGGATCAGCGCCAGCTCGGTCCGGCGCTTCTGCTCCATCGTGAACAGATCGGCGTTCTCCAGCGCGATCGCCAGCTGGTCGGCGACCGTCTCCAGCAGGTCGATATCCTGCTGGGTGAAGGCGTCCGCGCGGGGCGATTGCACGTCGAGCACGCCGAGCAGCGTCTCCTCGCGCAGCAGCGGGATCGACAGCTCCGACCGAATGTCGTTAATGTTCTTGTCGGGCAGGTAGCGGGGATCGGCAAGGACGTCGTTCGACACGACCGGCTGGTGGCTGGTCGCGGCCAGGCTGACCATGCCGGGCCCGCCGATCGTCAGTGACAGGCCGGTCATCCGGGCGCTGTCCGGCGACCCGTGGATCGTGCGCAGCACGAGCTGGTTGTTGTCGGGGTGCGCCGCGAAGATGGAGACGACGCTGTAGCCGAACAGCTCCTGAATGCGCTCGCACGAGCGATCCATCAGACGCTGCGGCTCCCGGATGGAAGCCATCGTGTGCGAGAGCTGGTTGATGGCCCGCAACTGGTTGGCCTGCGTGAGCTGCGCCGCGTACAGGCGCGCATTGGCGATGGCCGCGCCCGCCTGCCGCGCGACGGCCGAAAGCGTCTCGGCGTCCACGTCATCGAACGTCCCGCGCGACGTCATCACCGCCAGGATGCCGATAGTGCGGTTCCCGGAGATGATCGGCGCGCCGAGCCAGGCTACCGGCCGGCTCAGGTCGATGCCGGGGATGGGGCCGAAACCCCGCGCGCGGCAGGCTTCCGCGTAGTCGTTGAAGAAGACCGGCTCGCCCTGCGCCAGCACGGTGCTGGTCAGGCCCACCTTGACGACGCGGCCGGAGCGGTCCGGCAGGTGACTGCCGTTCGCGTAGTAGGTGGCCAGCGTCATCTCGTCCTCGGCAGGGCCGATGGTGGCGATGTAGAAGTTGCTGGTGTCGACCAGGCGGCCGCACTGCTCGTAGATGATGCGGTAGAGATCGTTGAGCGACAGGGTGGAGGAGAGGGCGGTGGCGACCTCGTTGAGAATCGCCAGGTGGGTCATGCGGCGCTCGCGCTCCTCGGTCAGCTGGCGGGATACCTCGTACCAGTGCTCCTCACTGCGCGACAGGTTGGCCGTCATCATCAGCCCGCGCACGAACTCGGCCGAGAAGTCGGGCAGCAGCGAGCAGACGACGCCCACGCGCGCCTCCGAGCCGGTGGGGTCGGCCGGGTCGGTGAGAGCGCCGCGCAGCACCTCACCGAGCAGCGCCATCGCGGCGGCGGTGGTCGAGATGCCCTCGACGTTGGCGGGCACCGACTGTTTCCAGGCGCCCGCGGCGTTGGTCGCCACGTGCGGGTGCGGATGCGCGACGAAGGCGGTCAGGCCGGTCAGGAAGGCGTCCATCGCGCTGGCGAGCTGGCGCTCGTCTATCTGAGCGTGCTCCAGGACCAGCTGTCCCCACGCGTCGCGAATCGTTGCCTGCTGGTCGCCCAGGTACGCGGCAATCTGCCGTGGATCGGCGTCGAGATTGAGATCGATGCTGTCATGCTTCAACGGAACGAACCCGATTCCAAGGTTGAGCTGGCGCGCCCCCGGCACAGTCACGCCGTCATGCATCTATTATGGAAGCATGCGCCCGACAGGCCATCGCTCCGAGGGTCAGAACTTCGCTGTACCAACGGACAGGGGCGACTCAGGACTTCAGCGTCGCGCGCTGCCGCTGCATGCCCCGCCGCGCTAGCCCACTGGTCCTGAATCCGCGAGAAACTCGCCCAACTCATAACCACGACCAACCCGGTTCGTTCTACTATTGGAAGCGGGCACGGCCAACCCGTGAAATACGGCTGACTTCGGACGGACGTTACGTGATTAAGGTTCTCCTGCTGGCAATCGGGGTTGTGGTCTTCGTTTCGTTCCTGCCCGTTCAGGCGACACAACCCTCGGCATTCGCAGACCCCGCGTTCGCTGATCTGTATACCCTCTCGGACTCACAGGAACGCTTGCTGCTGTGGGGCAGCGAACCGCTGGTGTCGCTCGTCGAGCCGTTCACCGGCGCGCCGGGCAACCGCCGTCTGGTGCAGTACTTCGACCGCGGGCGCATGGAGATCGACACCGAGGGCGCCGCCTCCTCCGGCGCCGAGCGCCGCGTGACCCAGGGGCTGCTGGTCCGCGAGCTGGCCACCGGCAATGTCCAGATCGGCTACGACGCGTTCGTGCAGGGCGCCCCCGCCGCGCTGCCCATCTTCGGGACGGCGGTCGCCAGCGTCCGGGAGATGTTGCTCACCTACGCCGACTTCTCGCACATCGTCAACACGCGGGCCGAGAACCGCACGCGCGGGGCGGAACGGGAGATCGAGCAATGGATCGCGCCCGGCGGGCTCGTGACGGAGGGCGCGGGGCCGGTCACGGTGCTGGCAGCCGTATTCGTCGAGGAGACCGGCCATAACATCCCGGATGTGTTCGCCACATGGTTCGAGCAGCAACCGTTCGGCGACATGTCCCAGCACGACGCGCTCGGCCTTCCGATCACCGAGGCGTACTGGGTCTACTCTGGCATGGGACCGGGCGGCGTCAGCCTGGTGCAGCTCTACGAGCGCCGCGTGACCGTCTACACGCCCGACCTGCCCGAGGCGGAACGCTTCACGCTCACCAACTCCGGCCGACACTACTACCGCTGGCGCTACGGCAACGACGCGATGAGCGGCGCGACGGCGCAACGTGCGACTCAGCCTGCCTCGCAGACCGACGCCGGGTTGACGCTGCCGCAGGGCTACAGCGCGACCGTCATTCGCAGCGATGTGCCCGATCTGTTCGGCCTGGCGGTCGCGCCTGACGGCGTCCTGGCGCTCGGCAACCCTGACGGGACGATTACCCTGCTCGATCCGGCCAACCCGAACGTGCGCTCGCCGTTCCCGATGGTGGAGTTCCTGGCCAATCCGGTGGCGCTGGCCTACGCCGGAACCAGCCTGTACGTCGTCGACGACGCGGGCCTGCACCGCTACATCGATCTGGACGCGGATGGCCGTGTCGACGGTATCGAGGATATCGACGCGCCGGGCTTCATCCGCGAGACGGTCGCGCTGGCTCCCGGGCCGGACGGCGCGCTCTATTACTGCGGGCAGCCGGCGAGCGCCACGGCGCAGGCGCCGGGCGCGGGGAGCGACCCATCCCGCACGCTGCTGACGATCGAGCAGGGGGACGACAGCGCCCAACCGGTGTCGCTCGAAATCGAGGCGGGCGGGCCGTTCGTCGTCGATGACAGCGGCGTCATCTGGGTCATCAACGCCGCCGGGCAGCTCATCCAGATCGAGCCCGGCGCCCGCAACGCCGTCGTCCTGGAAACCGGCGTCCCCGGCGACGCCCTCGCCCAGGCGATCCGGAGCCTGCTGCTGTACCGCGCCGACGGCGGCAGCGGGGACCCGCACACCGACCTGATCGCCATCCTCGACGGCGACAATGGCCGGGGCGGGCGCATCGTGCGGTTGCACCCGCTGCTGGCGCAGCGCGCGACGACGACCGTCTCCCCGCTGGCAGCCCAGCCGGGCGCGATCATCGACTTTATCACCGGCTTCGACCGCCCGACCCACATGGCCGCCGGGCTGGATGGCTCCCTCTACGTCTACGACGCCGGCAGCGGCAACCTGTACTGGATTCAGCCCACATAGCGGTGCCCCGGACGAGGCGCGGCAACCCGCCCACCAACGCACATTATGGTAGGCCGCCAACTGGCGGTGTAACGGTTGGCGGTCGAACGACCGCCATGCAATGTATGCACAATCCGACAACACGACAGTCCCCGGCGTCTGCCAGGGACCCGTCGTCTCATGTGTCAGCTATCCCAGCGCGTGAGCATGCGAGGCGCGGGTGCTACGTCTCCTCCTGCCCGAACGTCACGAACCCGAAGCCCACCGGCGCCCCGCGCCCGCAGCTGCCCGGCTGGCTCGTGCCGACCTGCGACAGCCTCCCCGCGTACAGGCAGGCGTACAGGTCGTCACCCGCCACGAGGGCGATCGGCTCGCCTCGCCCACAGCTCGACGGCTCGCTGTAGCCCACCTGACTTAGCGATCCGCCGAACAGGCAGGCATGCAGCGTGTCGTTCTGCAGATTGTCACCAGACCGCAGCACGACTGGCTCGCCGCGCCCGCAACTAACGGTCGGGTTCGGACTCATGCTGAGGCTGACCTGCGACAGCGACCCGGCGTACAGGCAGGCCTGGTAGTAGGTCTGGATGAACTCGACCTCGTAGGCGCCGATGTCACACCCGCTTCCCCGTGGGCGGGACACACCACGCTGGTCGGTCTGGATGTCCGTGCCGCAGCCGGCCACGCCGTCCGGGATGTGGTCGATGGCGGCTGAGCCGGGCAGCAGGGCGTGCGTCCAGGTCGGGCCGCCATTATCGGCCAGCACGGGATCGAGGTTGGCGTTCGGGTTGTCGTCCAGATCGCCGGCGCCGGTCAGGTTGCAGCTGTCGTCATCGCTAAGGTTGTAGCTGGACGACTCGAAAGAACCACCAACGCAATTCCCGCCTGTGTTGCCAGCCAGCAACGTGCCTGACAACGTGAAGCCACGGTCAATCGACAAGCCACCGCCGATGATGTCAGCGCTGTTGCCGCTGATCGTGCTGTTGACGATCGATCCTCTGCCATGCGCAGGGCTCCATATCCCACCGCCGATGATGTCAGCGCTGTTGCCGCTGATCGTGCTGTTCTCGATCGTCAGCATGTGCCCGTTGTACACCCCGCCGCCGTCGTCAGCGCTGTTGCCACTGATCGTGCTGTTCTCGATCGTCAGCGTGTGCCCGTTGAGCACCCCGCCGCCGCGAACAGTGGCGATGTTGCCACTGATCGTGCTGTTCTCGATCGTCAGCGTGCCAGCGTTGTACACTCCGCCACCGTCGTCAGCTACGTCGAAGTCGTCAGCATCTCCGCCGGTGATCGTCAGACCGCTGATGGTGACCGTCACACCCTCGTTGACCAGAAGCACCCGGCTTTCCCCGCCGCCGGAAACGGACAGCACGTCCGCCCCAGGTCCCTGGATCGTCATGTGAGCACTGAGCTCGAGCTGCGCGCCCGCCAGGGTGATCGTGTCGCAGGGCAGGTCCGCGGCGAACGCGATCGCGTGCGG
>DATKCN010000361.1:0-3707 GCA_035513175.1 Thermomicrobiales bacterium
GCATTCGATGGCGACGCGTCTGGATGACAACATCCTGATTCTGGCAGGCACTTTCGACGGACTATACCTGTATGAAGGCACGACGAGCAGAGATTTGTGGAGCATGCGCGGCCCATATCTGGAGGGGCTCGACGTGCCACACCTGCTCGACGTCGAACGGTTCGCCTGCCATCTCCCACGACTCGCCGCGGTTGGGCGATCGGTAGACGGCCGTCGACCCGTTGCCTGTTGCCGCAGCCCAGATGGTCGACTCATCCCTTGGGTCGAGTAACGCGTGGCTCACGTCGCGCCCCTCCAGATATGGGCCACGCATGCTCCACGAATCTCTGCTGGTCGTGCCTTCATACAGGTACAGTCCGTCGCGAGTGCCTGCCAGAATCAGGATGTTGTCATCCAGACGCGTCGCCATCGAATGCTTCCTCCGTCGAGCGATGAACGCGGCCAACGAACAGGTGTTCTGTACGTACACTAATGGAAGCGGCGACCACTGTCAAGCCGCGGCGCCGCCGAACGTGGACGCGCGCCACGGGTCTCGAGTTACTCCCTGCCGCGGCGGCAACGACCCCGCTGACCGCGGATGGCATGGCGCGAACCGTTGGAGTTTGCTAGGCTGGAGCCGCTGGCCGAACGACGAAGTGTGTGGGCGAATGCAGCCCGGATTGGCGCCGGTTACATGACGACCAACGTTGAAGGCGCCGCGACGGCCGAGCGGGGCAAGCGTGTTCAGGTCACGTTCGACGTCGAGGGTCGCCAGTACGCGTGCGCGCTCAAGCCGTTCGAGATCATTCATGACGGCATCCACCACGCGCTGCCGGAAGACATGCGCAAAGGACAACGGCTCGTCCTGCGCGGGCCCGCCGGCGAAGAGGTCTACCCGGACATGTTTGCTGGCGAGGTCGCGCGCGGCTACGGCGCCGGCAACGCCGTGACATTGTCGGTAAGCCTGACCCCGATCCCGGCGGTCGCCGGCCCCTGGCGCAACATCGGCTTCGACCACCTCGCGATCGTCGTCGAGGACCGTGAGGGCGCATTCCGCTTCTTCACCGGGGCGCTCGGCATGCAGGAGATGCGGCACGATCCCCACATGACCGTGCTGACGACGGGACACACCGGGCTGTTTCTTTTCGACGCGGGAGAGGACGTGCCGCTATCCGACGGATTGCCGTCGCGCTGGCACCACCTCGGCTTCGTCGTCGATAGCCTCGATCACGCCTTCTACCATCTCCAGCAATACGCCGAGCTGGTCTCGGACTTTACGCTGCTGGAGCGACAGGAGAGATGGTCCCTGTATGGCCACTACCGCAATGGCGACGTCACGTTCATGATCCAGCTCTCCGAAATCCGGGATGGCTGGAAGGGCTTCGACAACCCCGCCGCGATCACCGACTTCCTCTACGACTACAGCGGCCGTCGCTACGGCAAGCGCCTCGAATAGCGCGTCGGCTGCTTCCTCATGGGACACGCAGCGCGCGCGACACTTGCATCGCCGCCCACGGCGCGTACAGCGCCGCCTTTGGTGACACTGCCGCCGACACCAGCTCCAGATTGACGTGCCGCGCGCCTGCCTGTCCGAAGTCACGCAATCGCGACGCCACCCGCTCCGGCGTTCCCCAGGTTATAGCCTGTGACAGCGCCTCTCGTGGGACGGCCGCCAGCGCGTCATCGAGCTCCTGACGTGTGTGGGCTTCCGGCAGAAAGTCGACGAATCCTCGGAAATCCTCTCCGAACGGGTGCCGCTCGCCGAATTGCGACCATAGCTCGGCTGGAGCCAGTAGCGCGACGAACCTGATCAGTCGCGTGTCCAGCATCGCCTGAGCCTCACGCATCGTCGGCGCGAATACGACGTACGATTGCAGGCACGGCCGAATCCGGCTCGGTTCCCTGCCCGCCGTGATCGCCGAGCGCCGCACCACAGCGAGCCGCGCAGCGTAGTCCTCGGGAGACACCACGGCGACCGGCAGCCAGCCATCCCCGAAGCGCCCAGTAAGTTCGAGCATGCGCGGACCGTGCGCCGCGATCCAGATTTCCGGCGTCCTGCGGCGCGGTGGTTGCAGGTCCATGACGGCGCTGTCGAGCGTAAAGTGCGCGCCAGTGAAGTCAACCGGTCCCCGCGACTCAAAGCACATCCGGATAATCTGAAGCGCCTCCTCCAGGCGGCTTACCGGTCGTGACAGGTCGAGTCCGTATGGCTGCGTGTTCTCTCGTTCTCCCGTGCCGAGACCCAGGATTGGCGCCCGGCGCGTCATGTGAGCCAGTGTCATCATCGCCTGTGCGATCAGCACCGGGTGCCTGCGCACCGGCTCCGTGACGCAGACCCCGAGCCTGAGCCGTCCGGCTCGCGCCGCGAGGTTGCCCAGCGTGACCTGAAACTCGAAAAGCTCATGCGGCGACGCGCTGAGGCGCGACATCCAGGTGAAGTCGTTGTCCCACAGCGCCTGGGGAAACAGGTCCTGGAAGTGGTCCCACACGGTCAGCGATTCGAGACGCATCAGCCGCGCCATCGTCACCAGTGCGCGCAGGTTCAGCGCGGGCGGCTTCGGCGGGACGTGCAGCCCTACGGTCATCCAGGGGCGCGACATGCTGACGTCCTTTCGCGATCTCGGGTCGCGTGAAGGCGAACTGCCGGTTCTACCGCGACCGCGGAGCTAGGACATCGGGACTTGAGGGATGATCTTGCCGTCGATCCGCTCGAAGATCTCACGCAACGACTGGCCCGTAATCGTCACACCGTGGTTCTTGAGCCCGACGATTGCCCGTGAGGGATCGGGAGCGCGGCGCACCAGTTCCGACACGGCGACCGCCAGCTCGCGGGTGCCACAGGGGTAGTTGACGTGCGTGGACTCGATGCCGTCCATCCAGGCATGCACGTGGATGATTGCGCCGACATCCGGGTGCTCGCGGTAGATCATGTAGTGCTCGATCGCGTCGACGGACACTCGCCTCGGCTGCACGTCAGGCGGGACGCTGATTACCATCGCGTTGGCTTCGGCGGCGTAGCCTGTCACCAGCAGGATGTCGCGCCCGATGTCGTGCAGTTTCGACTTGTCGACCCCGCTGGCGCTCATCCAGAACGTTCCGGCGTCGCGGCGCGCCGACAGATTGCCGTACGAAAGACCGCCGATCCCGAACAGCCGCATCACGTGCTTCAGGTCGCGCTCGGTCAGGAAGTCCTGAATTGGCCACGGCGCCGGCAGCAGATTCATTTTGCCGAGCTGCTCGCCCGCCCAGATCAGATCGCGCGTGTGCTCGTCGCCCTGCCAGAGACTCTCGGCAAGGTCGCGCTCGTATTGGTTGTTGATCACCAGCTGCGAGGTGGCAAGCGGCGCGAGGCGCTCATAGATTTCTCGGAAAAACCGATCCTCTCGCTGACCGTCTGCGAGTGACACCACGTAATGCCCCTGCTCCATCGTCATGAAATGCGCGTCGATCCGCGCGCCGGATCGCACCAGGAACACGCCGAGGTTCGACAACGCATACAGCAGCACCGGGTAGAACGTCCGGAAAATGTCGTCCGGTTCCTGTTCGGCGTCAACCACGGTCGCGACGAATGTGCCTTGCGAGTTGCGGCGAAACGGCTTGGGGTCGCCAATCGACGTGAAGTTCAGCACCAGTTGTGTGTCGTCCCCGGCGTCCGGGCTGTGGATATGCCCCCGCTGCAGCATTTCGCCGACGAGCCCATCGCGAAACCACTGTTGCAGATTGGTAAC
>DATKCN010000362.1:0-9236 GCA_035513175.1 Thermomicrobiales bacterium
GAGGCGACCGACCCGAAGGCATATCTCGAAGGACACGGCGCGAAGGTGACCGTCATCGGGCTGGAGCGGGGCGAGATCGAGGGCAAGAAGGGCGCGAAGCTGAAGGCGGACACGACCTTTGACGACGTGTCGGTCAACGACTTCGACGCGCTGATCATCCCCGGCGGCGGCTCGCCGGAGCAGTTGCGCATCCACGACGCGCCGGTGCGCTTTGCGCGCGAGTTCACGGAGTCCGGCAAGCCGGTGGCCTCCATCTGCCACGGGCCGCAGCTGCTGATCTCGGCGGGCGTGCTGCGCGGCAGGACGACCACCTGCGTGGCGACCATCCGCGACGACGTGACGAACGCGGGCGCGGAGTACGTCGATCGGGAGCTGGTCATCGACGGCAACCTGATCTCGTCGCGCGTGCCGAAGGACCTGCCGCGCTTTAACGAGGCGATCGCCGACAGCCTGGCGAAGGTCCCGGCTGGGGCGTAGCCGTCGCGGGTCGATTGCAACGAGGAATGGGCCGGCACTGACGCCGGCCCATTTCAGCTCACGTTCCGCGAGCCCTGGATTCGGTTTACGGTCGTTGCGCTTCGAGGCCGCCGGTCCGGTGTTCGGCCGGCATGCCGCCCGGCGCCTGCGATCTGTCGCTGCCGTTCGCCTGCGTCGTCCTTGTCTGGCCGTGGTCAGCGTGGTCGCCGGAGGCGCCGTCTGACGGCATCTTCGTCGCTTCGGAGTTGCCACGCGTGCGGCGGGCCTCCTCGTACTCGTCCTTGAAGCCGGGCACCGAGTCGGAAAGGAACGCGCGCAGCCGGGCAGCCGCCAGCCCCATCGCCGCGCCGCGGATGTTGTCGATCGTTTCGGTGACCTCGCGCATCTCCGGCGACAGGCGCTTCGGCTCCTGCCCCGCGGCGAAGCCCGGCGCAGCGGGCGCGTTGGCCCCGGCGCCGCGCCAGGCCTGGGACTCGTCATGCACGCGATAGTTCGCGGTGTTGTAGGAGCGTGACTCCGAAGGCGAGTCGGAGTCGGCGCCCGGCAGGATTGCTGAGAGCAGGAATCCGCCGGCGAACGCGACGCCGAGCCCCATCATCGGGTGCTGCTCGAACTGGGAGCGCCAGTCCACCGTGTCCCTGACCTTCTCCTCCAGCACGTGCAGGTTCTCGCCCAGCTCCTGCCGCTGGACCTCGATCTCGTCCATTAACTGCTGTGCTCTTTCACCCATCGGACATCCTCCTTGACACTGTCGATTGTCTGTTCCGGCAGCGGATTGACATTCCTGATACGGTCGAGCCCCAGCTTGACCATGACGCCAGCGACCGCCGCGACGACGGCGCCGACGATCAGCGCGGCGGCCCAGTCGGGGACCGGCCCGCGCAGCGCGTAGACCGCGCTGAGCAGCAGGATGCCGACGGCGTAGACGCCCAGCAGCGCGCCGCCTGCCAGCATGCCGGCGGCCCTGCCCGCGGCGGTGGCTTCCTCCCTCACTTCCGTCTTCAACAGCCGCGCCTCGGAGCGGACGATGCCCTGGATGTTGCCGACGATTTCCTGCAACAGGTCCGCGATCGAAGCATCGCCTCGACCGGTTCGGCCATAGTTGCCGCCGGGCAGGAACGGATCGCCCCGCCCTCCTTCCGGCCGTGATGTACCTTCCATGAACACGTCCTTCCCGTCGCCAGCTGTGCTGTCTAACTCTTGAACATGCGTCCGACGAGAAAGCCGGCTGCCGCGGCGACGATCAAGGACTCGGTTGGATGCGAGCGCACGATGCGCTCGAGGTCGGTCAGCATGTCGTTGACGTCGTGCTCGCGCACGTACTCTGACGCGCCTTCGAGACGCACGGCGGCCGCCTGGGCGGCCTGGGTGGTCGCGTCGCCGCCGGGGATGGCTTCGGCGCGGTCACGCAGCTGCGTCGCGACGGTGTCGAGGCCGCCGGCCACGGTGTCCCGCTGCCCGTCGACGGTCTGCTGCGCGGTATGCGCCGCGCTTGCCGCCTGCTCGCGGGCCGTGTGTGCAGCTTCTCCTACTTTCTCGAGGGCTGCTCCCGCGCTCTCTCGGGCCTTGTCGGTCAGCGACGCGTCGTCGCCGGTCTCCGGCGCCTGATAGCTCGACGCCGTTGCCGGCGCCGGAACGCCGGTCGAGGGCATGCGTCTGGTCGGGTCTCCACTGGTTGTGCCTGGATCTCTGGACTCCATGAGCGCGCTCCCTTTTCTGTGCCCGCATCGGACTCATCCGCGGCCGAACGTCAGCCGCGGCAACAGCGGTCACAACTGACCGCATGCGTGGACGTAGAATGCATGGCGCGTGCCACACGGGAACGTTGTGACGAGCGGAGCTCTGGTCGCGACGACGACCGCCTGGGCGGCGCGCGCCGCGCCGGCCCACGCCGCAGCGCGGAACGGTCGCCGGGGCGCCGATCCCTTCGCAAATGGCTGCGGCGAATCTAGCGCCTCAGGACGCGCCCGAGCGCGAGCCCGACAAAAAGCGCGACGGCGATCGCCATGACCGGCCTGGCCCGGATGAACCGCTCCAGGTCGGAGCCCATGCGCTCTACCTTGTGCGTGCGGACATACTTCGACGCGTCGCTGAGCTGCCCGGCGGCCGTCCTGGAGAGCCTGGACGTTGGCTCTCCACCGGGTATATCGCCGGCGTGCTTCTTGAGCGTTTTCGCGACACGGTTGAGCTGCCCGGCCACGACATCCCGCTGATCGTCGAGCGTGTGCGCCGCCATGCGCGCCGTCTTCGCCGCCAGCTCGCTGCCTGCTGCCACGATATCGGACCTGTCGTTCGACGGCATGCGCGTCTCCTTTCGCTACGAGCACCGCCCCGCATCGACCGTGCCGTGAGCCCCGTCCCGAACGCGCCGTGGGCAGGCCGCGTCACCCCCGGCCCTTGCGCCGGAACCAGCGCACCGCGAACGCCAGGCCCAGCATGCCGGCGCCGACCGCCAGGCGCTCGATGATACCCGGCCGCGACGGTTGCGCCGCTCGCGTTCCCGGCGATTCGCCCCGTTCCCGTCTGCGAAGGCCCGCGAACCGCGAGCGGGCCAGTCGCTGGTCTTCGGCTTCCACGACTTTCCGGGGGCTTGTGGCCAGGTCTTCGACCGTCTCAGGGTCGAAGCGCTTGCCCAGCACGGCGTTCAACTCGGCGCCGCTGACGAACGCGATGCCGCTCAAATACAGGAAGAACAGCAGCACGACGACGCTGCCGACCGCCCCGTACGCGCTGCCCGGGTCCGAAAAGTTGAGGTAGATGCTGAAGCCGTAGACGATCGCGACCCAGAGCAGCGTGGCCAGCACGGATCCCGGCGATATCCAGCGGAACGACTGCTCGACGTTCGGGCCGACGTAGTAGAGCACGGCCAGCAGAAACATGATGAAGACGATCGCCAGCGGCCAGCGCAGGATCTGCCAGGTCGTCACGAACGCATCGCCCAGACCCGCCTGCTCCGCGATGAGCGTCCCGATCTGCTCGCCGAACACGAACAGCGCGAACGCCGCGATGATGAGCACGCTGACGAGGATCGTCAGGCCGATTGCGACTAGCTTCTTGCGGACGAACGGGCGCTCTTCCTCGACGTCGTAGGCGCGGTTGAATGCCTTCATCAAGGCCGAAATGCCGTTCGAGCCGGACCACAGCGCGATGACCGCGGCGCTCAGGAGCCCGATCGCAGCGGAGCCGCTGATCTGATCCACCGCGCCGTTTACCAACGTCAGGAGCAGCTCCTGCATTTCGGCGGGCGCGTTACTCTCGATCAGCGTAATGAGATTGCCGGCGACGGGGATGTCCGTAAAGTTGTTGACGGCCGCCGCCAGCGCGATCAGAAAGATCAGCATCGGCGGGATCGCGAACAGCGCGTGGTAGGCGATCTCGGCCGCGATGCCGGGCACGTCATCCTGCTTGAATTCGGCGAACGTCTCCTTGGCGATCCCTTTCACCGAAGGGCGCTTCCCAGTCGCTTCGGCGTACGCCGTCAGGCTTGTTCCATCATCGTCGGTCATGCTGCTACGTCCAATGCTTCGGTGGCGGCGGTCGTCCTCATGTCTCCCCGCCATGCAAGTGACGTACCAGTGTTCGCCCGCGGGCGCCTGGGACGGGCCGGCCGCGACGCTGCCATGCGATCGCCCGGCGTCATCAGGTAATCTGGTAGCCAGCATGACGTCGGGCAGCCTGAGCATGGGGGATGATCGCATGGGGAGAGGCTTTGGAATCGCAGCGGCGGTAAGTCATGACGTAACCCGGGAGGTCGCCCGCGAGGCCGAGCGGCTCGGCTACAGCTCGTTCTGGGTCAACGACACGCCTGGAGCCGACGGGCTGGCGGCGCTCGCGGCGGCGGCCGAGGTCACGAGCGCGATCGAGCTGGGGGTGGGCGTGATCCCGCTCGACCGGCGGCCGGGAGAGGCGATAGCGGCCGATGTCGAGCAGCTCGGGCTGCCGCGGGACCGGCTGCTGCTGGGCGTCGGGTCTGGGGGCGATCCGAAGGGGCTCGACCGCGTGCGCGCGGGCGTCGACGTGCTACAGCGCCGCGTCGCCGCGCCGGTGATCGTGGCGGCGCTGGGCCCGAGGATGTGCGCGCTGGCCGGTGAGACAGCCGGTGGCGTGCTGTTCAACTGGCTCACTCCCGAATTCGCCCGGCGCTCGGCGCGCTGGGTGCTTGACGCCGCCGAGCTGGCGGGACGCCCGCGCCCGCGACTGATGGCCTACGTCCGCAGCGGGCTGCTGCCGGAGGCGGAAGCCCGCATGCGCGTGGAAGCGGAACGCTACACCGGCGTCGGCAAGTACGGCGAGCACTTCAAGCGCATGGGCACGAGCGCCTATGACACCTGCGTCAGCGGGCCGGACGCGGCAACGCTGCAAGCGGGAATCGCCCGGCACGAGGCAGAGCTCGACGAGGCGGTCGTGCGCGCCATCACGCCCGATGACAGCCTGGAGAGCATTCTGCGCCTGCTTCACGCGTGCGCGCCGGCGTAGCGGTCAGCCGTTCAGCTCCCCGGCTGTCGTGTGCGCGCGGAGCGGGATCTCTCGGGACGCGGGATGCGGGACGCGGGACGCGGGACGCGGGATGCGGGACGCGAAGGACGATACGCTGTGGCCCTGACCGTTGGCTGATAGCCGCTAATCGTTCGCAGAATGGGTGACAGGCATGCGCTGGAAGATCGGGATTCTCGGGCTGATCCACGACCACGTCTGGGAGCACGTCGCTGAGCTGTCGGCGCGGGATGACGTCACCCTCTCGGTGGCGGACCACAACACCCCGCTGCTGGACAAGACGCGCGACGAATACGGAGTCGAGCGACTGCACGGCGACTACGACGCGCTGCTGGAGCAGGACCAGCCGGACGCCGTGCTCGTCTTCACCGACAACGCCAGCGGCGTCGACGCCGTCGAGCTGGCGGCCTCGCACGGCAAGCCGGTGCTGATCGAGAAGCCGTTGGCGAACACGCTGCGCAACGCCGAACGCGTCCGCGTGCTGGCGCGCAACGCGGGCGTGCCGGTCATGGTGAACTGGCCGACCGCGTGGAACCCGGCCATCCGGCACGCGCTCAACCTCGCGGGAGACGGCGCTGTCGGCGACATCTTCCGCTTCAGCTTCCGGGGCGGGCACGGCGGGCCGAAGGAGTTCGGCTGTTCCCCGTACTTTTACACCTGGCTCTATGATCGCGAAATCAATGGCGCAGGAGCATACATCGACTACTGTGGCTACGGGGCCTCAATGGCGCGCACGCTGCTCGGCATGCCCAGCAGGGCGCAGGCCACCATCGGTCGCCTGCAGAAGGACTACGTCGACGTCGACGACAACGCGATCCTCGTGTTGCGCTACCAGCGCGCGATGGCGGTCATCGAGGCCACCTGGACCGCGTCCGGCCCCGTCCCTGACGGCGGGCCGTCCATCTGGGGCCGGGACGGCACGCTCGTCGTCCGCCGCCAGCCGACGCGGCGCGAGGGCGAGATCGTGCGCGTCGGCGTCGTACAACACGTGACCCGCGACAATCCGGACGGCGACACGCTGGAGCCGCCCCCGTTGCCGGATGGCGAGCGCACGGCGACGAGCCACTTCCTGACCTGCCTGGCGGCAGACCGGCCATTCGACGCGCTCGTCGCGCTCGACACCGCCCGCGACACGCAGGAGATTCTCGAAGCCGGGCTGTGGTCCGCCCGCGCGGGCAGCGAGGTGTCGCTGCCGCTGGATGTCGTCTAACACGACGCCCGGCACGAGGATGGGGTGTTCCGAGGGGCGGGCTGTGGGCCGCGGGACGCGCATGGTCGATCCGCGCAGGGGAGGCCCCCGGTGCCCTCCCAGGCTGGCCATCGCATCCACCGGCGCCTGACAACCCACGTGGATCACAGCGCGAACCGCCAGGGAATCCAACCCGGGAGAGTTGGCACACATGCCAGCCTGGGCCTCCCCTGCGCGTTACACATTGAGACCCCGCATCAAGCGTCGCGCAGCCCGGTTCTCGGGCTGACACGCCGCCGCCAGCGGAGCTCCAGTACGGGGAACCATCCGGACCTATGGTTCATGGTTTTCGCAAACCATTACGCTATCATTCAGTACGGAAGTGTCTTTTAGCGCGGGATGCTTCTTCTCAGCTAGCCCGTGTTGCGCATGTTGTTGCACATGGGAATCTGAGATGGGCACACCTGTCGCGAGGCAGGGACGCAAAGCCAGGGGTCTCGACTCATCGAGACAGCCCAGCCGCAACGCGAGGAGACACATGTTCAAGGTGAGTCACGCAACAAAGAGTATTGTGGCCGCCGGGCTGCTGGTTTGCGCGGTCGTTCTCGGCGGCGCCTTCCCACGTGGCGCGGCGGCGAACGCGTTGCTTGGATCGGCCCGGAGCTTCGCCATCCTGGGCAGCTCGACCGTCACCAACACAGGGGCGACCGTCATCACGGGCAATCTCGGCCTCTACCCGGGCACGGCGGTCACCGGCTTTCCCCCTGGAACGGTCAATGGAACGATGCATGTGGCTGACGCAGTCGCGCTCCAGGCCCGGTCGGATGTCACCGCCGCCTATATCGATCTCGCGGGCCGTGCCTGCGACTTCGATCTGACCGGTCAGGATCTGGGCGGGATGACGCTCATTCCAGGCGTCTACTGCTTCTCGTCAACGGCACAGCTGACGGGGACACTGACCCTCGACGCGCTGGGCGACCCGGACGCGTTGTTCATCTTTCAGATCGGCTCCTCCCTGACCACCGCGAGCGGGTCATCGGTGCTGATGACCAGCGGCTCCCCCTGCAACGTGTTCTGGCAGGTCGGCAGCTCGGCCACCATTGGCACGACGACGAGCTTCGTCGGCAACATCCTCGCCTTGACAAGCATCTGGCTCACCAACGGCGCAAGCATCGAGGGCCGGGCGCTGGCGCGCAACGGCGAGGTGACGATGGACACCAACACGGTGTCCAACGCCGCATGCATCACGGTTGAGATCCCAACTGCTACGCCGACGGCCACGGTGGAAACCCCGACGTCGACCACCGGTCCGGGCGAGTCAACCCCTGTCGGAACTGCCCCGGGCGATGAGACGCCCACCGTGACGGGCGAGAGCACCCCCGTGACTGGCACTCCCTCGACCGGCACACCTGTGTCGGGCACGCAGACTCCGATCATCCCTGGCAACGAAACGCCGGGCGCGGGCACTCCGACGATCACCGTCCAGCAAGAGGGCACTCCGACGATCACCGTTCAGCAAGAGGGCACCCCGACATCCACCCCGCTGACTCAGACGCCGGGCGGCCCAACAGCGACACCGAGATTTACGACGCCGGTAACAGGGACTCCGACGGCCTGGGCGACCAGCACCCCGACGAAAACCGCGACGGCGCCTATCGTGACGTTCCCCAAAACCGGCTCCGGCGGTCAGGACGCGCTGCTGACCAGTCAGTCGGTCGGCTACACCAATCTGGCGATCAGTCTCGCGCTGGTGCTGCTGCTGACTGGCGCGCTCGCGTTCACGATCGAGCGACGAAGCCGCCGCTAGCACGCGCGGATTCGCGCCGCGCTGCTATCCAAGGCGCCGCCGAGGGCTGTTCCGAGCGCAGGAGCAGCCCTTTTTCATCGGACGGCGAACGTCACGCGCGTGGCCGAGCGGACAGCCGGCTGTCGCCCAGAAGTGAGAATGCCATGCGCCGTCCGGGCCACGACAAGATCAGACACAGCGCCTCAGCAGGCCGGCTCGTGTCTCGCAGGCTCGTTCCCGTCGCGCTGCTGGCAGCATTCATCCTGGCGACTCTTACGCCGGCGCCCGCCGCGATCCCCGTCGAGCCGACTCCCGATCCGGCGCTGCTGGTCGCGGGGAACTCAGACTCAGCGAACGGCGAATGGGAGCCGACAGGCAGAGCAACAAGCGTTCCAATCGGGGTCGTCGTGGCTGCGTCCACCGCAACCAACGTCCCGGAGGCACGCCAGGCGACCGCCACGAAGCGGCCGCCACGGCCGACACATGCGCCAGCCCCGACGACGGCCCCGGCCGGTTATGCCCCCATCACGCGACTCATCATCTCGAGCATCGGCGTCGACGCCGCGGTCGAGGTAAAGACCCTCGAACCTGACGGAGAGATGCAGGCGCCCAGCGACCCGGACATCGCCGCCTGGTACGACTTCTCCTCACAGCCGGTCGAGGCGGGCAACGCGGTGTTTTCCGGGCATCTGGATTACGCGGACTACGGACAGGCGGTGTTCTGGCGGCTCGGCGAGCTGACCCAAGGCGACCTGATCGAGGTCGTTCACCAGGACGGCGTTGTCGTGCGCTACCGCGTCACCTCCATCCAGCCGTTCGCCGCCACCGACAACGCAACCGCCATCGTGGCGTCCACCGGAGTGGCGGCCATTACGATCATCACCTGCCAGGGCACGTTCGACCCCGCGAGCCGCGAGTATGACGAGCGCCTCGTCGTCACCGGTCTACGCGTGGACTCCTGAGCCCGTTCCTTCAGCTCGCCTGAGCCCACTACCCCGCGACCGATCTCCGGCAGGCCGGGTATGATGCCCCCTCGACGGAGAATCGTCTCCATGCCAACGCGACCCGGACGACCAACAGCGGCGAGATGACGACATGCGCGACACGCAGCGCGCGACCCGTTGCGATCGGAGACCACCATGTTCGACCCCATCCGCATCGGCATCATCGGCTGCGGGCGTATCCTGCCGGCCCACCTGCGAGGCTACCGGCTGCTAAGGGAGGCGGGATTCGACGATTTTCGCGTCACCGGCCTCGTAGCGCGCAATCCGAATGACGCGCACATGTTCC
>DATKCN010000363.1:0-27262 GCA_035513175.1 Thermomicrobiales bacterium
CCTGTTGTGGGGCTTCTGGAACGGGCTCACAGCCTGGATCGTCCTGATCGCGCACGTCTTCGGCGGCTGGGATAGCCAGCCGGTATACGACCTCGCGCGCGCCGGAAACTGGTACGACTTCGGCTTCCTGCTCGGCGCCGGATCGCCCATCTTCGGCGCGTTCGGGCGAAAGGCTCAAGCGAGTCGCACACAGACGGGTTCAGGCGACGAACGGCGGCACGTCGCTGCTGATTCTGAGTTGTCCTGACGAAGGCGGTTAGCGTTTGGGCGGGTTCGATGAACGCGCACGGCGCTGTGTCCACGTCGCCGGCGCCGGAAGCTGACGTTGACGCTGCAGCGCCCGGTCAATCCGCGGCAGGCGAGAGGCTGAACTCCACGGGGAATGACGGGTCCTTAATGGCTGGCCGGTTGCTGGTGAACGGCGCGATCGGGTAGCGGGTGTCCCCTTCCACCGCCAGGTCGCTGAGGATCTGGCCGATCAGGCAGGAGAACTTGAAGCCGTGCGCCGCGCCCAGCGCCACCGCGATCTGCGGACATTCCGGCACGCGCTCGATGATGAAGTTGCGGTCCGGCGTCATGGTGTACAGGCACGTCTTGGTGTACAGCACCGGACCCAGCGAGCCGGGAATGTACGTCTCCAGGAAGGCCGTCAGCCGGTCGTAGGGGCGTTCATTCGGCTCGAAGGTGCGCGTGTCCGCCGTGACGACGTCGCCGCCGACGTCTTCGCCCGCCTTGGTCGCGACCTCGCCGTAGACGGGGAAGCCGTAGAACCAGCCGCTCGACTCCCCATGCCAGATCCAGATCGGGAAGCGGTCCGGCGCGAAGTCGCGCAAGTTCGGCGTCGCGAAGTAGGTGACCTGCTCCTGCGTCACCGTCAGTGGGTAGGAGACGCCGACGCCTTCCAGCACCTGGTTCGTCCAGGCGTCCGACGTGACAACCAGCCGCGACGCCGTGAACGTCCCGGCGTCCGTCTCGACCTCGACGCCGTCGCCAACCGGCGTCACCCGCCGCACCGGCGTGTTGTCCAACACTGTCGCGCCGTGCGCGCGGGCCAGCGCGACATGCGTCTGGATCGCCTTGCGGGGATCGACCAGTCCGCTTTCGGCCTGGAACAGGGCGCGGTCGGTCGGATCGAGCCTGAACTGCGGGAAGCGCTCCATCGTCTCGGCCGCCGACAGCTCGTCGAACGGGATGCCAGCCGCGCGCATCGATGACGCGTAAGCGTCGAGCGCGGTCGTGCCCTCCGGCGCGATGTCCAGCCCGCCGGTGCGGTACACGAGCTGCACGCCGGACTCGTCTTCAACCTCCTGCCAGGCGGTGTAGGTGTGCGGCGTCAGCGCGGTGTACTCCGGCGTGTGATACGAGAGGCGGATGATGCGCGAGTGATCCTGCGAGGCGCCGTTGTCGTGCCCGATGTGGAACTGCTCCAACGCCAGCACCTCGTTGCCCGCGACGCGCGAGAGCCAGTAGGCGGCCGCGCTGCCGATGCCGCCGCAGCCGACGACGATGAACTCATAGGCGGTCTCCACGGTGCTCCACCTTTCGTACTTCTTCAGCACTTCCAGAACAGAGTACGCGAACTGAATTCTATCGTCAGCAACCGGCCGACACTTCAACCCCAGAGTCACGCTCGCCACGATACACTACGCATCAGGCGCAATGGAGGAATCCATGGCTGCTGAGAAAGAGCCAATTGAGGTCGTGAATGACAGTGACGCAGCTGGGTTCATCCGTGACGCGATCTCCACGGGCCCGGACCTGGTGGTAGTCGACGGCTCAGTGTGCGAGCTTGAAGCGCATCCTGCATCGAAGGAGGAACACGACCTGACACTACGCGGCAGTTTCTCCAACATCGCTGGGATAATCGGGGACGGTGAGCCAACTGATGTTGCTCGTCACTTGGACGAGTATCCGGCAAGTGCGTGCGAACCGCGCTCCTGATAACGCCATCATTTCTATATCGTTCGCAGCGCGTGTTCATCGACACGTCCGGCTGATTCGCTATCGTGCATCGATCTGACGAGTGGCTCGCGCTGGAGGCTGGTATGCACGTTGCCCGTGCGGTGGCGTGCCACCCAGCGCAAGGAGGGGAGGCATCACCTCGTGACCCCTCACCGACTACGAACTCGGCATCACAAACTGCATTTCTGACCACGTAGTCGCGTTTCCATTCCACAAGCCTACCAGGACCATAGCAGGCTCCAGTCAGCGTTAAAGCGCGTTTCGTGATATGTCCAGCCGTCCATGCTGGGCGGCTGAATGCCCTGTTGCGTGAGGATCGCAGCGACCTGTGCGCGGTGTTCGGTGGCGTGGTTGATGGCCTGGACGAGGAGCAGCCAGACCGGTAGCGTATAGTCCTCGCCGCGATAGGCCGTCGTTACGGTTGCCCCGGATTGGGCATGCGTGGCCAGCTCGATCAGCGCCTCGCTGCTCGTGCGCGCGGCGTCGCGCAGTTCGGCGAGCCCAGAGATCAGGTCACGCTCGCGTAACACGTCTACCGGCCCAGTCTCGCCCAGTGCCGCGACATAGCGTTCCTGCGCGCCGACAATATGCTCAAGTGTGTTACGAATGCTGCCGAACGTGCCAACGACAGTCGCGTCCAGCTGCGCATCGCTCAACCCGTCGCAGGCATCGAACAGGCGCTGGTTCGCCCAGGCGTTGTGTCTGAATATCTCGACCAGGCTCTCGGACATCTCGGCCGCCTTCTTCGTATTCGTCGAACACGTGTTCGTGATACCAGCAAGCGCCGCCGCGCGCGCTTAGAGCTTGTCATGAACATCAACCAGGAATGAAACCACCTTCCGGACCATGAGCGAGACAATGGCGAGAAGATGCAATCACGCGAACGTCTCAAGAGACCGTTCGAAGTCCCGCGTCAGCCGCCGACAGAGCGCTGCCCAGCCCTGCGCGCGCTCGGCCGCCTAGCGGCGCGGCAACAGCACAGACCGGCGCCGCGGCCGCCAATGCCTCGACCTGTTCCCAATCCTGCTCGTTGGCTGGCCTGTCGAGCAAGGCCAACAGGTGGCCCGGCGTATCGGCGGCCGAGTGCAATCTGGAGCCCTCGCGCCGCTCGGCTCCGTCCCAGCTTGCGCGCGCCCCGCACTCTGGCGTGCTTTGCAGGGTGCGGCGCCGAGACTGAGAACAACGCCTTTACGACAGTCGTCCGGGTCCGTCGAGAGGACCATCAACGCGCTCGCCTGATCCTCGCCCAATGCGATGATCGAGATTACTCGTCCACGGACGCGGTGAGACTCGCCGTCATTGAACGATTGGGTATCAGCGCCGCGTTCTCATTCGATCGCCATTTTCGACAGTATGGATGTCAGATCGCCGACGGCCCCGACGAGCAGGTCGCGTTTCGACGAATCCTCCATTCACCCACTATCCGCTAGATCTTCCCGTCGCGCGTCATGCGCACGATCGCCAGGTCGTTGACAAGGGGATCGGCCGCCGTTGCTTCCTGTAGCTGCTCCGACACGGCGGCCAGCTCGCGCATGACCTCGTGACGGTCGATGTTCGTGTACTCGCCGTTCTGGTAGATGACGGAGCCAGCCACCATCGTCATGACGACGTTGCTGCCGGTCTCGGCGTAGACCAGGTTCGGGACGATGTTGCGGGCGGGGCGCAGGAGCACCGGCGCCAGTGGCGGGCGCGTGAGGTCGAGCATGATAATGTCGGCCTCCTTGCCTGCCTCAAGTGAGCCAACGATATCGCCGATGCCGAGGACCTTCGCGCCGTTGATCGTCGCCATGCGTAGCACCTGCCAGGCGGGCATCGGCAGCGGGCTCTGCTCCTTGATCTTGGCGAACATGGCCGTCGCGCGCATCTCGCTGAAGACGTTGTGTGAGTTGTTGCCAGGCGCCTGGTCTGAGCCCAGCGCCACCAGCCCGCCGAGCTGTGTCATCAGCCAGGCGGGCGGGACGACGCCGTCGATGATGCCGATGGAGTTCGAGCAGCAGATCATGCGGGCGCCACGTTCAGCTACCAGCTTGACCTCGTCTGGCTCGGCGAAGCAGAGATGGACGGCGATGAGGTCGGGGCCGAGCAGGCCTATGGAGTCGAGGAAGGGGATGGCGCGCAGGCCGTAGCGCTGCTCAGTTGCCAGGTTCTCGCGGGGGTCCTGGGCGACGTGCAGGTGCATGAGGGTGTTGCGCTTGCGGGCTTCCTGCTGCACGCGCAACAGCATCTCCTTCGAGAGAAAGTCGGCGGCGTGGGGTCCGAGGATGACGCGGATGCGTCCGGCATCGTAGCCGTCCCAATTGTCGAAGACGCCAAGGCTGCTGGCCAGCGTGCGCTCGCCGGTGGCGGGATCGAGCGGGGTGGGGTCGCCCGGTTTCCAGCCCTGCTTGAGCCACTCCTCGCGGTTGGACCAGTTGAGCTCGGTCACGCTCTCGCAGACGACGGCGCGATTGCCCATCGTTGCGTGGCTACGGGCCAGCTCGTTCATCGGGTTGACGTAGTCGCCGAAGGTCGTCGTGCCGTTGGCGACACCCTCCATCAGGGCGACCATCGTGCCCAGCGGGGCGTTCGCCTTGTCGGCATGGCGCATCATCGGGCCGTAGGCGCTGGCCATCCATGGCGTCACCTCCTGTGCCCAGCCGCGACCGAGGACGGCGGACGAGTGCGTGTGAGCGTCAACCAATCCCGGCATCACCAGCTGGCCGGTCGCGTCGATCACCTCGCGCGCCCGGTCGTTGCCCTCGACCTCGGAGCGCGGGCCGACCGCGACGATCCTGCGTCCGTCGGTGGCGACCGCGCCGCCCTCGATGAACCCAACGCCATCGCCCTGCATCGTCAGCAGATGCCCGCCTGTAATCAGCTTGTCGTACATCGATCCTCCGGCAGTGCAGCGCCGAGTCCTCAGTCCTGAGCGCCGAGACGGCGCCGCGCTCGCCCGCCTCGCCTTCCGATGCGTTAGAGGGAGGATACCCGATCGAGTTGGAGGCGCCGCGGCGAACGATCCCCCCCCCCGGCCCCCTCCAGTGTTGTGGCGCCCCCATGGGGAGACGGGGAGACTGTGGATTGGCATTGTATTGAGATCGGCAGCACAACCTTCGGCACCGTCGCCCCCGCTCCCAGCACTGGGAAAAGGGTTGGGGGGCCGCCGCAGCACTTGTGATGGAGAATCCACATGAGCGCGCCCTCACCTGATGGAACCATTCGTCGGGTTTTTTCGTATGTATCTGTAACGGAGAGGCCCCACCGCTATCAATGCTCTCTCCGAACACACTCGTGGAGCGTGCGACGCTCCACCCCTCCCCTTCCCGCGCAGACCGGGCCGCTTGGCCCGGTCTGTGTGTGTCCGTGAATCGTTGCGCATAATGCGCGGCGCGTCTCCATCAGATCGTTCCTGCGCGCCACTTATCCGACGCGCCACCGCATACGTACGAGACGTGGGCAAGTTATCCACAGGCGCGGTACACTCACGCAGGCCCGTTCCCGCGAGTACCCCGAAGGCGATGGTGAATGTCCGTCTCCCAACCCGACGAAGCACCCAGCGCGCAGCATGCGGCACGTCACGACGATCCGCGCTACCAGCAGGTCTGGCAGGCGGCGCTGAGCGATCTGCGGGACCGCATAAGCCGCGCCAACTTCGAGACGTGGCTGCGGGCGACATCGCTCGTGGCCGTGGCCGATGGCGTGGCGACCGTGGCGGCGCCGAACGCGTTTGCCGTCGAGCAGTTGAGGATGAAGTTCGATGGGGACATTACGATGGCCCTGTCGACGATCATGAACCGGCGCGTGGCTGTCGAATATGTCGTCAACGGGCAGCCTGATTCTGTCGCGATGCGCGCGCCCCGGACCAGGCCGCGTCCGGACGCGCCGGCCGCCCGCAACCGGCAGGCAGTCGAGCAGAGCCCGCGGCCCGTGACGCATCAGATGGAACTGACGCCCGCTCCACGCCACGGGCTGAACACCTCGTACACCTTCGATACGTTCGTCGTCGGCCCGTCGAACCGGCTGCCGCACGCCGCGTCGATGGCGGTGGCGGACAATCCCGCCAGGTCGTTCAACCCGCTGTTCATCTACGGCGGCGTTGGGCTGGGCAAGACGCACCTCATGCACGCCATCGGTCATCGCGCCTTCGCGTTGCGGCCGAACACGCACGTGTTGTACGTGTCGTCTGAGCGGTTCACGAACGACCTGATCAAGTCGATCATGGGCCAGCGCACGGACGAGTTCCGCGACCGCTACCGCTCAGCCGATATTCTGATGATCGATGACATCCAGTTCATCGCCGGCAAGGAGGCGACGCAGGAGGAGTTCTTTCACACCTTCAACGAGCTGTACCAGTCGGGCCGGCAGATCATCGTGTCGTCCGACAAACCGCCGCGCGCCATCCCGACGCTCGAGGACCGGCTGCGCTCGCGGTTCGAGGGCGGGCTGATCGCCGACGTGCAGCCGCCCGACTTCGAGACGCGCACGGCGATTCTCAACCGCAAGGGGCAGACGCTGGGCGTTCAGATCTCCAGTGACGTGCTCGAATACGTCGCCCGCAAGGTGCAGAGCAACATTCGCGAACTGGAAGGCGCGCTGAACAAGATCATCGCGTTGGCGCAGCTCTACAACCAGCCGATCCGCATGGAGATCGCGATCCAGGCGCTCAACGACGCCGCCATGGAAGCCAGGCGGGCGCAGATCACGCCCGACCGCGTCATCGGCGAGGTGCTCAAGCACTTCCGTGTCTCGATGACCGAGGTGCGCGGACGGGGCCGCAGCAAGGAGATCGTGCTGCCACGCCAGGTGACGATGTACGTGCTGCGCGAGGACACCGGCTCGTCACTGGTCGAGATCGGACAATTGCTCGGCGGCCGGGATCACTCCACCGTCATGCACGGCGTCGACAAGATCGAGAAAGGGCTGGAATCCGACACGGCGCTGCGCCAGCACGTCAGCGCGATCCGGGAGGCGCTGTACGAGGGGTAACCAGTCGAAAGTGGCAAGCAGGGCGATTGAGGGTTCGGGCATGCCCTGGACCAGTGAGCCTGAATCACTTTCCGCTTCCCACTCACTCGCCTGATGCGTCACGTCGCCAGCAGTCGTTCCAGCCGCTCCTTCACCTCCGCCCACTCCCGGTCCAGGATGCGATACCACGCAGTGTCGCGGTTTCGGTTCTTTATGATGAAGTGCGCGTCCTGAATGCCTTCGAACTGAAAGCCCATGCGCAGCGCCGCGCGACGGGAACGCTCGTTCAGCGCGTCGCACTTCCACTCCACGCGCCGGTAGCCGAGGTCGAACGCGTGCCGTAGCATCAGGTACGTCGATTCGAGGTTCGCGTTCGTGCGCTGGACGAGTGGGCTGTACCAGATGCTTCCGAGCTCCACCTTCAGGTGCTCCGGCATGTTCGTCATGTAGTTGCAGATGCCGACCTGCCGTTCCGTCGCCGTGTCGAACACGGTCAGGCATAACCCGTTCGGCGCCTCATATTGCCCGCGCATGTAGGCGGCGAAGGCGTCGACGTCCGCGAACGGCCCGGCGAACATGTAGCGCCAGATCACCGCGTCCGGGTCGTACGCCTCGATCGGCCGCGCGCCGAGCGCGGCCGGCTCCCCATTCGACACCGCGAACAGTGGCTCCAGGTCGCGCCCCGGGTCGAACGGTTCCAGCCTCACGCACGTTCCGGAGAGCGTCAGCGGGGCAGGCTTGATCGGCAGCGCCGCCCGCCGCGCCAGCGCCTCAGCCGACAGTGCTTCGCCAATTGTCCCGTCCAGAATCTGACTCACGCGTGCCGGCCTCCTCACTGCCATCGTCCCGGCGAATGATGCAGGCGATCCGGCCGGCAGGCAAGTGCCACGTTGGGACTCGCGAAAGATCCACCTCGACGCGAAGCAATCGCCGCCGGTTTCGCCCCTCCGCGCGTCCAGCGCACACGTCACACGTTACACAGCGCGCGTCACTCCCAGTGTTCCCGCGGCAGCCCCGCGTCCATGCGGCTCTCCCGGCCGCCCCCGTGCGACTGCTCGCCGTTCGTCGAGGGCTCGCCCGACTCGATGTGCTGCTTGAAGCGGCGCAGGTCGTCGGCGATCTGCTGGCCGGGCTCCGCGCCGAGCAGCCTGGCGATGGCCGCGCCGAGCCTGCCGCCGGGCGGCGTGTATTCGAGCGTCACCTTCAGCTCGGTTCCCCGCCCATGTGGCGCGTCGTCGAAGCGCACCGAGCCGACGTTGTGCACGTCGGCGTTGCCGACCGACCGCCACGCGATGATGCGGCTCTCGTGATCGTGGATCACCTCGGCGTCCCACTCGACGATTCGTCCCGCCGGGCCGCGCGCCACCCAATGCGAGAGACCGGCAGCGGTCTGCCGCACTGAGATCAGATGGCTCATGCTGGCGGGCAGGCGCTCGACGTCACGCCACTCGGCGTACACCTCGGCGGTCGGGCGCGCGATCGCGATCGACTCCTCGACACGCAGGCTCGACTCGCCATCCGGCGCGGTCATCGTCCCCAGCGGGATGCGGCCGGTGTATCCGAGATAGGCGAGCCCTCCGCCGGCCAGCGCCAGCAGCGTCCCCCCGAACGAGCGGCGGGAAAGCCCGGCCGCGGCGAGCAGCGCGCCCCCGCAGACCGGCGCCCAGCGAGAAGCGCCGGAACGCTCCGCGAGTGATGCCAACTCATGCTGCTGTCGGGCGGCGTCGAGATTCAGCAGATCCCTCGTGCGGTTCATGGTGGCGCTCCCTCCGCATGGTCCGCGCTTGTGCAAGGTGTGTGTTGGCTCATGCCGGCACGGGCGCGACGGCGTTCCGTGCCGGTCAGCATCTGGCGCAAGGCGGTGCACGAGACATGCCACCTCGTCCATTGGATATACTCCGGCGCTGACACATCAACTGAAAGGACGGGTGCATGCGAGCCGTCTACCTGACGGGCGATCTGATCTACGTTCGCGCGCTCACCAAGGAGGACGCGAAGCAGGCGGCGGCCTGGTTTCCGGAACCCTTCCCAATCGACCCGGTTCGGGCGGAGCGCTATTTGAAGGAGACGCACTCCGATGTCTGGGACCGCAAGCGCCGGCTCGTCATCGCTCGAGTCGCCGATCACACGATCGCCGGCAGCGTGTCGATGCGGGCGAACCGCGTCCACGCCGCGCTGGCCTTCACGATGGCCCCCACGGCAACGGACGCGGATGAGCTGGAAGCCGACGCGATCCGCGTGCTCGTCCCGTGGCTCAGGGACGAGGCCGAACACGCGACCGTCATGGTCGACATCGCCTCAGATCGGCCGGTATCGATCGCGGCGGCCGAGGAATTGGGGCTGATCGCCGGTGCGCGGCTGCGTGAGCACGTTGCGCGTGGCGGCTACCGGGTCGATCTGCTGATGTATCAGGCGTTGAATCCACGTCTCGTCGAGCGAGGGGGCCGACATGCATAATCCGGTTATCGTCGGAGATCGGGTCTACCTGCGCCCGATGGAGGAAGGCGACAACGACGCTCAGGCTCGCTACTCGGCCGCCGAGACCGAAACGATGATGGATCGCTGGCGGATGCCGTTCAGCCCGATTGCATTCGAACAGTTCCTCGACAAGTTGTACACGCACTTGCCTCCATCCGATGTCGTGTTCGCCGTCTGCCTCGCGAACGACGACACGATGATTGGGGTCGTCGAGCTGAACGACATCGACTGGATCCACCGAACAGCGGAAACCGGCAGCTGGATCGGCGACGCCAACTACCGTGGAAAAGGCTTCGGAACGGAAGCGAAGCACCTGCTGCTGGAGTACGCCTTCGACCACATCCAGCTGCACGCGCTGCACGCATGGGTCATCGAGCCGAACACGCGCTCCTCGAGCGCGCTGGCGAAGCAGGGCTACCGGCTGGCCGGGCGCCAGCGTTGGGTCGAGACGCGCGATGGCGCGCACATCGACGCCCTGATGTACGACGTGCTGCGCGATGACTGGGTCGCGGCGCGCGACACGTGGCGCGCGTCGCGGGGCGATTGATCGTCGCGCTAGCGCAGCGGACCAGCGTGGCGGGAGAGCAACAGGCGCCACCGGCGCGTGTCGACCGCGATCTCATACGGTGCTGGCTCGGGAGCGACAGGCAGTGGGCGGGCGGTCACCGAGAGCTGGTCGATGTCGGGGCGGCCCAGCACATGCCAGCGCCGGTGCGCTGACTCAAGCGTCTCGGCTGCCGCGCGACTTCCGAACGAGAGCAGGCGGAGCGCGGAACTCTCCGGCGCCGACGCGACCAGCGCGACGCTGTCCCGCTCGCTGTCAATCAGCGCGAACCCACCGCCGCGGAACGCCGCGCCGCCATCGATGCTGGCCCAGATGCTGAACACCGGCAGGTTCCACAGACCGGCGAAGAACGAGAAGCCGTCCCAGGCATGGCCATCCCAGGGCGCGCTGTCGAGCGGCAGGCGTAGCAGCGCGCGGGCGCGCGCCGCCGTGTGATCGTCGCGCACCAACGCGACGACGCCGTCCGCGACCTCCGCGACATGCGACGCGGCCGCCATGCGTCCCCGCAGCGGGATGAATCCACATGGCTGGGCGGAACAGCTCTCGAAGCCGTCGCCCCGGCGCTCGAACGCGAGACAGATCTGGCCGGTTCGCACCCAGAGCGGGATCACGAGCACGCCGCCGTCGACAAGCTGCTCGTGCCAGGCCGGGGCGATGTCATCCGCCCCGACCGTCAGCTCGATGCGGTCGTACGGCGCGCGTTCGGGCCAGCCGTCCGCTCCATCGGCGCAGCGCACGAGCACGTCGCCATAGCCGCTGGATCGCAGGCGCTCGTCGGCCCAGCCGCCGACCTCGGGGTCGATGTCAACCGTCACGACCTCGCCGGACGGGCCAGTAATCTCGCGCAGCAGCGCGGCGTTGTAGCCGGTCCCCGCCCCGATCTCCAGCACGCGCGCGCCGGGGAACAGATCGAGTTGCTCCAGCATGAGTGCCATGATCGCTGGCTGCGACGAGGAGCTGACGCTGACGCCGTCCTCCACTTTCGTCAGGATCGCCTCATCCCGGTAAACGACGTCCAACGACAGACCCGGCACGAACGCCTCGCGCGGGACGGTGAGAAACGCGCGCTCGACCTGCGCGTGATGCAGCGCGCCGCGCGCGCGCAACGTCGCGACCAGACGTTGCCGGCGCCTGGCTGATGATGTCACGTTACCCTCCTCGGTCTCGCGATTGCTGGGATCCCGCGTTGCCGAGAGCCGGTCTGCCGGCAGCGCGATATGTTTCGGGAGCGAGCGCGGCGAACGCCAGTCCGGCCAGGATCACGAGCGCGCCGGTGGCATACAGCGCCGCCTCCTGCGAGAACAGATCGGCGGTGAAGCCGAGGGTGAGTGGTCCGGCCACGTACCCGAAGTCCGCCAGCATGCGGTACATGCCCATCGCCTGGGCGTTCATGCCGGGCGGGGCGGTGTCGGCGGCGTAGGCCGTCGGCGCGGCGGACGCGATGCCCGACGACACCGCCCAGAGCACGCAGGCCAGGATGAAGAGCCCGAACCCCGGCGCGAGCGCGAAGGCAGCCATCGACGCGCCGCTGATGATCGTGCTCGGCGCGATCACAGTCTTGCGTCCAAAGCGGTCGACCAGCATCCCGCTGGGATACGCAAGCAGCAGGCCGACGATACTGATCATGGCCAGGCCGATGCCGATCTGGCCAGGCGACAGGCCGAGCTTGTTGCTGCCCAGCGTCGGGATCAAGGTGAACAGCGCGCCGGTGCGCGCGAAGAAGGTGCAGAACGACACGATCGAAATCAGCAGGAAGCCCAGCTGCGCCGTCAGAAGCCGCAATTGCCTGTGCAGCGCCATGGTCGGCGGAGCGACGAAGTCGGCGCCTTCCGCGCCGGCCTGACGTGTTTCCGGCACCCGGAACCACGCCAGCACCCCCACGATCGCGCCAAGAATGACGTAGGCCCAGAACGGCGCCGACAGCGACACGTACTCGGCCAGGAAGCCCCCCGGCAGCGGCCCCAGGCCGACCGCGAACATGAACGTGCCCATGTAGACCGACATCATGCGGCCCCGGTTCTCGGGCTTGGAAATGTCGGCCACGACGATCTGCGTGCCGGTGATCACCATGGCCGCTCCGGCCCCCGCCACGAAGCGGCCCCCGAGAAACAGCCAGTATGACGGCGCCAGCGCGCAAATGAGATTGCCGAGGACAGTGATCGAGCCGCCCATCGCCAGCGCCACGCGCCGCCCCATGCGGTCGGCAACGTAGCCGGTCGGGATGTTCATCAGGAAGCGGGCGAGGCCGTAGATGGCGATCGTCAAGCCGATGGCGGCGTTGGTGACGCCGAACGTCTCGGCGTACAGCGGCACGACCGGCACGATGCTGCCGAAGCCGAGCTGGTTGACCGCGATCAGGGCGCAGACCCAGAACAGCGCGCGATTGCGCCGGTACAGCCCACGCAACCGGCCTGCCGGCCGCGCGCTACTCGCGTCGTCCTGTCTGTCTGGCACCCACGCTCCTGTTCGCCCTCACCGGGCGGGAGCATACCCCATGCGTAGCGCGCCGGACGTGGCCGCCCGCGCCGCGCTGGATCGCGTCGGTGGACGACGCCTGCGGCCGGACAGACTCCCGTCGGGCAGCGTGAGAGGGATGGCTCAGTCGCCGCCCGCGTGCTCCTGATGCGCCCTGATGGTCGCGATGAGCACTTGATCGAGGAACGCGTTCAACTCGCTGGTGATGCGCGCCGCGCGCTGGGTCGGGACGTTTTCGTCCTCGATGTAGTCGGTTACGGCGCGAATCACCGGAGTGCGGAAAAACAGAAACGCCTCCAGTGCCTCAGCCGTCGACAGGCCCACGCGCGCCGAGAAGAGCCCATACTGAAAGCCCAGCTCGCGGCTCTCGGTGAGGATGCCGTCGCGCTCACCCCGCCCGCTGATGTAGCGGATCGTCAGGTCTACCATGCGCCGTCCGAGGGGGCGAAGCTGCTCCAGCGTGGCCGGGTCGTACGCCCGGTACCAGCTTCGGGAGCGCGCCTGGCCGAGGTAGTCGTGCTCGTAGGCCGACATCGAGCGGGTCGTGAGCACCTGGCGGCTAACTCGTTTGCGGCGTGGCTCGCCACGCACCAGCGCGCGCAGGTCGTCTTCGGAGTAACGGCGGTGACCGCCGGGCGTGCGGAAGACGGGGATCTTGCCGTTGTCGCTCCAGCGGCGCAACGTCGACTGGTCGACCCCCAGGAGCTTGCAGGCCGCGTCAATCGACAGCCACTTCGATTCCAGCTCCATCGGCGCTGGCGCGGACCTGCCCTGCGCCGGTCTCGGGCGCGTCGAAGGGGCGGGATCAGGTTTCCGCTCGTCGCCCGGCGCGCCGCCGTCGAGTGACGAAGGATATGAGAACATGGCGTCTCCAGACCGACTGCACGGGGCGTCGAGCCGTTTCCCCCCAGCCGACGCCGGACGGGCATTGTCGCGAGCCACGTCACGCTTGTCAACTTCGGCGCACGGCGTGAGGAAACAGGAGCGTGGATGAACGATCAACAACTATCCCTTGCAGAAATGCAGGCGTCAATCGACGCCTGGGCGAAGCGCCACTGGGACGGCGAGTACTGGCCCCCGCTGGCGAATCTGGCGCGTCTGGCGGAAGAGGTGGGCGAGCTCGCCCGGGCAGTCAACCAGGCGCACGGCCCGAAGCGGGTCAAGCAGCACGAGAACGCGGCGCAGATCGCCGAGGAGCTGGGCGATGTCCTGTTCGTGCTGCTCTGCATCGCGAACAGCACCGGCGTCAACCTCCAGACCGCGTTCGACGCGACGTTGGCCAGGTACGGTGTGCGGGATGAGGGTGACGGTCGCGTGGGTCGGGACGCGGGACGCGATATGCGGGACGGATAGGGAAGGCGCCGCGGAGCCTCTCCTGCGCGGTCGAACCATCTCCGACGTTCAGCGCTGGGAGAGGGGGTCGGGGGTGAGGCGCCACTCGCGCGGACGTATCCCGCCTCAAGACTCCGGGGCGACCCAGCCCTCCGGCAGCTCGCCGGTGTCCGAGCCGACCAGGACAACGTTGCGGGACGGGCCGTAGGTCGCTGTCCAGACCGTCGTCTCGACGTTATCGCCGCTGATGACCCGGCGAGTGATCGAGACGTCGAACCCATCGTGCGCCCGCTCGATGCGGCGCTGCGCGCCATTCGGGATGTCCGCCGACGGCTCGTAGACGATCTCCTGATCCGCTGCCTTCACATTTGAGATGACCGGGGCATCGATCTCAACCCGCCAGTTCGGCGCGGCGCCGTACAGCACGACGGTGAAGTACTGACCGTCCGTCGACGCCTCGATCAGCACGGCGGTGGACGTGTTGTTCGTCCACTTTAAGTCGAGACCCAGGGCCGGCTCGACCGTTGAATCCATCCCGACGAAGCCGTTATAGGCGTAGCCCGGAATCCAGTACGAGTGCGTGCTGCGCTGGTCGATCTGGTAACCGGACCAGAACACCGGCTGGAACACCGTGGTGGAGACCTGGCAGATGCCCCCTGCCTCGGCCGGTATCGTCCGCAGCTCGCCGTCCGCCTCCTGGGCGATGCCATAGCCGGTCTGGAAGCCCGCCTCCGTGGTCATCTCGCCGATCTCGGCGTTGAACGAGAACGTCTGCCCCGGCAGCACGATGGTGCCGGTCAGAAGTCGCGCCGCCAGCTCGATGTTGTGCATGCGTTCCGCGAGCCCGCCGCCGTAGGGCGTGCTCGACTGCGCGATCATCGAGTTGATGCCGAGCGTGTTCAGATCGTCCGGCAGCGCGGGCGGGTTGTTGATCGTCACCGGCAGATCGACCCTGTCCTCCGGAGTGTGACCGAGGAACGCGTTGAGGATCATCTCGCGGGACCGTGGCTGGTCCAGCTCGTAGCCCGGCGAACCCTCCCTGGTCACGACCAGCGCGCCGCTGACATCCCACCAGACGCGCGCGCTCTGCGGGCTGCGGTCGGTGTCCAGCGCGATCTCCCAGACGACGGCGTCGACCCACGTTTGATTGATCTCGACGCGGGCCGGCTCTCCAACGTGCGCCTGGTGAATCGTCATCCAGTTTGCGATGTGATGGGGCTGCATCGTCCACGTGTCGGTCGTAGTCTTCAGCTCGATCGGTCCGTTCAGCACATTGTCGAGCTGCCCGCGTGCCGTCTCGTAGTCCTCATCGTAGGCGATCGGCCGCGTCTCCCGAATGGTGAGTGGCACGACGAGCTCGCCGGTCGCGAGGGCGCCGACGATGTTCGCGCGGGTGCGCTCAATGTCCAGCCGTCGCCCAACGACGGCCGGCGTGTAGGCCGCACGATCGAATTGCAGCTCGAGCAGCGGGTCGACCTTCTCCTGAAAGATCTCCGCGGCCAGCTGCCGCAGCGCGCTGTCGAGCAGCGTCTCCTGCACGGCGATGCTGTCAAACCCCACCTCGTGCGGCTGCGAGCGCAGATGCCACAGCACGGCCAGCCGGGACGCGCCATACCCCTCGTGCCCTGCGTCCAGCGCGTCGTCGAGCGCCTGCTCCGGCTTCATCGTCAGCCCCAGCTCGGCGGCCGTAAACGACCAGCGACGCGTCCCATCCGTCAAGCGCAACCGCTCACTGGCGCGCGCGGCGCTCGCGTCGGCCAGCGCCGCGTCGGCCTGCTCCCGGCTCATGCCGCCGAGGTCTACCCCATACGCGTGCACGCCAGCGCGGATCGTGTCGCGCTCTGCGTACTGAAAGCCGGCGATGACCGCCAGCACGACGAGCACCACGGCGATCGCCCCGGCGCGCGTGTAGCGCGCGATGCGAGCCAGTTGCTCACGCCGTTGCGCGCCGGACGACTGGGTTCGATTCCGCGTCGAACTGGGTTTGATTGATCCCTCGCTCCGCCGCTTCCCTGTCAGGAGCTTCGCGAGCGGGTTGCGGCTGATTGCCATATATGTTTACGTGCCCTGGTGCGGGTCCCGTGGCGGAAAGGGTCCGCCGCGCATTGAGTAACAATCGCGATCGGGCGGGAAACGTCACTCGCGGTCCCGCCTCACGCCGAAAGTGTACCCGCGCGCACAAGCCTGTCGCCGGGACTACGCGCGGGTTCGTGCGTGTCAGATCATCCATTGGGAGACGTTAGAAACTGACGACACATCCGTCACACGCTGTCGCTCCGCAGAATCGGGCGAGTCAGGCAGGTCGGACCTCCGGTGCGGTTGTGGGAGATCTCGTCGCCCTTGTACAGCGTGACGTCGCAGCCCACGGCCCGCAGCCGTTCCGCCGTCTCGACGTTGTCGCGCAACATCAGGCACTTCCTGCGGTCGAGCGCCAGCACGTTGCAACCCTGCGACACGAACTCGCTCTCCGGAATGTCGATCAACTCGATGCCGCGCGCTTCCAATAGCTCGACGAACGCGACCGCCATCAGCGGGCGATAGACGACCGCCAGGTCGTCATCGAGCATGCTGATCAGCGACAGCAGATGCAGGCATTCGCCCGGCCCGTTCCAGTGCGGCAGGTCGAACGACAGCACCTCGACATCCTGCTCCTCAAGTATGTCGGAGAGCTGGCAGATGCCGGCCAGGTTGGTGCGGTAGCCCCGCCCCACGGCGAGCGTGTGCCTGTCGATCCACAGACAGTCGCCCCCTTCGACACGCCCCGGATCGGTGATACGTCCCGCGATCGGGATGCCGAGGTCGGCCATCGTCTGCTCCGCCAGGTCAACCTCGGGCTCACGCAGAGTCTTGCCCATGCGGCACAGGATCGCTCCGGCGTCGGTGGTGATGAGCGGATCGAACGGGAAGATCGCGTCCTGCAGCTCCGGCCGGTCGATCTCGCCGCTGACGACGTCGACCCCCGCGTCGGCCAGCAGCCGGCGCAGGACGGCGTGCTCGTCGCGCGCCATCGCGTGATCGATGTGCCGCAGGTAGCCGAACGCCTGCCAGGACATCGACGCGTGTGGTGGAACCGGGGGATACACGAGCACCCGCCTGAGCGGCGACACCATCGAATGCCCGCCCCATGCCACGCCTGCCGTCATGCCAACCCCTCCCGAGTACACCTGCCTGATGTCCGTGCTCCCCGGAGACTCATCGGACGGCAACGCCCGCCACACCGGCACGCTCGGTGATTGCGGGCGTCCATGACCGAACGCGCTGCGCGCAAACCGACCGGGCGGCTACGCATACAATACACCGCCTGCATGTCGGGCGCATGACGCGCCTGGACCGACGCCGTGCGCGACGTGGCGAGTCCGGATTGCCCGCGTATGCCACACTGAGCCCGACGCCATTCGCAAGCCGGCACGGGAAGCAGCGAGGAGCAGCACATGTCGATGTCGCACCCGGGACCCAGGCTGCGCCCAATGACGGCCGGGGACATCATCGACGAGGCCATCAACCTCTACCGCCGGCACTTCCGCATGTTCATCGTCATCGGCGCCTTCGCCATCGTGCCGCTGAGCGTCGTGCAGATTGTCCTGTCCCTCGCCGGCGACCAGTCCGACCTCGTCTTCGTCGGCGTCTCGTCGCTGATCACCACGGGGCTGTCAGTCCTCGTCTACGTCGCGCTGTGGACCGCGATGGCCCGCGCCTCGGCGAGCGTCTTCCTGAACGAGCCGATGGACGAGCGCCGGGCGTACAGCGACGTCGTCGGTCGATTCGGGACCGCCCTGCTGCTCGCGATCGTCTATGCCATCGTGGTAATGGCGCTGTCGTTCGTGTTCTTCATCGGCGTCTACTTCGCGATCGCCTGGATCTTCGCGCTGCACGTGCTCATCATCGAGCGCCGCGGCATTGGCGACGCCCTTAGCCGCAGCCGCGCGCTGGTCAGCGGGCACTGGTGGCGCGTGCTCGGCGTCGGCCTGGTCGCCGTCATCATTCAGTTTGTCATCGTTATCGCGTTCTCGATCCCCGCGATGGCCGCGGGAGGCAGCACCATGCTCTCCGACCCGTTCGCGGAGATGTCGCCGGTTGCCACCCTGCTCGCCACCATCGGCAACGCGGCCGGCACGATCATCGCTGGCCCCATCCTCTACTGCACGGTGACGCTGCTCTACTTCGATCTGCGCATGCGCAAGGAAGGCTTCGATCTGGAGTACCAGGCGCGCGAGATGGAAGTGGCGCTGGACCAGGCCCCGGCGCCGGGACGCGGCTTCTGATGCCGCGCCGCCGTGGCGCGCTCGCGCTCGCCGCGGCGTTGCTGTGCCTGCTGGCGACGACGAGCATTGCCGCCGCGCAGGATGTCGAAACATATCTGATGACCTTGAGCCGCGCGGCAGATGCGCTGCGGGCGCCCGAGCCGGACCCCGCCACGGCTGCCGAGATGCTGGCGGGCGTCGGTTCGGTCACTGTCGCGGGCGGTGCGCCGGTCGAGCCCGACCTCTCGGCGATTCTGGCCGACCTGCGCGCCTCGCCGCCCGACATCAAGCGGGCGCTCGCCCGCATCGAAGCCGCGATCTCCGCCATCGAGCGCGCCAGTCTCTCCTCACCCGGCGACGACGACGCACTGTCCGCGCTCGACGCCGTCCTCGCCCGCTCCGAGTTCGCGCCCCCCGAGCCGGACGACGGCGAGCGCTCCTGGCGACAGCGCCTCGTCGACGCGCTGGATGACGTGCTGTCGCCGGTCATCGAGCGGATAGCTCGGTGGCTGTCGCCGCTGTTCGACTCGGAAGGTGGTTCGTCGGCCGGCGGCGTCGTGCTGCGGGCCATCATGGCGGCCATCGGCATCGCGGCCATCGTCGCCGTCATCGTGCTCGTCATCCGCAACGTGCGTCAGGCGATGACGTCCGACATCGCGCGCCTCGAAGCCGCACGGGAGACACGGCTGAGCGCCGCGGATGCGCGGGCCAACGCGGAGCAGCTGTTCCTCGACGGCAACTTCCGCGAGGCCCTGCGCGCGCTCTATCTCGCGACGCTGTTGCGCCTCGACGAGACCGGACGGCTGCGGTTCGACCGCTCGCTGACCAATCAGGAGGTGCTGCGCGCGACGCGCATCTACGGCGACGAAACGTTGCGGCAGCGTCTCTCCCCGCTGGTCGACCGCTTCGACCGCGTCTGGTACGGCGGAGCGTCCTGCTCGGCGGATGACTACCTCACGTTCTCGCGCCTGGCCGATGTTGTCTGGGAGACGCAGGCGTGAACGGACTTCTGTCATCCTATCGCTGGATCATCGCCCTCGTGGGCGGGCTGCTGCTGCTCGGCGTCCTCGCGGTGGCGGTCTACGAGCCGGAGCCGGGCGAGGACACCGGCCCCGCGTTGCGCACGTCGTCCAACCGCTCCAGCGGAGCGCGGGCGCTGGTGATCTGGCTGTCCGACCTCGGCTACGACACCCGCGCGATCAGGTTCCGACAGTTCTCGATCGACCCGACCACCCGCGCCCTGTTCGTCCTGCAACCGACGCACGTGTTCTCCAGCGGGGAGATCGACGAGGTCCAACGCTGGGTCGAGCGGGGCGGCACGCTGGTCATCGCGTCCAGCGAACCGAACGGGCTTATGGACGCCTACGATGTCGGCATTCTCCGTCAGCGAACGACGGACGAGCGGGCAACGCCCCTGCAACCGGTCTTCGCCCACCTGCCGGTCGAGTCGGTCGACATCGCGGGACACGCCTGGCTCCAGCCCCGTGACCCGGCCTGGGTCCCGCTGCTCGCTGCCGGGGACGGCGGAAGGCGCGTCGTGCTCGCATCGCGGGCCGCCGGGGAGGGCACGGTCTACGCGCTGTCCGACCCGCGCATGGTCAGCAACGAATCGCTCGGCGCCGCCGACAACGCCGCCGTGGTCCTCAACCTGCTGGCAGGCATTCCGCCCGGCAGCGCCGTCGCCTTCGATGAGTACCATCAGGGGCTGACGGAGCACGGTACGCTCACCGCCCGCCTCTCGAGCGAGCCGTGGGGCTGGACGATCATCTACGCGTCGCTGCTGGCGCTGCTGTATCTCGCGTTCAGCGGGCGGCGGTTCGGGCGGGCGACGCCCGGTTCATCCATCGCCGCGCTGCGGTCGCGGGCGGAGTACGTCGCCACCATGGGCGCGCTGTTGCGGCGGGGGAGCCACCACGACTGGCTGCGGCGCGAATACGCCACCCACGTCAAGCGCGCGCTCGGCGCCCGCTTCCGCGTCCGTGCGGACCAGCCGGCCCGCGAATTCGCCGGCGCCCTGAGCGACCGCGGCGGGGACGCGGCGGCACTCGGCCCGCTGCTGGAGCGCCTCGAATCGCCATCCGCTGTTGGCGAGCAGGAGACGGTGGCGCTCATGCGCGAGGTGGACGCGATACAGAAACGCATGACCGGCCAGTGAGCGCCGGGTAGCCGAGAGGGAGCGTGGTGGCAGAGCTGCAGGCAGTTCGCGAACAGATCCTCGATCGGGCGTCGCGCGCGGTGGTCGGGCAGGAGGAGACGATCGAGCTGATGCTCGTCAGTCTGCTGGCAGGCGGTCACGTCCTCCTCGAAGGCGTGCCCGGCACTGCCAAGACCCTGATGGCCAAGACGCTGGCGCTGCTGCTGCGCGCCGAGTTCACCCGCTCGCAGTTCACGCCTGACCTGATGCCATCCGACATCCTCGGCACGAGCGTGTTCGACATGAACACGGGGCAGTTCAACCTGCGGCGCGGCCCGATCTTCACCAACGTCTTCCTGGCCGATGAAATCAACCGCGCCCCGGCCAAGACGCAGTCCGCCCTGCTGGAAGCGATGGAAGAGCGCCAGGTCACGCTCGAAGGCACGCGCTACCCCCTGCCAGAGCTGTTCATGGTCGTCGCTACCCAGAACCCGATCGAGTACGAGGGCACCTATCCGTTGCCCGAGGCGCAGATCGACCGCTTTTTCTTCAAGCTGCTGGTCGATTACGGCTCGGCGGAGGTGGAGCAAGCCGTCATCGCGCGCTATCATCACGGTTTCGACGCTCGCGACCTCGCCAGCCTCAACCTCGAGCCGGTCATAGACGAGCATTCGCTCGCCGCGTTGCGGGCCGGCGTGCGGGCCGTCGTCGTCGACGCCAGCATCCTGAACTACATCACGCGCCTGGTGCGCGCCACCCGGCAGTCGCACGATGTCCAGCTCGGCGCCAGTCCCCGCGCGGGCATCGCGCTGCTGCTCGGGAGCAAGGCGCTCGCCGCGCTGCATGGCCGCGAATTCGTCCTGCCTGACGACATCAAGCAGCTGGCGCCGCCGGTGCTTCGTCATCGCCTGCTGCTCAAACCCGAAGCGGAACTGGAGGCGCTGAGCCCCGACCTCGTGATCCAGCGCCTGCTGGCCACTGTCGAAGTGCCACGCTAGATGCAGCTCGTTCCGACGCGCAAGCTGTTGTTGCTGGCGCTCTTCGCGGCCCTGCCGCTGCTGGTGGCGACCATCGTCCCGGCCTTCCTCATCGTGGCCATCGCCTGCTTCATCGGGCTCATCGCGCTGGCACTCTGGGACGCTCTGCACGCCCCAGGGCACGCCGACTTCCTCGTCTCGCGCGAGTACGACGCCCGGCTGTCACTGGCCGAGTCCAACCCGGTGTGGCTGCGGGTCGTCTGGACGAGCGCCGACCGCTTCCCAGCCCGCGCGTTGCGTCTTCTCGTGCGGGACGAGACCCCGCCCGGCATCCCCACCGACCACGAGCCGTTTGCCGGCGAGATCGCGCCCGGCGGCGCCTGGAGCGGGGGCTACCACCTGCGGCCGTTGCGGCGCGGCGACTACCCCTTTGGCCGGATCGTGCTGCGGGTCGAGTCGCTTATCGGCCTGTTCATGCGCCAGTTGAGCTACCCTGGCGGCGACCCCGCGCGCGTCTACCCCAACCTGCGCGCGATCCGGCGGTATGACATGCTGGCGCGCCGGGGACGCCTGCACGAGGCGGGCCTGCGACGCACGCGTCTGCGCGGCAGCGGCACCGAGTTCGAGCGGCTGCGCGACTACCTGCCGGACGATGACTTCCGCCGCATCAACTGGAAGGCGACCGCCCGCCGCCGCCAGCCGGTGACGACCGAGTATGAGACCGAGCGCAGCCAGAACCTCGTCATCGCGCTCGACACCGGCCGCCTGATGGGCACGCCCATCCAGGGCATGATCAAGCTGGACTACGCCATTAACTCGGCGCTGCTGCTGGCCTACGTCGCGATGGAGATGGGCGACCGCACGGGCCTGCTCGCCTTCGCCGATCGCGTCGGGCGCTTCACGCCCCTGGCGCGTGGCCAGCGACAGCTCCAACTGATGATCGAACAGCTCTACAATGTCGGCTCGCAGCCGGTCGAGTCCGATCAGGCGCTCGCGCTGCGCTTCCTGGCGGGCAGGCAGCTCAAGCGCTCGCTCATCGTGCTCTTCACCGATCTGTCCGAGTCCGCCGACCAGGAGCCGTTCGTCGCCGCGCTCGGCCTGCTGGCCCGCCGGCACCTGCCGGTCTGCGTCATGGCCAGCAACCCCGACATCGTCCGCCTCGCCGCAGCCGCGCCGACCGACATGCGTCAGGCCTACGAAAAGGTCGTCGCCCAGCGCCTGCTCGACGAGCGTCGCACCCTCATCGACCGCCTCGAGCGCCAGGGCTCCCTCGTCATCGACGTCCCAGCCGAGCAGCTCACCACCAGCATCGTCAACCGCTACCTCGAGATAAAGGCGCGCGCTCAACTGTGATCAGGGAACCCCACCCCCCGGCGCCATCTGCGATGATACCCCCCAAACCGCGCACCACGTGTAAGGAGACACCCATGGACATCCGTGCGGCACTGATGACGATTCCGACAGCGGCGCTGAGCGACGCGCAGGCCGGCATGACCACGATGGACGCCGGGATCAAGACCCGCGTGCCCGGTCTCAAGCTCGTCGGTCCCGCATTTACGGTGCGCTGCATGACTGGCAGCATCATCACCGTGCACAAGGCGCTGGCCGAGGCGCAACCGGGCGACATCCTCGTCGTCGATGGCCTGGGCGACGCGACGGAGGCGCTCTTTGGTGAGCTTATGGGCCGGGACGCGAAGGCGGCGGGACTGGCCGGCGTCGTCATCGACGGACCGGTGCGCGACGTCTTCGGGCTGGGGGAGCTGGGCCTGCCGTCATTCTCGCGCCACGTCACGCCGCGAGTTGGCTCGAACCGGCGGCTCGGCAAGGTCGGCGTGCGCGTCTCGTGCGGCGGCATCCCGGTCGAGCCGGGCGACTGGATCGTTGGCGATGACGATGGCGTGGTCGTCGTGCCCCGCGAGCAGGCAGAGCAGCTCGTCGAGGCCGGGTTGGGGATCGAGGACAAGGAGCGCGGCATCGCGGCCCGCATCGACGCGGGGGAGCGCATCGCCGACATCCTCAATTTCCGCGCGACGTTCGCGTAGCGACGGCGCCGGTATACTGTCCGGCGGCCAGTCGAACTCGCGGGTCATGGGAGGGCACGAGTGAGCGTCACGATGCGTGAGGCTGATCTGATCGTGGTTGGTGGAGGCTCCTCAGGCGCGACGCTGGCCAGCATCATCGCGCGCGACACGGACCTGCGCGTCATGCTGATCGAAGCGGGACCAGACTATGGGCCATACGCGGAGGGTCGCTGGCCGGCCGATATCCTCGATGCCCGCTCGTTCGCCCTCAGCCACCAGTGGGCCTACGCCGGACTGGCGCACCCGACCCACACGCACATGACCGGATTCGACCGCGCCCGCATCATGGGCGGCTGCTCATCCCATAACGGCTGTGTTGCGCTGGTCGGCCACCGTTGCGACTACGACGGCTGGGCGGCGCTCGGCAACACCGGCTGGGACTGGGAGTCGGTAGCGCCTGCGTTCGCGCGCGCCAGGCAGGCCATGAAGGTGCGCATCCCGTGTGACGACGAGGTGACGCCGTTCCAGCGCGTCTTCGTCGAGGGCGCTGTCGCGGGCGGCTGGCCCCGTTCGGCGGACCTGAACGATCCTGACGAGATTCACGGCGTCGCAGCCTCACCGGCTAACATCGACGGCGGCGTGCGCTGGAACACGTCGCTGGCCTACATCGACCCGGCGCGGCGGAAGGGCAATCTCACGATCGTCGACAACGCGCTGGTGGACAAGGTCGACATCCAGCGCGGACGCGCCGTCGCCGTCGAGGCGATCATCGACCTCCAGCGGCAGCGCTTCGAGGCGCCGCGCATCGTGCTGTCAGGCGGCACATACGGCTCGCCTGCCATCCTGCTGCGCTCCGGCGTGGGTCCCGAATCCCACCTGCGCGACCTCGACGTGCCGGTCGTTCAGGCGCGGGAAGGGGTCGGTCGCTGTCTCAACGACCATCCCTCGATCTCCCTGTTCCTCGACTCGCCCCCGGCGCTCGACCGCGAGATGGACGCCTTCGCCGAGACCAACTGGGTTCCCGACGAGCAAACGTTGGCAAAGGCGCGCAGTAGCCAGTGTAGCGAGGGCTTCGACCTGCACATCGTCGGCATTACCCGCCGCGATCGGGAGACCGGCAAGTGGGGCTATCTGATAGCCCTCTACCTCGTCGACTCGCGTGGCAGCGGCTCGCTGACGCTGCAGTCGACGAAACCTGGCGATCACCCGCTGCTCGATCACCAGCTGATCCAGGACCCCGACGGCCACGACCTCGCTGCCATGACCGAGGGCATCGAGATCGCCAGCGACTGGATGCGCACGACCCCGTTCGAGCGCGTCTTCGGTCGGGGCCCCGACCCCACGCCCCGTGACGATCTGGCGGAGTACCTGCGCGCCGGCATCCGCCATGCCTATCACCCGGTCTCGACTTGTCGCATGGGACCATCCACCGACCCCGGCGCGGTCGTCGACCCGCGCGGCAAGGTTCACGGCGTCGACGGGCTCTACGTTTGTGACGCCTCGATCTTCCCCCGGATCATGCGCGCCAACACCAACTTGCCCGCCATCATGCTCGGCGAGCACATGGCCCCCTGGATCAGCGCCAACCTGCCGTAGGAGCGCGTCGCATGCGCCCGGCCCGATACGCGCTAGCGTCGCGTCGCCGCTCGTAGCCAGCTGCCGCGCTGCCGATCCGGGAACGCGTGTCCCAGCCGGACGGATGCGATGCGCCACGACGCACGAATCGCAACAGTCACGCGAAGGGCGACGGTTCCATTGACAACCGCGCCGCCCGCGGCTCCTCCGCCCCCCGACCCGCGAGCAGCAGGTACGCGAACAGCGCCATGAGGTTGAACGCCCCGATCGCGAGCTTGGCGGAGAGCGGCAGCCCGCTGGGCGAGACGAAGCCCTCGATCGCGCCCGTCAACAGCAGCAATGGCACGCAGCCACCCATCAGCACGATCGCCCGTTGCGCGGCGGCGGCCAGCGCGGCCCGGCGTGTGACGAACCCCGGGCGCAGCAGCGCGTGCCCAATCCGCAACCCCGCGCCCCCCGCGATGAAGATCACCGTCAGCTCGATCCCGCCGTGCGGCGACACGAACCCCAGCAGGTCGCCACCCAGCCCGTGGGCCGTCGCCAGCCCGGCCACCGCGCCAATCATCAGGCCGTTATTCACCAGTACGTAGACCGTGCCAAGCCCGAACAGCGCGCCGCCGGCGAATGCCAGGAATGTCACCTGGATATTGTTGGTCGCAATCAGCGAGGCGAAGAACGGCCGCTGCTCGCGCTCGATCTCCAGCCAGGACTCTCCGCGCTCCACCTGATCGACGAATTCGCTCGGGGGCATCACCACGCGGCCGATCGTCGGGTCGATCAACGTCCCGAACATCGCCAGCGCGAACGGGATCGCGAACAGCGCGAAGGCGACGAGCGTGAAGCGCCACGACTCCCGGAACGCGCGCGGAAAATCCTGGCTGAAGAACCGTCCCACGGACGACCATTCCCGCGCCTCGGGTTGATAAACGACCGGGTGCCCGCGGCTGACCAGGCTCTCCAGATAGCGGGTGACCCGGTCGCGGGGGAAATCGCGGCGGGCGATGGCTAGGTCCGAGGTCGTCTGGCGGTACAATCGCCCCAGTTGCTCCAGCTCGTCGGCGCTGAGCCGCGAACCCTTGCGTCCGCGGGCCAGCCCGATGAGCGCCTCCAAGCGCTCCCAGCGCGCCCGGCGCGCGGCGACGAACTCGTCAATCACCGGAAAGGCGTCCCGTGTATTCGCCGCCACCCCCGGACGATCGATACCGCGTCGAGACCCCGGAGCAGATCGGGCTCGAATATGACATCGCCGGGCTTGGCACCCGCTTTCTCGCGACGCTGGTCGACATGATCTTCCTGTCGCTGATCCTGTTTACCATCGGCTGCCTGGGCGTCTTCGGCCTGGCCGCCGCCGCCAACCTTATCGATGAAGCCCTTTTGGATTCAGACGGAGAAGCGATCATGGCGATCGTCTTTGCCGTGATGGCGCTGTTGACCTTCGCGATCCTCTGGGGCTACTACGTGTTCTTCGAGACGATCTGGAACGGGCAGTCGCCCGGCAAGCGCTGGACGGGGCTGCGCGTCATCCAGGAGGGAGGATACCCGATCCGCTTCTCCCACGCGGCCATCCGCAACATCGTGCGCATCGCCGATTTCCTGCCCTTCATGTACGTCATCGGCGCCGTCGTCATGCTGGTGGACAGGCGCTCGCGGCGGCTGGGCGACCTCGTCGCCGGCACGATCGTCGTCAAGGAGCTGCCGGAGGTTGCAGCCGGCACGATCGGCGGCGCGATCGCGCACATCCCAACCGCCTCGATGCCCGCCATGCAGGGCATCATCGTCAGCGACGGCGAGCAGATCCCCAACCTGCACCGCGTCACCGCCGCGGACCAGAGCCTCATCCGGGAGTACTTCATGCGCCGTTCGGAGTTCCTGCCCGAGGCGTCGGCAGCCCTCAGCCTGAAGCTGGCCAACGCCTTCGCCCGCAAGCTTGAGTACACCCCGACCGGCGACGTGCCAGACCAGTTCCTGGCGCGCATCGCGCGCCAGCTCGGCGAGCAGCGCCAGCCACCCCCCTCGCCGTCGTCACACGCCCCCGGCGCCCCGAACCGGTAGCGGGCGCCGATTCCGAGCGCTGTTGGACGCAACGTGGAACACTCGGACGCGCATTGGTGTTATGACCTCCAGCGCACTCAATCGAGGCGTCGTTGCTCGGGAGAAAGGTCGTGGCATGGCAGGCTTTGCGCGTGAAGTTATCGACGGCGTCGCCAGCGAGCGAGAGGTCGAGCTGACGACCTTCGGCAGGAACAGCGGCAACTCATCGCGCCGCATCCTGTGGGCCTACACCGACGGCGAGCGCGTGTTCATCCGCTCCGGCGGTGGGCTGGGCCGTGACTGGCCCCGGAACTTCCTCGCCAACGGCCGCGGCATCCTCCATGTCGCCGGTCAAGATGTGCCCGTCACCGCCCGCCACGTCACCGATGTCAGCGAAGCCCGCCAAACGGGCCGCCTCGCCCGCGCCAAATATGGCAACTCGATCCAGATCACCACCGAAGGCGACGAGCCGACCCTGGGCGAGCAGGCTACGTTCGAACTGCTGCCTGCCTGATCGTGCGGACTAC
>DATKCN010000364.1:0-6037 GCA_035513175.1 Thermomicrobiales bacterium
GGATGGAATTTTCCAATTTCCGTCCCCCATCACGGCATTCGCCGTGACACCGGGAATTATGGGAGCAGGAGAGCAGGAGAGTATGAGTAGCGCATCCGAGTATCAACGTTTGCTTGAAGCGGCGCAACAGCGCCGGCTGACCCGACGCGCCGTTCTGCAGCGGGCCATGGCGCTCGGCCTGGGAGCCCCGGCGATCGTCACGCTGCTGGCGGCGTGCGGGGATGATGATCCAACCGCTGCGCCGAGCGACGCTCCGATTGGCGCGGCAACAGCGACACCGGCTGCCGAGGCAACCGAAGCCCCAGCCGAGGCGACTGATGCCCCGGCTGAAGCAACCGAAGCTCCGGCAGGGACAACCGAGCCGTCAGCGACTGACGACGTGTTCGCCGGGGGGAAGCCGGGCGGCCGGCTGCGTATCGCGCAGATCGGCGAGCCCGCAACTCTCGACCAGCACCAGACGACAGCGGGCATCACGGCCGAGATCGGCTATTGCATGTACGAGACGCTGTTCGCCTATGACGCCAACTACCAGCCATTCCCGATGCTGGCCGAGTCGTACGACGTCAGCGACGACGGCACAGTCCACACCTTCACGCTACGGCAAGGCGTGCCATTCCACAACGGCGAGACCATGACCTCGGCCGACGTCGTCGCCTCGATCGAGCGCTGGGGCCGGATCAGCGGTGTCGGCAAGAACATCATGGCCGCGACCGCGAGCGTCGAGGCGACCGACGACTACACCGTCACCTGGACGACGACGAAGCCGTACGGCACGATCCTGGTCGCGCTGTCAACCAATACCCAGGCGTGCGCGATCTACCCCAAGTCGCTGATCGACGCGTCAACCGATGATCCGATCGCCTCGGCCGACATCATCGGCACCGGCCCATACCAGCTGGTTGAGCACCAGCCGGACGTCCACATCCTGTTCGAACGCTTCGACGACTACGCCGCGATCGAGGGCGGCGCCAACGGCAGCTATGCCGGGCACAAGTACCAGTGGGTCGATGAGATCGAGTTCATCCCGGTGCCGGACGAAGCCTCCAGGGTAGCCGGGATGCAGGCCGGCGACTACCACATCGGCGTCAATATCGGGAACGACCACTACCCGGTCCTCCAGGGCAACAGCGACCTGCGGGTTGAAATCCTGCCGCCGAGCCAGTGGGACGTCTTCTTCATCAACTGGAGCGCCCCGTTGATGGCGGACTTGAACATCCGCAAGGCGTTTCAGGCCTGTCTGGACCACCTGCCGATCCTCCAGAACTCGCGCGGCGGCGGCGACTTCGTCGTCCTCGACCCGAGCCTGATGATGAAGCCGACCGCCTTCTACTCGACGGCTGGCGAAGAGCTGTACAACATCAACGATCTGGACCTGGCCCGCCAGTACCTCGAGGACGCGGGTTACGACGGCACGCCGGTGCGCTTCATGTGCACCCAGGAGTACGCGTACATGTACGGCGCGGCGATCATCGCCCAGCAGCAGATGGAGCAGGCCGGCTTCGTTGTCGACCTGCAGGTGACCGACTGGGCGACCGTCCTCGAGCGGCGCGCCCAGAAGGAAGAGTGGGACATCTTCGTCACCGGCCACGGCTTCGTGCCCGACCCGACCCAGATCACCTACATCGGGCAGATGAACGTCTACCCGGGCTGGTGGAGCGATCCCGAGGCGCTTGACCTGGCCGCGCAGCTCGCCAGCGAGACCGACTTCGATACGCGCTTCGCGCTCTACGAGCAGATCCAGCAACTGGCCTACGAGCAGGTCCCGGCCGTCAAGACCGGCGACTCCAGCACGATCGCCGTCTGGTCGGCCAGCGTTGGCGGCTTCCGCGAGCAGCTGCAGCGCGGCGTCCCGTTCTGGAACGTCTGGCTGGAAGGATAGACATCAGCTGTCAGCCGTCAGCAATCAGCTCGTGTTATGCACGATCGGCTGATTGCTGATAGCTGACGGTTGGCAGCTAGGAAGCAGCATGCTGACGTACATCCTGCGCCGGCTGATCCTGCTCGTGCCGGTGATCGCGATAGTCGGGACGATCGTGTTTGTCCTGATCCATCTGACGCCGGGCGACCCGGCGGCGGTCATGCTCGGACAGGATGCGACCGCCGAGCAGATCGAGCGGCTGCGCGACGGGCTCGGCCTGAACGATCCGCTCTATCTGCAATACCTGAACTGGTTCGCCGGGGCCGTCCGGCTCGACTTCGGCGACTCGATCTTCCTCGGCCAGCCGGTGACCGAGGCGCTGCTCGCTCGCGCCCAACCGACGCTGCTGCTCACGCTCTACGCGCTGACGATCCAGGTGCTGATCGGCGTTCCGGCCGGCGTGATCGCGTCCGTGAAGCACAACTCGCTGCTCGACCGCATCCTGATGGTGCTCTCAATCAGCGGGGCCGCCATCCCGAGCTTCTTCCTGGGCATCATGTTGATCCTGTTCTTCGCCGTCCGGCTCAACTGGCTGCCGTCCGGAGGCTTTGTGTCGGTCTTCGACAACCCGATCGAGCATTTCAAGCGGATGATCCTGCCGGCCTTCGCGCTGGGCTTCACCTCGGCCGGTCTGCTGGCGCGACTGGTGCGCTCGTCGATGCTCGACGTCCTGCAGGAGGACTACATCCGGACGGCGAGGGCCAAGGGGCTGCCGCAGCGGGTGATGGTCATCCGGCACGCGCTGCGCAACGCGCTGATCCCGGCCATCACTGTCATCGGCTACTCGCTCGGCGGCCTGCTGGGCGGCGCCGTCGTGACCGAGACGGTCTTCACGATCCCCGGCATGGGGCGGCTGGTCGTCCAAAGCGTCGCCCGGCGCGACTTCCCAGTCATCCAGGGAGCAATCCTGCTGATCGCGGCCTTCTACGTCCTCGTCAATCTGCTCGTCGACGTGCTGTACGTCTATATCGATCCACGGGTGCGCTATGGCAACGACTAACACGACGCCGCTCGCGAAAGCGCTCTCGACCCGGCCACGGCAGCGCGGGCTGCTGCGCAACATCACCCCGGCCTCCCGTTTCTACTGGGTGCGCGTCCTGCTGGCCAACCCGATGGCGGTTGCCAGCGGCCTGACGCTGCTCGTCATCATCACCGCCGCGGCGGCGGCGCCACTCCTGACGAGTCACGACCCGACCTTCCTCAACCCCGGCATCCGACTGCAGGGGCTGAGCGGCGAGCACTGGCTCGGCACCGACGGCAACGGCAGCGATGTCTTCGCGCGCATCATCTACGGCGCGCGCGTGTCGCTGCTGGTCGGGCTGTCGGTGATGCTGTTCGCCGCGGCAGCCGGGGCGCTGCTCGGGCTGATCTCCGGCTACTACCAGCGCTTCGACACACCGATCATGCGTGTGATGGACGGGTTGATGTCGTTCCCCAGCATCCTGCTGGCAATTGCGATCATGGCCAGCCTCGGGCCGAGCACCACCAACGTCATCATCGCGCTGACCGTCGTCTACATCCCCAGCATCGCGCGGCTGGTGCGCGGCATGACGCTCGTCACGAAACAGCAAGCCTATGTGGAGTCGGCGCGGGCCATCGGTGTTCGCGACCATGTCATCCTGCGGCGCTACATCTTCGCGAACACGCTCTCGCCGCTGATCGTGCAGTGCACGTTCGTCGTCGCGTTCGCGATCATCTCCGAGGCGTCGCTCTCGTTCCTCGGCGCGGGCGTGCCGCCCGGTACGCCGACCTGGGGCAACATGCTCCGCGAGGGTCAGCGGTTCATGCAGATCTCGTGGTGGCTGGCGGTCTTCCCCGGCAGCGCGCTGTTCATGCTGGTGCTGGCCCTCAATCTCTTTGGCGACGGCCTGCGCGACGCGCTCGACCCGCGGATGCGCACCCGCTGACCTGACATCGGAACGGTTCCGGCGCGCTGGACAACCTTGTTCCAGCGCGCCAGAACCGTTCGGACATGACCCGGTTTCTTACGCGCAACCGGGCTCGATGTCACGCGCGCCATCGCTCCCCGCGATCACCTCGTCGAGCAGCAGGTAGTCGATGTGCGACCGGACGAGCTCGACGCGATCCGACGGGGCGCCCACCTCGTCGAGCAACAGGTAGTCGAGCTCGGCGAGGGCGATCTCCAGCCGGGAAGGCGCACATTGCTGGGTCGCTCCAGCCTGCGCTTCCGCGTCCGAGGCTCCGCCCCAGGCGACGGCCGGGAGCGCCAGCAACAAGCCCCCGACGACGCTGGTAACGACGTTCTTCACTGTCCGTGCCTGCATGGTGTGCCTCCGTATTCGCTGCATTTCCCTGGCTACCAACCTGACGGGTAACCATGGATTCAGCATGCGCTCGGAGGGCGCAACGCACATCACGCGCTTGAGGGATTTCGGGTTCCGGGGCGTCTCATTATTTCTAATGAGAGCGGGGGCGGGAAGCTCAGCTGATCTCGTGGCGTATGGCCCAGGTCGCGGCAGCCGTGCGGGAGTCGAGGCCGAGCTTGCTCAGGATGTGGGCGACGTGGCTGGCGACGGTGTGCTGGCTGACGAACAGCTCCGTGGCGATCTCCTGATTGGAGCGCCCCTCTACGATCAGGCGCAACACGTCGACTTCGCGCGGGGTCAGGCCAGCGACAGCCTCGGCTGCAGCGGGCGCGGCAACCGAGACAGCGAGCGCCTCAGCGATGATCTCATCGACCGGCTTGGCCCAGCCCTCTGCCCAGGCCGCTTCGAACGCCTCGGCTCCCAGCGTCGCGCGCACGTCAGCGACCGCGCGATCATGGTCAGACCGGCGACCGGCCACCTCAGGCAACGACCATCCAATGCGTTCGCGCAAAGCTGACGCGGCCGCGTACAGGCGGGCCGCCCGCCCCCACTGCCCATCAACGCGGGCGATGCTGGCCAACCGCTCCACCAGACGCGCGACGCCCCACCGCGCCCGCAGGTCCCGGAAATCCGCCAGGCTCTCCTGATACAGAGCGGCCGCGCGTCCAGGCTCACCCTTCTGTTCGGCCAGAATGCCCAATTGGAGCAGCGAGAGCCCACGTTCGAGCTGCAAGCCCGCCGCTCGCGCGAGTGCCAGCCCCTCCTCGAAGCGCGTGGCCGCCAGGCTGGCATCGCCGTCGAGTCGCGCCCTGACGCCAAGGTGATTGAGTGCTTGAACGAGATTCGGCGTGTCTCCCAGGTCGCGGGTCATCTCGAGGCATCGCTCCCAATAGCCACGCGCGGAGTCGATGTCGCCGCGCAATTGAGCGAGAAGGCCGAGATTGAGCAGCAGGAACGGAACCGCGCGCTGGTCCCCCACGCGCTGAGCGCGGGCCAGCGCCTCTTCGCTGAGCTGCTCTGCCACTTGGTAATCGTCGCGCCACCGCGCCAGCTGGCCAGCGGCGGTCAGCGCCTTGACCCGCCCCGGGGTGTCAGTCGCACTGCCCGGCAGGTCGAGAAACGCGCGCGCCAGCGACGCGCCTTCGGCCAGGTAGCCGCGCAGCCACCAGAACTCGCGCAGGCTCCCGGCCAGTCGCAGGCCGCGTTCGGCATCCTGGCGCCCGTAGAACCAGGTGAGGGCGGCGCGCAGGTTGTCGTGCTCCTGCTCCAAGCGGTCCAGCCAGACGCGGGCTTCCGGTCCGGCGAGGCGCGTCTCGGCTTCCTCGGCAAACGCGAGAAAGTGCGCGGCGTGCCGGTCGCGGGTGGCGCCGTGCGGTTCAGCGGCTGCCAGCCGCTCCAGCCCAAACTCGCGGATCGTTTCCAGCATGCCGAGCCGCGAGGCGCCGTCCGGCTGCTCGGCCAGCTGCACGAGACTGTGGTCGGCAAGCACGCTGAGCCCTTCGACGATGTCGTGCTCCGCATCGACTACCGCCTCGGCCGCCTCCAGTGTCCAGCCTCCACGGAAGACCGCCAGCTGCGCCAGCAGCCGCTGTTCGCTGGGACTGAGCAGATCGTAGCTCCAGGCGATGGCGCCACGCATGGTCTGCTGGCGGGCGGGCAGGTCGCGCGGTCCACCGGTCAGCAGCGTCAACCGCTCGGTCAGCCGCTCCGCCAGCGATTGCGGCGAGAGGACCTTACAGCGCGCCGCGGCCAGCTCGATCGCCAATGGCAGGCCATCCAGCCGGCGGCAGAT
>DATKCN010000365.1:0-9819 GCA_035513175.1 Thermomicrobiales bacterium
GGTAGCGCACGCTGAAGACCAGCACGACGAAGAACGCGATGAACGTCATCCACGCCGCCGGAACGTGGACGTACATGATCTTCTGCAGATGCCCCATGTCGGCGTCGGGGGGCGACGTCAGGATGGCGTGCGCCTGAGCCGCGAGCACGGCGCTGAAACCCGCCAGCGCCAGCCATCTACTCGTGCGTGGCGGGCGCGCGGCGCGTGGATCGTGACTCGGATCGGAGGCAGGCATCAATAAACCTTCAGGCTTCAATGACGTGTTCGAACGCAATGAACGTGGCAATCAGAAAGATCAGGTCGTACGCGGCGAGTAGGCGAATCCAGGCGCCCGCTTCATGCATCAGGTCCGCGCCCAGCAGCGCCTTCGACGCCGTCGTCGCCGCCAGCAGCACCGGCACCAGCATCGGAAAAAGCAGGAGCGGAAGCAAGACTTCCCGGGCGCGACTGCGGCTCGCCATCGACGCGTAGAACGTGCCCAGCACCACCAGGCCCACGACGCCCAACGCGAGGACGCCAAGCAGCGAGGGCCACCCATCCGGAATTTGAACGCCGAACAACACGACGCCCGCGGCGACGACGATCGACACCATTAGCGTCACGAACATTAGGTTGCCGAGCAGTTTTCCGGCAAAGATCGTCCAGCGCGGCCCGGGATACTGTAGCAGCGGTTCGAGTGCGCCGCTCTCGAGTTCGACCTGGAACGACCGGTTGAACGCGAGCACGCCGGAGAAGAGGGTGGCGAGCCACACCGCCCCGACCGCCGCGTTGCGCAACGCCTGTGTATCAGGACCGAGAGCCAGCCCGAGAAGAATGAGGATCGTCACGCCGAGCGCCGCCACACCGTTGAAACCAGCTTTGGCACGGAGCTCCGTGGTGAGGTCCTTTCTCGCGATGGCACGCACCCGCCGCCAGTCGTCTCGCCACGCCATCAGCGCGTTCCCGGGATCGGGGCCGCGCGGTCATGACCGGCGCGTTCCGGGTGCGTGGTGTCGATACGCCCTTCGGCAAGGGTGAGTGTCCGATCGAGCATCGCTTTGGCGGGGGCCAGCTCGTGCAGGGCCACGAGCGCCGCGCCTCCGGAGCGCGCGATACCGGCGATCGTGGAGTTCACGAGCTCCACGCCCTCGGCGTCGAGATTGCTGTACGGCTCGTCCAGCAGAAGAACCCGGGGACTTCGCAGGATGAGCCGCGCGAGCGCGAGCCGACGTTGCATCCCGGCTGAAAAACCCCGCACGCGGTCGCCTGCGACGCGAGTCAGTCCAACGCGCTCGAGGCTGGCGTCGGCCGCGGCGTACGGCAATCCCAGCATGTCCGCCGCGAACCACAGGTTCTCGCGTGCCGTCAGGTCGTCATACAGCCCGGGGGTATGCGCCAAGTATCCGACGTGACCGCGTACGCCGCTGGCGTCGCGCACCACGTCGAGCCCGTTGACGGCAACTGCGCCGGCGTTCGGCCTGAGCAGAGTCCCGATGATCCGGAGCACGGTGCTCTTTCCGCTTCCGTTCGGTCCCAGCAGCCCTATCACTTCGCCGCACCCCACTTCGAGCGACACTCCGCGCAGCACCCATCGGGTGCCGAAGCGTTTGCCAAGACCATTGATGTGGATCGCTCGATCGGGCTGGCCATTGGACATCGGACGAAGCTTGGGGCGGAGGTGGCGCGCAATTTCGCGCACGATTGGAACGCCCGAACGCAAGCGCGGTCACGCTGTCGGCGTCGGCCCCTGAGCGATATGGCCGAGCTACTCCTGATACAATAATAGCCCGATTGCGCTACCGGCCGCATTAGCGGCGAGCGAACGCAAAGTCGCTTCTCCGAACGACTTCCGGCGTCAGCGTTTCCCTGAGAGCCGGTCGGAGATTGACCGCGAATCAATCAGGCAATGTCGGTCGAGCGCCAGCCACAGTTCCCGACAGAGCCGCATCGCGCCCGAACGTAGAATCAGCGCACGATGACAACGCTCGATATGCGAGCGCCATTTAGCCGGAGACACGATGCACCGCACGCAATTGCTCGCTTTGACTGCGGCACTGACCGCCGCACTGACCGCTTCGCTCGCACCGCAGGTTGACGCGCAGACCATGATGACCGTTCGGCCGGAGAGTAAGCTGACGCTCACGGGCAGCTCGAACGTCCACGACTGGTCGTGCAAGAGCACGTCATTCCTGGCCACCATCGAGCTCGACTCCAACTACGCGACCCTGCCGCTCACGGAAGTAAGGAAGCCGATCAGCAAGGTCGTCGTGAACGTGCCGGTCAAGACGCTCAAATGCGGCAATGGGAAGATGGACGCGAACATGTACAAAGCGCTCCGCGCTCAGGAGTTCACGGAGATCCGCTACGCGCTCGACACCTACGCGATTGATGCGGGCAGCGTGACCGCGGACGGCTTCGCTGCACTCACAAAAGGCGACCTGACCGTCGCGGGTCAAACTGTCAAGGTCGAGATCCCGATCACGGCACTGCGCAGCGCGGGCGGCGCCATGAAGGGCGAAGGCACGCTCAAGATGCGGATGACCGATTTCGGCATCAAGCCGCCGGTCGCGCTGCTGGGAACACTGCGGACCAGGAACGAGATCGAGATCAAGTTCGAGGTCCAGCTGGAAAGGGCCGTCGTGGTTGCGCTCACACAGCCGCGGTAGACGGAATCGCACACCAACCGATTACACCAACTCGAGGGAGATATGAACACCACCATCAGGACACTCGCGGCGGCGCTGGCGGTTCCATTCGCGCTCGCGTCCGCACAGCAGCAAGTCGCTAGCGTCGATCACGCTTGCTGCAAGACGAAGGCTGACAGCGTTGCGCACGCGTCGCACGCCACCAAGGCGGGCTTGGACTCCGCCGCCGGCGCGGTCGCCCTGTGGAGCCTTCTGCCGCCGATTCAAATGCAGAATTTCCGGCCCGCCGACCAGCGCGGCGTCAACGTATTCGAGTCGCCAAAGGAATCCGGTATCCCGTTCACGGGCTTCAGGATCAGCTGGGGCGCGGCCTTCCGGCAGCAGTTTCAGGGGCTGGAGCACAAGAACACGGCGACCCCCGTGATGTCCGGCTCGACGAACGTCAACCAGCTGATCGACATCGGCCGCGGATTCAACTTGGCCGACGCGAATCTGAGTCTGAACATGCAGGTCGCCGACGGCATCCGCGTGCACCTGTCCACCTACCTCTCCTCGAAACACCACCAGGATGCCTGGGTCAAGGATGGGTACTTCCTCATGGACAAGTCGCCGATCGATCACCCGCTCCTCAACACGATCATGAAGTACACGACCGTCAAGATGGGTCACTACGAGACCAATTTCGGCGACCAGCACTTTCGCCGCAGCGACAACGGCAACGGCATGCACAACGCGTTCGTCGGCAACCTGATCATCGATGCCTTCACGACGGAAGTCGGAGGCGAAGCGTACTTCCGCAATAAGGGCATCATCGCCATGGCCGGCCTCAACAGCGGCACGATCAACGGCGGCGTCACCGCGCCCGACAGACGGTCGAACGCGTATCTCGGCAAGCTTGGCTACGACAAGCAGCTCACCGGCGACCTACGCCTGCGGCTGATGGGCTCGTACTACAAGAACGACAAGTCCACGAGCAACACGCTGCTCACGGGCGACCGCGCCGGTCATGGTTATGACCTGGTGATGGAGAACACCGCGGCGTCGCTCACCTCGCAGGCGTGGTCCGGCCAGATGCGCTCGATGGGCTTTTCCAACACGATACGCGCGTATGCGGTGAATCCCTTCGTGAAATGGAACGGCGTCGAGTTCTTCGGCACCTACGACAATTTCAAGGGCAAGTCGCTCTCGGAGCCGTCGTGGCGCTCGTGGACGCAGCAGGCCGGCGAAGTGATTTACCGCTTCTGGGACGAGAAGATGTTCGTGGGCGGCCGCGGCAACACCGCGAAGGGCGCGCTTCTCAACACCGCCGCGATCACGTACACCGGCGACGTGAGCATCGACCGCAACGCGCTGAGCGCCGGCTGGTTCGTGACGCCCGCGCTGCTCATGAAGGGCGAGTACATGCAGCAGAAGTACCACCGGTTCCCGGCGCGGGACATCCGGAGCGGAGGAAAGATCCAGGGCTTCGTGGTCGAAGGCGTCGTGAGCTTCTAACGCTCCACAGACCTGACGGGTCCCCTTCGAGGACAGGTCGTCCTGATACGAGCCCACGGCAGTGAGCCGGTGGGCTCACTGCTTTGCGGTCGGGAGGATGAAGAACGTCGACCCGGTCGACGATCAGAAGCCGTTCGACCCGGCTTGGCAGCGCCTTGACCGTTCGGTCGTCTTTTCTCCTACAAAAAAGCAGGGTTTCGGACACAGGGTCGCGGCATCACGCCGATATAGGAAATCGCGCTGGAACCGTTCATTAGGGCATGACAACATCAACCATGAGCCTGGACAAGGACCTCCTGACGCAGGCGCAGGAACTCGTTCACGTTGGGACGTGGATGTGGGACGTGCAATCCGACATGGTCCTCTTGTCCGACGAGTTGTTTCGGCTCTTCGGGCTCGAGCCCCAGTCGATCGAACTGGACTTCGGAACGTTTCTATCTTTCGTCCACCCTGACGACAGGGAGCGCGTCACGGGCGTCGTTCAGAAGGCGATGACCGAGCGCAGTTCCTACCATTTCGACCACAGGATCATCACTCCGGCTGGCCAAGTGCGCGTACTGCACGAGCGTGGCTTTGTCAGCTGTGACGAGACCGGCGCAGTCACGCGACTGATCGGTACTGGCATGGATGTCACGGAACGCGCGCGCGAGCAGGCAGCGTTGCGCGACAGCGAGGCAAAGTTCCGCTCGGTGTTCGAGCAGTCGGCCGTCGGAATCGCGCTCGCGGATGCCGATAAACGCTTCGTGCGCGTGAACGCGTCGTTCGCAGGAATGGTTGGCCGCTCTCCCGAGCAGCTCGTCGGAATGACGATCCTCGACATCACGCATCCGGACGACGTGGCTCGCACCGGCGCGCTGCTGCGGAATCCCGAGGCGCAAAGCCGGTCGGTGACGTACGAGAAGCGTTACCTGTGTCCCGACGGCCGCATCGTCTGGGGCCGCGCCTCCGTGACTCGCCTGCGTCACGACGACGGCACGCTCAACGGCTACATGGGCGTCGTAGAAGACATCACGGAGCACAAGCGAGCGACCGAGACCCTCGAACGCCAAACAGAACTGCTCCGGAGCATCATGGACAATCTCCCCGTGATGGTGGCTCTGTTCGATGCGGCGGGGTCCGCGATCTACCTCAACAAGGAATGGCAGCGCGTGTTCGGCTGGACGCTCGAGGAAGCGCAATCCATCGATGTCTTTACGGCCGTCTATCCGGATCGCGAAGCGCGGGAGCGTGTCCGCGACGCCGTCGTCAACGGTAAGGGGTGGACCGACTTCGAGCCCGTGAGCCGCGACGGCAAGCCAATCCCCAGCAGTTGGGCGTGCATCAACCTTTCGGACGGCACGCGACTCACCATCGGTAAGGACACCAGTGAACGCAAGACGATGGAACAACGCCTCGTGCAATCCCAGCGGATGGAAGCGCTCGGCCAGCTTGCCGGCGGCGTCGCGCACGACTTCAACAACATCCTCACGGTCATCACGGCGTACGCCACTTTCGTCCAGGACGCGGTCGGCGACAAGCCGGGCGTGCTCGAGGACGTCAACGAGATCCAGGCGGCGTCCCGTCGCGCTGAGGGGCTGACGCGGCAGTTGCTGGCTTTCAGCCGCCGGCAGATGCTCAAGCCGGAAGTCGTAGACGTGAATCTGGCCGTTCAAACGCTCTCCAAGACCCTGAACCGGCTCATCGGAGAGAACATCCAGCTCGCGATCGTGCCCGCGGCAACCGTGTCCACGGTCGAGGTGGACGTTCACCAGCTCGAGCAGGTGCTGCTCAACCTCGTCGTCAACGCGCGCGACGCGATTCAGGAGACCGGCACGATCACGATGGAGACGGGGAACGCATCGCGCGACGAACCGAGGCGGCGCGACTATGTCGTCATCAGCGTCTCGGACGACGGAGCCGGCATTCCGCCGTCGGCACGCGACCGGATCTTCGAGCCGTTCTTCACCACCAAGCCCGTGGGCAAAGGCACCGGCCTTGGTCTCGCGACGGTCCTTGGCATCGTGGAACAGAGCGACGGTCTCATCGAAGTGGACAGCACCCCTGGTAGCGGCACGACATTTCGCATCTTCCTTCCCGCGGTCGCGGCGCGCCCTCTTCCAACGGTGGCGGGCGATGCAGCGGAGGATCTCCGGGGCACGGAGACCGTGCTCCTCGTCGAAGACGAGGCAAGCGTGCGCGCGATCGCGCGCCGGGTGCTGACCAGACTCGGCTACACGGTGCTCGAGGCACGTCATGGAGCCGACGCGGTGACCGTCAGCGAGAGCCACGTTGGACCGATACATCTCCTCATCACGGACGTCGTGATGCCGGAGATGGGTGGCCGGGAACTGTCGGGCATCATGCGGCAAAAGCGGCCAGGGCTGCCGATTCTCTACATGTCGGGCTACACTGACGACGAGCTCCTGCGACGCGGCATTCTCGAGACGGGCGCGCAGCTTCTGAGAAAGCCATTTCGCCCGAACGAGTTCGTGCGAGTTGTGAGGCAGCTCATCTCCGGAGGACAGGGCAGAGCCGCCTGACGCTGGGCCGGTGGACTCACTGCTTTGCGATCGGCAGCGTGAAGTAGAACGTCGATCCGTGGCCGGCCTCGCTCTCGACCCCCAGATGACCGCCGTGCGCGTGCACGATGCCGCGCGCGATCGGCAGGCCGAGGCCCGCGCCGCGCGAGCGGATGTTCGACTGGGTGGACTGCCAAGAGCGGTCGAACACGTGCGGCAGTTGTTCGCGGCTGATTCCGCGTCCCGTGTCGCTGACCGAAACACGCACCTCGTTTGCTTGCAGCGCGGCCGACACGATGATGCGGCCCCCGCGCTCGGTGGCCTTGATCGCATTCCCTATCAGGTTGGACAGCACCTGGCCGATGCGCTCGGGGTCCGCGTGCACGATCGGCAGGGAAGGCGGCAGGTCCTCGCGCAGCTCCAACCCCGCTTCCGCGATGAGGGGACGCAGCGTCCGCAGCGCGCCTTCGAGCAGCGCGGTCGTGGTAATCGGTTGTGGCTCGATGACCAGCCGGCCGGTCTCGACGCGAGTGACGTCGAGCAAATCCTGGATGAGCCGGTCCATCTGCAGTGCCGCGTCGCGGATCAACTGGATCTGCTCGGCGCCCTCGGGCGACACGCGATCCTTCTGCGATTGCTGAAGCGCGGACGACAACATCTTCACTGCACTGACCGGATTCCGCAGATCGTGCGCGACCATACTGACGGTGTCGTCGCGCGCGCGCAGCGCGCGCTGTAACTGCTTGCGCAGCTCCACCTGCTCCGTGATGTCGCGCAGCACGACGGAGAACACCACGGCATCTCCCATCGAGGCCTTCGCGATCGCGGCCTCGGCGGGAAACTCCTCGCCGTTTTTTCGCAGCCCCGAGATTTCCTGGCGCTGGCCCATCTTGCGCGCGCTCTCGGGCGCCTCGCGGAACCGCATCACGTGAGCGCGGTGCACATCACGCACGCGCTCCGGTAATAGCATGTCCAGTGGTTTGCCGATGACTTCGCCCGCAGTCCAGCCGAAGATCTGCTCGGCCCCGTCGTTGAACAGAGTGACGCGCTGGTCTTCGTCGATGCAGATGATCGCGTCTGCCGCGATGCCGACGATGTCGGCCAGCAGAAAGTCCGTAAGTGTTCGCGAGCCGGATTTGGTCGGGGCGGGGGTCATTGTCAGGAAATACCCTACAAAATGGTAGGAGTCGAAGGCGGATAGTACCGCTATCGCCCGACAGTATCACGCTTTAGCGGGACGTAGGTTGGGGTCAACAGCCCACCGATTGTCCAATGCTCAAGAATACAACGTCCCGACGCGATTTGTTCAAGCACTCTTCTGTCGCCGCCGCTGCCGTAGTCGCGCAAATGACAGCGGCCATCGGAGAAAGGGTCGCTGTCGCCCCGAGCGGAACCGTCCCGCGCGAGGCAATGGAAGGGGCGAATCCATCGCGCCGCCCGTCGGCGAGGGTGGCATTGCTCCGCGTGCCGCTCCTCGGCAAGCTGATCGGCGCCAACCTCGTGCTCTTCGTCGGCGCGGTCGCCGGGCACTGGATCTTTCCTTCCGCGTCGTCCACGCTGCAGCTCACGATCGCGTTGACGCTCAGCTTCGCGCTGACGACCCTGCTCGTGTGGCTGGCGCTCCGTCCCATCGCGCAGATCGAGGCGACCGCGCTGCGTGTCGCGTCGGGCGACTTCGCCGCACGCGTGCCGGATTCGCCGCTAGCTGATCGCGACACACTGCGGCTCGCCGTGACGATGAACCGCCTGCTCGACCGCGTGGAATCCGATCGCGCGCGCATCCAATACCTCGCCGGACGATCCGTCCGCGCTCGCGACATCGAGCGCGAGTCCGTGGCGCGGGAACTGCGCGATTCATTCGCGCAGATGGTGTCGGCGATCGCGCTCCAGATGGCTGCGGCGCAGCGTGTGAACGACAATCCGGAAGTGGAGCAGCAGCTCGAGCGGACGCGAATGCTCATCGTGCAACTCACGGAGGAAATGCGTAGCGTCGCGGAGACGCTGTATCCGGGTACGCTCGGCGAGTTCGGGCTGCTCAACGCGGTGCGGGCGCTCGCGCGCCGTACGGGACGGCAATCGCGGGTGCAGCTCGAGGTGGACGGCGGGTCGTTCCACGCGCCGCGCCTGACGGCGCAGGCCGCCAGCGCGCTGTACCGCGCTGCCGACGAGGCCCTGCGGAACGTGTCGCAACATGCCGACGCGAAGCACGTCCGCGTCCTGTTGCACTCCGACGACACGCAGGTTGTCCTCGAGGTCGAGGACGATGGCCGCGGCGTCGACATGCGGTCGCGCGACCCGATGCAGGCGGGCCTTGGCCTGTTTTCCGCCCGGGCCGTGCTCGCTTTGGCGGGCGGCGAGTTACAGATTTCCAGCGCGCCGGATCTGGGCACGCGCATCGTCGCGCGAGTACCGACAAGCACCACTGGAAACGGCGCTACGCGAGCCGAGAGCCGAGAGCCGAGAGCCGATCAATGACAGTCGACATCATCAAGGTAGTATTGGCGGACGATCACACCGTGGTGCGGGCGGGCCTCAAGGCCGTGCTCGGATCGGCGAAGGACATCCAGGTGATCGGAGAGGTAGCCAACGGTCGCGACGCGGTCGCTATGGTGCAGCGGCTCAAGCCCGACGTGCTGGTTATGGATCTCTCCATGGAGCCGGTAGACGGCGCCGAGGCAACCAAGCAGCTCGTGGCGGCCCAGACCGAGACGCGCATTCTTATTCTGACGATGCACTCGCCGGACGAGGCGCTCATTCCGCTGCTCGAGGCAGGTGCCAGCGGCTTTCTCGAGAAGAGCGTTGCGGACCGCGAGCTGGTGGACGCGGTGCGCGCCGTGGCGCACGGCGACACGTACGTCCAGCCCTCCGCGTCACGCGTGCTGGCCGGCGGCATCCGCAAGCGCGCCGAGCATTCGGACGAGCGCACCAAGTTCGACAAGCTCACCGACCGCGAACGCGACGTCCTGCGATACATCGCGTCGGGGTTCACCGCGCCCGAGATCGGCGAAAAGCTGTTCATCAGCCCCAAGACGGTGGACACATACAAGCAGCGCATCACCGAGAAGCTCGGCTTGTCACACCGGTCGGACTACGTGCAGTTCGCGCTCAAGCTGGGGGTGCTGAAGGAATAGGCTCTCGGCTCTCGGCTCTCGGCTCTCGGCTCTCGGCTCTCGGCTCTCGGCTCTCGGCTCTCGGCTTGTCAG
>DATKCN010000366.1:0-3399 GCA_035513175.1 Thermomicrobiales bacterium
GCGCATCGAGATTCTGAGAGATCTCCGCCTGGGGATCTATGACGTCGTGGTAGGAATCAACTTGTTGCGCGAAGGACTCGACCTTCCGGAGGTGTCGTTGGTTGCGATACTTGACGCCGACAAGGAAGGCTTTCTGCGCTCGACAGGCTCGCTGATCCAGACTATCGGTCGCGCTGCGCGCCACCTGGAAGGATTGGCGATCATGTACGCCGACAATATGACGCGCTCGATGTCGACGGCTATCGAGGAGACCTACCGTCGTCGTGAGCGGCAATTGGCATATAACCTGGAGCACGGCATTGAACCGCGCACGATCATCAAAGAGATCAAAGACCTGACTCAACGCGTTCGACTCGCGGCGGAAGAGGCGCCGTCCTACTCCGCTGACGCGCCGGACGGCGCGATCGCCCTTATCCCACCGGACGAGCTCGCAAGATTGATACGCGATCTCGAACGTCAGATGAAAGACGCGGCCAAGATGCTCGAGTTCGAGAAGGCGGCGTTGATACGAGATCAGGTCGTGCATCTGCGACGAATACAGGAAGTTGTGTAGGCTTGCGGACATTGTCCGATACCGACGCCCGCGCGTCGATGAAGCGTCCCGGTTCGCGCGACGTGTTGAAAGGCTAATGCCGCTTGCGAGATCGTCGCTCTTATGAGCCCCCTCGTGGGATATCGGCGCGCAGGGGCGACACGTCGCAGCGCAACCTGATGATCGCGGTTGGGCTTTTCGTCCTCGCGCTGACCGTCGTCGGTGTGCTGCTTCTGACGAGCCCAGACCGGGACGGCGAGAACGCTGGCCTAGCGGATGACGCCACGCCGATGGTCGGTCAATCGATGCTGACGACAACCGCTACTCAGTCGACGCCCATGCCGGACAACCCTGGCGGCGGGACGGCCACGCCAACAGCGGTCGAAGCCCGGTCATCGGCGACAACCGCGACAGCGCCCGCGACGCCAACCAGCACCGGGACGGCCGATCCAGAGGCGACCGCCACCGAGGACACCCAGGGAACCGAACCAGCCGACGACGCTTCGCCTGAGGCGTCGCCTACGATAGCGTCGGAAGTCGAGCCAGAGATCGGGGAGTTCGGCACGCTGCCGCCGGCGCAGATCGTCAGCGGGGGGCTCGCACGCTCAGTCGACCTGTCATATGAACTGGCGATTACACTCGACGCGGTTCCCACGAGCGCAACGGCGTACCGCCTATACTGGGCTGGGTGGTCCGCAGCGGACGCTGAAAGCGTCGCGGCGAACGTTGGGATCGCGGCTGATGTCCAGGGTTCTGACGGCGACTATGAGGTGATTGGCGATGAAGGGCAGCTTTACATCTCTCGAACCGTCGTCCAATACGTCAACTCGCGATCTCCGGTTGGCGGACTGCTTGAGGACAACGCGACTGTCATTGAGAACGCGCGCATCTGGCTCGCCAACAGTGGGATCACGGCCGGCAACGTCGGGAACGGCGCTCTGATCGGTCGGGACGACGCCGCCCAGCGGGCAGTGATTCTGTTCAAGCCGACGAGTCCAGCTCCGCTCCTCGCGTTCTATCCGTCTGCGACCGTGACGATCGGACCGGGTGGTGACGTGCGGGAGGCGAACATTCGCTGGCCGGACGGCTACGACACGTCTAATTATGGGATGCGGCCCGCGGATCAGATCTGGAACGATGTCCTCGCCGGAGAGGGATCATTAGACGCGGACCTCTCGCAATTGCCTGGCAGCGGCCCTGTATCCGGCACGTTTACCGTATTCGATGTGTCCGTTGCGTATTCATATTCCGTTGCTGGCGACGGCAGCGAGTACCTCGTGCCGCTGATCGTGTTCAGCGGGGAAATCTATGCCACTGAATACGGCGCTTCCGTGCCTGCATCCGTGTACATTCAGGGCGTTTACGGTCAATCGGCTCCACGGGGGTAGTGCTCAAATGCTGACTCGACCACGGCCTGTCGCCGCCATGTCCATTGTCGTGCTGCTCATCATGTCGCTCGTCGCTTCCTTCGTTCAGAATCGGGGCAACGCGGCAGACGCCAGCGCCGTGATCCGCTGGGGCTACTATGTTACGTATGACGGCAATTCGAACGTGTCGCTGAAGGAACACATCGGGCAGCTTGATATCGTCTCACCGTATTTCTACCATCTGACTCCGTCCGGCACGATCAAGGCGTTCGACGAGCCGGCAACTACCAGGCTGCTCAAGGACAACGGCGTCAAGGTCCTGCCGCTCATTCAGAACGAGTCCCGTTGGAACGACTTCCGCACGACCATTGAGACGCCAGAAAAACGAGCCGCGATCGTCGACCGCCTGTATGAGCTCGTGCAAACCAAAGCATACGATGGTGTCCACATCGATTTTGAAGGAGTCAATGCTGCCGACCGCGATCTATTGACCGACCTCATGACGCGTCTGTACGCGGCGTTTCACCCGCAAGGCTGGCTAGTCAGCCAGGCAGTCATCGCCCGCACAAGTGATACGTCGACCTATTGGGGCGGAGCATACGATTACCCAAAGCTTTCGCAGGTAAACGATTACATCACGATCATGGCGTATGACTACGGCTATGCGAGCCGTATTGATCCTATCGCGGTCGCGCCACTTTGGTGGGTCGAAGATGTCGTCAGCTACGCGGTAACCCGCATTCCGCGCGAGAAGCTGCTCCTTGGCATTCCGTTGTATGGGTATGACTGGAATACGACGAGCGGTCCACCAGCGAAATCAGTGACCCATGCCGTCGCAATGCAGCTTGCGACCCGGTCCGGAGCGACCGCAGGTTACAGCATGGAGCATCAGGCGCCATGGGTGAAGTACACCGATGATAATGGACACTCCCACGAGACGTGGTTCGAGAATGGCGCCAGCTTCGAGGCGAAGTTACGACTGGTAACCGACCACCGCGTCGCGGGATTTGCCACGTGGCGCCTCGGGCATGAGGACCCCGCCGTATGGACGGTGATCGCGGGGCTGTCCACGCCAGCGACTCGACTGCCGCCGCTCCAGGATAGCGCGAACCGTGTCTACTTTCAGGAAACGGGGCACAGCCTGGCCTATGGGTTTCTCAAATACTGGAACGCGAATGGCGGGCTCGCCCGCTTTGGCTACCCCAGGACCGAGGAGTTCACCGAATTTGATCCGTTGGTCGGCCAGAGCTACACCGTGCAGTATTTCGAGAGAGCGCGGTTCGAGTACCATCCAGAATTTCGTGACACGCAGTTCGAGATTCTGCTCGGTCACGTGGGGCGCTGGGCGCTGCAACAGCGCGGCGGCGATCCACAAGGGACTCCGCCGGTCGCGCCCAAAACCGGTGCTCGGTATTTTCCCGAGACGGGCCATAATGTCAGTGGCCCGTTTCTGACGTATTGGGAAGGACAAGGCGGATTGTATTCTTTCGGATTCCCGCT
>DATKCN010000367.1:0-31481 GCA_035513175.1 Thermomicrobiales bacterium
CGCACCGTGCGATTTACGGCGGACGACCCGGTCTCAGCATTCCGCACCTTCATCGCGACCTACTACATCAGCCGTGACGTGATGTAGCGACGGAACCGCGTCGGACATTGTTTACCCGCCACATGGCTCGGAAATCGATGCTCGATCCAGTTCCGAGCTCGATCCAGTCGTGTGCTTCTGTCGAAGCATCAGAAACACAGCGTTGGAAGATTTCCCGTCAACTGCATTGATCGCTGGCAGTCTGTTCACCAGAGCGCGATGCATTGACACATCTGACCGCCTGCGTTACCATCGGCACGCGTTGCGAGATTCCGCTCGGAACAAGGGGACAGCGCGTGAGCCAACTTCCGGGATCCCAGGTTGATGATCTGGATCTGCGCATCATCGGCGCGCTGCAGCTCGACGGTCGCCGCTCGGTCCTCGACATCGCGCGCGAGCTCGACGTGCCACGCTCGACGGTGCAGCGGCGTCTCGACAACCTCATCCGCGAGAAGATCATCATGGTCGCTGCCTATGCCGACAGCTCGAAGCTCGGGCTGGGAATTCACGCGCATCTGAACCTGCGTGTGGCTCTGGCGCAGGCGGACGCGGTCATACAGGCCGTTTCGGCGCTGACCGAGGTGCGCTGGCTGGCCGTGACAACCGGACCGGCGGACATCGTCGCGGAAGCGTATTTCGCGTCCTCCGGTCATCTTCACGAGTTCATCACGACCAAGCTCGCGGGCATACCGGGGATCACCGCGGTGGAGACTTCGGTGATTCTCAAGGTCGCGAAGCTGACCTTCCACTGGGACGAGCTGCTGCGCGAATCCGCGCATCACGCGCCGCCGCACGTGCTGCTGAGCATCCCGGCACAGTCATACGGCGCGCGTTCGACTCCGTTGAGGGTTGCCGCGACCCCCGACATTGCGCCCAGGCCCGAAGCGCATTGCCGCAGCCCGGGCGCCGCGGAACGCACTGGCAGCTGATGACATTGGTTCTGTGAGATCAGACACGTCGAGGAGGAACGGTTCCCCATGACAGACGAACACCGCTTGCCGTGGCAAATCGTGGTAGGTAAGGGACAACTCAACCGCAGGGACTTCGTCAAGCGCTCGGCCGCGCTGGGTCTCGCGCTCCCGGCAGTCTCCGCATTGCTCGCCGCTTGTGGCGGTGACGATGAAACGCCGGCGCCGGCCGCGGAGGCGACCGCTACGCAACCGATCACCGTGGATCAGAATATCACGCCGACTGCCGCCACGGGCCCAACGGCTGCCCCGGCGCCGCCAACCACCGCTCCCGCGGCTGGCCCGAGCGGCGGCTCGGTGACGTTCGCCCGCCAGGTCGACTCCGAAAACCTCGACCCCGTCATCCAGGACGGCAACATCAACATCTGGGTCTTCATGAGCATGTACGACCAGCTCATCGGCGTCGCCGATGACGGCATCGGCCTGTCGCCGCGTCTCGCCGAATCCTGGGACATCTCCGACGACGGAACCGAGTACACGTTCAACCTGCGTAGCGGCGTCAAGTTCTCGGACGGCTCTGACATGACCGTCGAGGATGTCAAGTGGTCGCTGGAGCGAGCCCGCGACGAGGAAGCAAGCCCGTGGTCGTTCACACTGACCCAGGTGGTGGAAGTCACAACGCCGGATGAATCGACTGTCGTGCTGACCCTGACCGAGGCGTGGGCGCCGTTCCTGGCGCAGATTGCCATGTTCAACGCGAGCGTTATCTCCAAAGCGTTCGCGGAGGACGATACTGGCAAGCTCGCCAACCAGGTCATGGGCACCGGCCCGTTCGCGCTGCAGGAGTGGACGCTGGGCCAGTCAATGGTGCTCGTCAAAAATGAGCACTACTGGGAAGAGGGCTTGCCGCTGCTCGATGAGATCAATTTCGCGGTCGTCCCTGATGGCAACAGCCAGATCCTGCAGCTGCAGGGTGGGGAGATCGACGGCATCATCGGCCAGGGCGACCTGCCTCTCAACCGCGTCGAGGAGCTGCGTGGCGACCCCAACCTGAACGTGATCTCGTTCATCTCGACCTACAACAACTTCATGGCCATCAACGTCCGCAACGCGCCGCTGGACGACGTCAAGGTGCGGCAAGCCCTGAACTATGCGACCGACAAGCAGGCCCTGATCGACACCGTCCTGTTCGGCATCGGCGAGCTCTCGAACAGCTTCATGCCCAACGGCGCTCTGTACTGGAATGAAGCCCAGGAGGGCTACCCGTTCAACCTCGAACGCGCGCAGGAGCTGATGGCGGAATCCAACTCCCCGGATGGCTTCCCGCTGGAGTTCATGGTGCGCGCCGGAAATCAGCAGCAGCTGCAGATCGTGACGTCGTTGCAGCAGATGTGGGCGGAAATCGGCATCGAGGTCGACATCCAGCAGCTCGACTCGGCGGTCGTGACAGACCGCTATCGCGAGTTCGACTTCGAGGTTATCCTCACCGGCTGGACGAACGACATCATCGACCCGGACCAGCTCGTCACGTACGCCATCATTCCGGATACGATCGAGAACTACCGCACCGGCTGGGTCAACGACCGCGCCGTTGAGCTCGCGAACGAGGGCCGTGTGACGCTCGATCCGGACCGGCGGCGCGAGATCTACCACGAGATTCAGGCGATCCACATGGAGGACGCGCCGTTCATCTACCTGTACGTGCTGCCATACGTGGACGCGCTTCGCTCCCGTGTGAAGGATTTCCACCACCACCCGATGGGCCAGTACGTCCTGAAGAACACGTACGTTGAGGAATAGCTAACCTGGCCAAGGCCTGGTGCGTCAGCACCAGGCCTTGGCCGGAACCTGGAGCATTGCTTGAGTCGCGGACAATACATCCTGCGCCGTCTGGTGCAGATGATCCCGGTCGTGCTCGGGATCACGATCATCCTGTTCTTCATGATCCGGCTCATTCCAGGCGACCCCGTCACCGCGGTCCTTGGAGAGCGAGCGACCGACGAAGCCTACGAGCGCCTGCGCCATAACATGGGCCTGGACCGGCCCATCTGGGTGCAGTACCTCTACTACATGCGCGATCTTGCCCAGCTCGAGCTGGGTGACTCGCTGCGCTATCGCGTGCCGATCACGACCCTGCTGTGGGACAGGCTGCAGGTGTCCATGTCGCTTGCCGTGTATACCGTCGCGCTCACCACGCTCATTTCGCTGCCGCTGGGCATCATGGCCGCGTTGAAGAAGAACAGCCTGCTCGACAATATCGTCCGCTCCGCCCTGATCGTGACGATGGTGATGCCCTCGTTCTGGATCGGCATCATCCTCATCATCGCGTTCAGCATCAAGCTCGGCCTGTTTCCCGTCTCAGGCTATGGCAACGGATTCATCGAAAACATGCAGCATCTCTTCCTGCCGTCGCTCACGATCGCGTTGGGCCTCTCACCAATCCTGATCCGCGCCCTGCGTTCCAGCATCCTGGACGCGTTGCAGGCGGACTACGTCAAGACGGCGCGCGCCAAAGGACTGCCGGAGAAGACCGTCCTCACCCGCCACGTGCTGCGCAACGCGCTCATTCCATACGTCACTCTGCTGGGGATTCACACCAGCTTCCTGATGGGCGGCGCTGTCATCGTCGAAACCGTATTCGCCTTGCCGGGCGCCGGCAAGCTGCTGATCGATGGGGTCCGCAGCCGCGACTATCCGGTCGTGCAGGCCGCGACGCTCATGTTCGCGCTGCTGGTGATCACGGTAAACCTGACGACAGATATCATCTATTCGTTCCTCGACCCACGAGTGCGGTTCAACTGACGGAAAGGCGGGAACGAACGTTCATGTCCGTAGAGCTCTCCAGCGCGGGTCGCCTCGCGTTCGCGCGTGAGGTGCGGCAGCGGCACTGGAGCCATCGCGTTGTCCGCAACCGGAACCTGATCATCGGCGCGGCGATGGTCGGCACGATCGCGCTGGTCGCGCTCTTCGCGCCAATTCTCTCGGCGCACGACCCCATCGCGCACGACTACACCCGGACCCTGCAATCGCCGAGCCTGTCACACCCATTTGGCACGGACAACTTTGGGAGGGACGTGTTCACGCGCGTGATCTACGGCGGGCGCATCGACCTGCGCGTCGGGATCATCAGCGTCATCCCGCCGTTCGTCATCGGCATCGTGCTGGGCTCGTTGGCCGGGTACTACGGTGGCCGCATCGACTCGCTCATCATGCGCGGCGTCGACCTGGTGCAGGCCTTTCCCTTCATCGTGCTGATCATCGCCATCGTCGCCGTCCTTGGCCCCGGCCTGAACAACATGTACATCGCGGTCGCGATCGTCGCCTGGGTCGTGTACGCGCGCCTCATCCGCGGCCAGATTCTGGTCGAGAAGCAGAAGGAGTACGTGCAGGCTGCCCGCGCCATCGGCAGCTCCGACATCCGCATTCTCGGAAGGCACCTGTTGCCGAACTGCATCATCGCCTCGATCGTCTTCTCCATGGCGGACATCGCCCTGTACATCGGGTTGGCCGCGTCGCTCAGCTATCTCGGCCTCGGTGCGAAACCACCATCCCCGGAGTGGGGCGCGATGATCACCGACGGTCAGAACTTCATGGTGACTGCCTGGTGGATGAGTGCGATTCCCGGACTTGCCATCGTCGTGACTGGCATCGCGTTCAGCCTGATCGGCGACGGTCTGTCGGACGTGCTGCGGCCGGAGAGCCGCTGAGCGGAGGAACACGGTGACGAACGGGAATGGGAAGCTGGCCGGCAAGACCGCCGTCGTGACCGGCGCCTCGTCGGGCATCGGCCGCGCGATCGCGCTGCGCTACGCGCGGGAAGGGGCGACCGTCTTCATCGCCGACATCAACGTCGCGGGCGGCGAAGAGACCGCCGCGATGATTCGCGCCGCACGCGGCCAAGCGACATTCACTACCTGCGATGTCGGCGATCCGGAGCAGGCAAAGGCGACGATCGACAGAGCCGCCAGCGACACCGGCCGGCTCGATGTCGTCGTAAACAACGCCGGAGTCGGCGGAGGCGGCGCCCGCGCCGAGGACATGACGGTCGAGGATTTCAAGCGCGTGCTCGATGTCAACCTGCTCGGCCCGTTCTACGGCGCCAAGTTCGCCATCCCGCACCTGCGCCGCGCCGGAGGTGGATCGATCATCAACGTCTCGTCCGTCTACGGCCTCATCGCCGCGCCGCGCGTCCCGGCCTACAGCGCCTCCAAGGGCGGGCTGATCATGCTGACCAAGCAGCTTGCCGTCGATTACTCGCGGGAGAACATCCGCGTCAATTGCATCTGCCCCGGCTACGTCGACACCGACCTGGGCGGCCGGCGCGCCCGCATGAACCCGGAAGACGCGGCACGGGCGCACGCCAACCGCGAGGCCAAGGCCGCCATGCAGCCCATCGGCAGGCAGGCGCAGCCGGTCGAGATGGCCGGCGCCGCACTGTTCCTGGCCAGCGACGACGCCTCGTTTGTCGTCGGCTCAATCATGGTCGTCGATGGCGGCGAGTCCATCCTGCACAACATCGGACCCTACTTCTAGGACACGAGCATGAGCAACGATCGCGCGACCGACGACATCACCGCCCTGCTCCATGTCGCAGGGCTAACCGTCAGCGACGACGAGGCGCGGCAGCTGGCGCTGTTCCACGAGCGATTCGCCGGGGACCGCGCGCGCCTCAGGCAGATCGCGCTCGGCGAAACGGAGCCCTCTGTCACGTTCGCACCCGAGAGTGAGCATGACGAGCCATGAGCGCGAGTGATCTCGCGTATCTCAGCATCGCGCGGGCACTGGCGCTGCTCGATGCGGGCGAGGTGTCATCGGAAGAGTTGACCTCCTCGCAGCTCGACCGCATCGCGACCCTCGATGAACGCCTGAACGCCTACATCACCGTGCTAGACGACAGGGCCCTGGCAGACGCGCGGCTGAGCGATCAACGCCGCCGCGACGGTGACCGCAGTCCGCTCCTGGGCATCCCGATCGCCCTGAAAGACCTGTTCGCCACGCAGGGCATCCGCACGACCGCTGGTTCCGCAATCCTGGCGGATCACGTGCCCGACCACGACGCGACCGTGACGCGCCGCCTGTCCGACGCTGGCGCAGTGCTGCTCGGCAAGACCAACATGATGGAGTTTGCCTACGGCTATCCCCACGAGAACTACGGCGAAACTCGCAATCCCTGGGAACTCTCGCGCACGGCCGGCGGCTCCAGCGGCGGCTCTGCTGCCGCCGTGGCCGCTGGGATGGCGTACGGCGCGCTCGGCAGCGACACCGGCGGCTCGATCCGCAGTCCGGCTGCCTACTGCGGCATCGTCGGCCTCAAGCCCACCTACGGGCGCGTCTCCCGGCACGGAGTCGTGCCGCTGGCGTGGTCGCTGGATCACGTCGGCCCGCTTGCCCGCACGGCTCGGGACGCGGCGCTGCTGTTCGACGCCATCGCCGGGCACGATCCGCTCGATCCCGCCTCGTCGCCGCGCGCCGGAACGCCGTCGGCGAGCGGGCTCGACCGGCCGGTCGATGGGCTGCGTATTGGCCTCGTCGAGTTCCTGTTCGAGCGCCATGTGCAGCCGTCGGTCCGCGTCGCGGCGCTCGACGGCGTCGCTCTGCTGGAGCGGCTTGGAGCCGTTGTGGAGCCGGTTACGCTGGAGCACGCCGGACTCGTGTCCGCGACGATCATGCCAATCGTACAGGCCGAAGCGACAAGCTATCACCGGCAAAGCCTGCGAGAGCATCCGGAGCTGTTCAGCGCCGCGACGCGCGAGAACCTGCGGCTCGGCGCCGCCGTGCTCGCCATCGACTACCTGGCGGCCCAGCGCCTCCGGCGCCGCATGACCGACGAGGTCAACGCGGCCTTGACGCGCTTCGACGCGCTCGTGTTCCCAACCCAGCCCATCGTCGCTCCCGTCCTGGACGCCTACCAGATCGCGGAGTCGGCGGACGAGGACATCCTCGACATCGAGATCGGGCACACCGGCTATGCGAACCTGACCGGCCACCCGGCGCTGTCGATGCGCTGCGGTTTCACGGAAGATGGCTTGCCGGTTGGCCTTCAACTGACTGGGAGAATCCTCGACGAGGGGACACTCCTGCGCATCGCGCATCAATTCGGTCAGGCGTCAGAGGCGCCCTCGCGGCGTCCGGACCTGTAACGATGAGGGGGACAAATGGCCGAACGTGACGACCTGTCGCGATTCCCCATACTCGGTCAGCGCGTCGCGGGCGCGCGGACGACCCACGAGCTATCCCTGCCACGGCCGGCGCTCCAGAACGATCGCTGGACGGTCATTTCGATCACCGGGCAGCAACCGGGACCAGCGCTCTTTGTCAACGCGGGCGTACATGGCGCGGAGTACCCGGCAATCCAGACGGTCATCGAGCTCGCCACCGAGCTCGACCCCGCGACGGTGCGCGGCACAGTCGTGCTGATGCCGGTTGTCAACGTGCCGGGGTTCTGGGAACGCAGCATGTTCATCTGTCCCGTGGACGGCAAGAACCCCAACCGCGTCTTCCCTGGAGACCCCGAGGGTAGCTACAGCGAGCAGCTCGCCCATGTCCTGATGACCGAGTTCATCCAGCAGGCGGACGCTCACATCGACCTGCACGGCGGCGACATGGTCGAGGCGCTCGTGCCATTCTCGATCTGCCGGCGTGGCGACACCGACGCGGCGCGGAAATCACAACGGCTTGCCGAAGTCTTCGGGCTTCCGTACCTGCTGGCGGTTGATCGCGCGATCCAGCCGTCGTCGGGCACGACTACCTACACCGCCGCGGTTGCCGCCGGTGTCCCCAGCATCATCGCGGAGGCAGGCGGCATCGGCCAGCTCGACGCCGCTTCCGTCTCGCTGCTGAAGGACGGCGTGCTCCGCGTGCTGGCTGACCTCGACATGCTCGACGACGGCCCGCCACCGGCCGCATCGCCCACCGTCCTGTCGAGCTTCGAGTGGCTCTACAGCCCGGTCGCGGGATTCTTCTATTCGATGACATCCGTGGCGAGGGATGTCGCGCGGGGCGACATCGTCGGACGAATCGGCAGCCTGGCGGGTGAGCGGCTGGCGGACGTGCGTTCGCCGGTTACCGGCAAGGTGCTGTTTCTGACGACCAGCCCCGCCGTCAAGGAACACGGCCTGCTCATGGGCATCGGAGTCAGGTAGCGACATGCCTGGCCAACCAGCCAGCGCCCTCCTCGCTTCCCGTTACCCGCTCTCCGCCAGCCGCGCCCGCGCCGGTAGCACGGCCGGGATGACGGCGACGGTCATCGCGGCCATTGTCACGAACACGACGGCCAGCCCGGCCGCGTCGCCCAACGCTCCATACGCCAGCGGCGCGATGGCCGAACTGACCAGCGCCGCCGTGAAGTACGTGCCATAGCCCCGCGCCCGCAACGACGCCGGGACGAAGTGCGACACCCCCGCGCTGAGCGCCGACGACGTGCCGTTCAGCGCGAAGCCGAACACGATCACCAGCGGCACGGTGGCCCAGCCCGGCACGACGATGATCGCCAGCAGCGAGCCTGCCGTGACCATCTCCGTCGCGACGATGACCGCCAGGATGCCCCAGCGCCCGGTCAGCCAGCCACACACGAATTTCCCGGCCGCTCCGGCGGCGAAGATCACGCCGAACAGCGCGCTGATCGCAGCCGCGTTGAAGCCGTGCTCCGCCAGGATGAACGGCAGGAACGTCAGCGCCGCGCCGCGTGTCGCGCTGTCCAGCCCGCCCGCCAGCATCACGTTGCGAAACCCGCGCTCGATTCGCTCGGCCCCCGGCAGCTCGGCTGCTGGCGGCACCGGCGTCGCGGCGGCTTCCTGCGCGACACGCGGCGTCCGCCGGCGTAGCAGCAGTGAGATAGAGAATATGGCCGTGAACAGCCCGACGACCCCCAGCGCGTAGCGCCAGCCGAACTGCACCGCGATCAGCCCGGCGATGAATGGCCCGATCAGCTTGCCGAGATCGCCGGCGAAGTTCAGCGTCCCCAGCGCCATCGCCATCTGGGATCGGGGCACAGACTTCGACACGATCGACGCCGCCAGCGGATGCTGCGCATTGCCGCCGATGCCCGCCAGGATGGCCGCCGCCAGCAGCAGCGCGAATGTGCCGGTGGCCGCCATCGCCAGCAGCCCCAGCCCCACCCAGGCGTTGCCGAGCAGCAGCACCAGCATCTCGCCGTAGCGCGCGCCCACGATCCCCGCCGGGATCTGGAACGCGCTCGCCGCCCCCGAGAAGGTCGCCTTCAGCAGCCCAACCTCGGTGTACGACAGGTTCAGATCGGCCGCGATGAACGGCAGGAGCGGGTACAGCAGCGCGAAGCAGGCGTCGTTCGCCACATGAATCGCCGACGTCGTCAGCAGCACGGGACGCCCCGCGCCACCCCGCGTCAGCCGGGTCAACCTCGCCAACGGATGTGCCAATGCTCAGGTTTCTACCTTGGGTCGGGACGCGGAACGCGGGATGCGGGGAGCGATCCGTAGAGGCGCATGGCAATGCGCCCCGTTCGCACCACGAACCGCCGAACGGGACCATCACCGTCGCTCCCGTTACCGGTCGTGCGTCGTGTCATCCAGCCGGGCGCATTGCCATGCGCCCCTTCGAATCCCCCGTCCCCACCCTCGACCCGCATCCCGCATCACGCGTTACTCCCCCAGCAACTCCCCCACCGCGTCCGCCACGATCGCGATGCCCCGGCGGATTTCCTCATCGTTATTAAATGAATACGACAGCCGCACGTTGCGCTCGCCCCCACCGTTGGCGAAGAACATCGTGCCCATGCCGATGCCGACGCCCCGCTCCTGCACCCTGGCCGCCAGCGGCACGCACGACACGCCTTCCGGCAGCGTCATCCAGATGAAGAAGCCGCCCGCCGGGACCGTCCAGGTCGTGCCCTCCGGCATGTGCTCTTCCAGGGCGCCGAGCATCACGTCGCGTCGCTGCTTGTACAGCGGGCGCAGGTGCGCGATGTGCTCCTGCAACGTGCCGCTGGCCGCGAACTGCGCCGCGATGTGGCTGGCGAACGGGTTGGTGCCGGAATCGGTCTTGAGCCCGGCCATGCGCGAGATGATGTCCTTGGACGCCACGCACCAGCCCAGCCGCATCCCGGCCGCCATGATCTTCGAGAAAGTGCCGCAGTACATCACCAGCCCCTGATCGTCGAGCGTGTACAGCGGCGGCAGCGTCTCCCCCTCGAAGCGCAGGTCGTAGTAGGCGTCGTCCTCCAGGATCGGCATGCCGTGCTCCTGCGCCAGCCGCACGATCGCCTTGCGCCGCTCCAGCGAGTAGGTGATGCCGCTCGGATTCTGGAAGGTCGGCACCAGATACAGGAACTTGGCCCGCTTGCCCTCGGCGCGCACCTCGTTCAGCGTGCGCTCCAGCTCCTCGATGACCATGCCCTCGCCGTCCATCGGAATCTCGCGCACGTCCGCGCCGGAAGCTTTCGCCCGCCAGATGGCGCCCATGAACCACGGCGCCTCGGCCAGCACCACGTCGCCCGGGTTCACGAACAGCTCGAACACCAGCGCCAGCGCCTGCGACGAGCCGCTGGTGATCAGGATGTTCTCCACCCCCGCCTCGATGCCCTGATCGCGCTTGAGCTTGGCGCGTAGCTCCTCCACCAGCTCGGGCACGCCGGAGCCGAAGGCGTACTGCAGCGCCCACTCGCCGTCCCGCTCCAGCGCGATGCGGGTCGACTCGATGATGTCCTGAATCGGCAGGCTGGAGGGGTCCGGATACCCCCCGCTGAAGGCGATCACATCGGCAATCGCCCGTGGATTGGTCCCCACCATGCCGGGTCTCGCCATCCTGGCGCGGTCCGAAAACAGATCCTCGACGCTCTTGACGCCTGGCGTTGCCGTCATGCACTCACTCTCCCGTTGCTCTGCCGCCCCATTGCGTGGGGCGCACAATACATCGAATCGGCGCCGGAGGGAAGAGTGGAGCTTGCGCTATGCTTAAGGCGGCTCATCGACGTGGTTCGTCGAGAGGAGACAATCAGTGACAGCCCCAACCATCGTGCCGCCCATGACCCGCTGGAAAGTCACGGTCGGCGACTACCATCGCATGGCAGCGGCTGGGTACTTCGCGGGCTCCAGGGTGGAGCTGATTGAGGGAGAGATCGTCGAGCTGAACGCCCTCGGCGGCCAGCACATCCGGTGTGTCGCGCTTCTCTCACGCTGGCTCGACCGCGCGGTGGGGGACGATCTGTTCGTGTCAGCGCAATCTTCCATACGTCTCAACGATCGCTCCGAGCCGGAACCTGACATTGTCGTTCTGAGCGCGCTGCCCGAGGGGGCGGCTCCACCATCCCCGGAGGATGTACTGCTCGTTGTCGAGGTGTCGGACACATCGCTCGCGGCGGATCGTGACGTCAAGGCGCCGCTGTACGCCCAGGCTCGCATTCCATTGATGCTGCTGGTCGACCTGCAGCAGGCAACGGTCTCGCTGTACGCCCAACCCGGCGCTGATGGCTACAGGACGCGCACGACGTACGGCGCCGGTGAGCGCCTCGTCTTCAACCTGGAGAAGTCCATCACGATAGATATCAACGTGGATTCGTTGTTCGCGTAAACGGGACATTTGGCAACTGGAGCACCACAATGGCAGTCGAACGTGTCCATTACAAATTCACCGCCGACGAGTACCACCGCATGGTGGACTCCGGCATTCTCACCGAGGACTCGCGGGTCGAGCTCATTGAGGGAGAGATCGTCGAAATGAGCCCAATAGGAGGTCGGCACGCGCGGTGTGTCAACTGGCTGACCAAGGCGTTAGTCAACGCCGCTGGCGACGATGCGATTGTCAGCGTGCAGAACCCGGTGCGGCTGAGCGATCTATCCGAGCCGCAGCCGGACCTAATGCTGTTGCGCCCACGAGACTATGGCGATCAGAGTCCCGGCCCGGAAGATCTACTCCTGCTGATAGAAGTGTCGGACACCACACTCGCATACGATCGAACGACGAAGCTCCATCTCTATGCGCGGGCTGGTGTTCGTGAGGTCTGGATCGTCGATCTCATTCACGCTGTCGTGTTCCGCTACCTGCGGCCGACCAGCGCGGGCTATCGCGAATCGCAGCAGGCCGACCGGGGTTCCACGATTGCCTCAACCGTGTCGCCCGTGCTGAGAATCGAGATTCCAATCAGCGAACTGTTCGCGTAGCCGGGTCAAGACGGGGCGCCAGAATCGGTGGATCCGAATGCGCGCCACCTCACGATGCCCGCCAGCAACAGCGTACAATCACCCCATGCTTGAAGAAGATGACGACATCAACCCATTCGAGCAGCCGGACTTCGAGAACATCCCGGACGACGAGGCGCGTGAGAGCAATCAGCTCATGCAGGCCTTCCTGGGCGTCATCGCCCTCCTCATCGTCCTCGTCCTGCTGATGGTCCCCCTCTTCCGCATCCTGTCCTGACCCCTCGCGTCTCGACTCAAATCTTTCATCCCGAAAAGTGGCACAGAATCCGGCCCGTTTTCCGTTCGGCATCATGACGGCAGGATGCGCCCCCACCACAGCCTCCCGGGCGCCTCACGGGAGAGGCTCCGCCCCAGGCCATTGATCCCCCGTCAGGAGACTCAGCGAGACCCAACGCTCACCAAGCCCAGGCGCCTGGAACAGACCCACGAACCCAGCCGCCGTCACCCCCTTCGAGTGCTGCCGCACCCTCGCGGGGAAGGAGGCCAGGGGGTTAGGTCACCGGCTGCGCCACCCCGCCCCGTTGCCCTGCAGGCTCGGCCAGAACCGCCTGCCGCGCCGACGCCGGACGAGGGAGCACATGCACGCACATGTACGCCAGCACCGAGAAGAAGATCGACACCAGAATGCTGTGAGACATGCGCGCGAAGATGTCCATGCGCGCCCAGACGACCGACGCGCCACTCACCGACTGTGCCACTACCAGCCCTGTCGCCACGACGCTGGCCCAGTACAGGTCCGGGCGGGTCGCGCGCATCTTCGCCGTCCAGTACAGCAGCGCCCCGACCGCGAGCACCAGTACACCCGCGAACACCCGATGCGTGAAGATAATCCCGACCGGTCCGCTGAAGCCGGGGAACACGCTCCCGTTGCACAGCGGCCAGTCAGCGCAGGCCAGGCTGGCGTCGGCATGCCGCACGTAGGCTCCAATGTACACCACGACATAGGTGTAGGCCGCAAGCCCCCAGATGGTCCACACGAAACCGCGCGGGACCGGCCTGTCGCGCAACCTGTCCGCCCCGTCAATGCCGAACAGGAAGGCCGCCGTCAGCGCCGTGCTGGCCAGCGCGATCAGCGAAATGCCGAAGTGCAGCGCCTTCACCTCGTCCGACTGCGGCCACATCACCGCCGCCGCCCCGAGACCCGCCTGCAGGAACAGGAAGAAGAGCATGATCGGCACGAACAGCCGGATCTCCAGCCGGTGACGGTAATAGCGCAACGCTCCGACCGACGTGGCGATGATCAGAAACGCCGCCACGCTCGTGATCAGCCGGTGGCTGTATTCGAAGGCCGTCTCGATGGTGTAGGCAGGGATGAACTTCCCGTGGCACAGCGGCCAGCTGTTCCCGCAGCCCTCCGCCGAGCCGGTCGTCGTCACCAGCGAGCCCTGAATGATCACCAGGACCATCACGACCGCCGACGCCACCGCCAGCCACTTGACATAGCGCTGCATGCTCAGGATCGCCTTCCGCGTCTCACCCCGTCCCCGCGCCTAAGGATACGACGCGCCCGCGCTGCCAGTCAGTCTCGCCGTCCGACCCGACCTGCTCTATCCTGTCCCACGTCGGGCGGGCATGTCCCGCCAACCCGCGCAAGGGAGGCCCAGCGTGGCCTCCCGGTTGGAGACACGACCACCTGACCGCGCCCGGCCCCGCGTGGCCTCCCGCGCTGGACGCCTGGACAACCACGAAAGGACACCGCTTCGCATGCGTGACGTGCTCTTCCATAACGGAACCGTCCTCACCATCGACCCCGCCCGCCCCCGCGCCGAAGCCGTTCTCGTGCGGGGCGGCCGCATCCACGCCGTCGGCAAGAACGACGATCTCGCCGCCTTCCGTCAATCCGCCGATCAGGTCGTCGACCTCGACGGCGCGACCCTGATGCCCGGCATCATCGACGCCCACACGCACTTCGTCATGGGCAGCCAGACCCTCGACCGCATCCGCCTGGCGGGCGTGACGATCATGAGCGACATGCAGCGCCTCGTCGCCGAAAAGGCCGCGACCGTCCCGCCCGGCGAGTGGATCGTTGGCCGTGGTTGGGACGAGACGAAGCGCACGGACCGTGTCGCCCTTCCGACGAAGGAAGAGCTTGACGCCGTCGCGCCGGACAATCCCGTCTACCTCGGCCGCGCCGACGGACACGTCGGCTGGGCCAACAGCACCGCCCTGCGCCTGGCCGGCATCGACGCCAACCGCGCCGATCCCTACGGCGGCCGCATCGTGCGCGACGACGAGGGCGAGCCGACCGGCATCCTGCAGGAGACCGCCAAGAAGCTGGTCGAAGACATCCTGCCGCAACCCGACCACGACTCGCGCACGACGGCGTTGCGACGCGGCCTCGCTGAGGCTGCCCGCTACGGCATCACCGGCATCCACGACAACGCCAGCGCCGAGGACATCGTCCTCTATCAGGAGTTCCGCGAGCGGGGCGAGCTGACGCTGCGGGTCAACACCCTCGTGCGCGGCTGGGAGGTCCCGACCCCCTTCCTGGAGCCGATGATCGCCGTCGGCGCCCGAACCGGCTTCGGCGACGACTGGATCAAGCTCGGCGCTCTCAAGATCAGCCTCGACGGGACGCTCGGCTCCCGCACCGCCGCCATGCTCAGCCCGTACTCGGACGACATGGACAACACCGGCGTCTTCCGCATCGATCACGCCGAACTGGATCCCATCGTCGAGCGGGCGCACCGCAACCACATCCAGGTCGCCCTGCACGCCATCGGCGACGCCGCCTGCAAAATGGCGCTGGACTCCATCGAGCGGGCCACGAAGGCGCACCATTGGCCGGACCACCGCCACCGCATCGAGCACGAGCAGGTCATCTCTGCCTACGACATGCGCCGCTTCCCTGAGCTGGGCGTGATTGCCTCGCTGCAGCCCTGCCACGCCATCACCGACCTGCTGTGGGTCGAGTCGCGCGTCGGTCCCGAGCGCATCCCGACCTCCTACGCCTGGCAGTCGTTCCTGCGCCTCGGCACGCGCGTCTGCATCGGCACCGACTGGCCCGTCGAGACCCTCGACCCGCGCGTAGGCCTCTACGAGTCAGTCACCCGCCAGGAGCTGAACGGCAACCCGCCAGGCGGACGCTGGCCCGAGGAGGCGCTCACGATCGAGCAGACGCTGAAGGGCTACACGCTCGACTCCGCCTGGGCCGAATTCGCCGAGCACCGCAAGGGCAGCATCGAGCCCGGCAAGTACGCCGACTTCGCGATCCTGGCCCAGGACCCGACCGCCGTCGATCCGCACGACCTGCTGAAGCTGGACGTGCTGGCCACCATCGTTGAGGGCCGCACCGTCTTCGGCGCCGACGATCGCTTAGCGCTGAGGTAGCGGCGCCGAGGCAGGTTGTAAGTTGTCCCGCCCGTTCCAGCGCGAGTGGCGCTTGCTCTGTGGAGCCGATAGTCCGTACCATCCGAACACACGCTGACGAAGCGAGAGGACAGGGGAGATGGAAGTAGCACGTCTGGCAGATCTGACCACCGCCACGCGCGCCTCAGGCGCCCGTTTTCACGAGTTCCTGCGGCGCGATGCGTTGAGCGCGGGCATCTACATCTTGCCGGGCGGCGGGGCAGACGATCAGGTCCCGCACCGTGAGGACGAGATCTACGTCGTCGTCTCCGGCACGGGCCGCATCACGATCGAGGGGCGCGAGCACGAGGTCGGCCCCGGCAGCGTCATCTTCGTGGCCGCCAACGACGAGCACCGCTTCCATGGCTTCAGCGAAGACCTCGAAATCCTCGTCGTCTTCGCCCCCGCCTACAGCGGACGAGCGGGTAGCGAGTAGCGGACAGGGTCGCAACACACCCGCCAACAGCTCCCCCTCTCCGCGCCGGGGAGGGGCCAGGGGGTGGGGTCCGTCCTCCCTCCCATCCCTCGGCCCTCATCCCTCGCCGTTCAACCCTCGCAACTGGCCGAGATGGTCGTTCTCATGCATCGTCACGAGTGTCAGCCAGCCCTTGGAGTCGATCTCCCCGAAGCGGGGATGGCTGACGGTCCTGGCATAATCGCCGTCCGCGGGCAGTCCGGCGAAGAACGCGGCGGTGTCGCTGTCGAGCTGGTCGAGAGTCGCCAGCGACGCGGCGCGGTCTGGCCGCTGCTCCAGGTCCAGCCGTTCGGCTTGCGGGGTTTCTTCCATGTTCAGCAGCGTCCGCACCTGACCCGTCATGCCGTGAAACGAGTTCGAAACGTGCGCCGTGACCTGCCCGGCCGCCCAGACAGCCTCGCCCTCGCCCGCCTGCTGCTCGCTGTACGCCGCGTCCGGCAGCGTTGCCAGCGTCGCGCGCATCTCAGCACGAATGGCGTCAACCGTCTCCCGGAAGTCAGCAACTGGAATGTCCCGGCCCACCTCGCTCAGTGTCGTCGTCTTGTCCTGAAACACGCGCGGCCTGATCCCGCGCAGGAAGTCATCCGTCAGCCTTGTCATCGTTGATTGCTCCTCTGAATGTTCGATCGGGTCACATGCGACAGGTCTACTATCGCATAGTCCGGCCTCTCCGAGCCGCGCGGCATGCGCCCGCGACTTGCATGACGGTGTGGGACTGGTAGCATCCACGGGAAGACTTCATGCACGCAACACGTCTGATGGGGGAGAGACACATGCCAGCGCAGCGCGCGATTCGACCCGGGATGCCGGTTGAAGACCTGGAGACGCCGGTCCTGATCATCGATCTGGACATCATGGAACGCAACCTCGCGACGATGATGGGCATCCTCGACGGTTCCGGGGTGCGGCTGCGACCCCACCTGAAGACCGCCAAATCCCCGGCTATCGCCCACCTGATGATTCAGGCCGGGGCCGTCGGCATCTGCTGCGCCAAACTGGCTGAAGCCGAGGTCATGGCGAACGCGGGCATCACCAACATTCTGCTCACCAGTGAGGTGGCCGGCGCGGGGACGTTCGATCGCCTGACGGCGCTGGCGGCGCGGCTGCCGGACTTCAAGGCGGTCGTCGACAACGCCTGGGCGGTCGAGCAGATCGCCTGCCGTTCGCGCGCGCGGGGGATCACCGCCAAGCTGCTGATCGAGCTGGATGTCCTCACCGGCCGCAGCGGGCAGGCGACCCCCGGCGGCACGCTGGCGCTGGCCGATCTCATCCGCGACACCGACGGCGTCGAACTGGTCGGCGTGCATGGCTACGCCGGTCACGCGCAGATCCAGCCGCTCGAAGAGCGCCAGACCCGCAACGACAAGGCGATGGCCCTGTTGCGTGAGACAGTCGAGCTGCTGCGCGAGCATAACCACGACATCCCCATCGTCACCGGCGGCGGGTCCGGCACGGCCGCGATGGACGTGCAGAACGGCATCCTGAACGAAGTGCAGGCCGGCTCGTTTCTGCTGATGGATGTGCTCTACCGCAACACCGGCATCCCGTTCGAGAACGCGCTGTTCTGCCACTCCACCATCATCAGCCGCCCGACGGCGGAACGGGCCGTCTGTGACGCGGGCGGCAAGACGCTGTCGTCCGATGGCGGGCCGCCGGAGCTGATCGGCCGTCCAGGGGTGCGCTACGTGCGTGGCTCGGACGAGCACGGGTCGATTGCCGTCGATCCCGCCGTGCAGGATCAGGAGCTGTGCGTCGGCGACGTGGTGACGCTGCTGCCGAGCCACGTGTGCACGACCGTCAATCTCCACGATCTGTTCGTCGGAGCGCGCAGGGGAAAAGTCGAGACTATTTGGCCAATTGAGACTCGCGGTCACATCTGGTAACGTGATGATAACTGTCGGTTGTCGACAGATTACCTGGACTTCACCCCCCGGGAGACTACGGCCTGACGGTGTCTCCTCCGTCGTCCGCGCGGATGGAACCGCCCCGAGCCACGTGCTGACTGCGCGCTCTGATTGAGGACCGCAATGAATGAACGACGCGTAATCCTGATCGTTGAAGATGACTCAGCGGTCGCCGGCATGATCGAGGACCACCTGACGGCGTCCGGCTACGTCACCGATCGGGCCGCCGATGGCCGCGAGGCGGTCGAGCGCGTGCGTCAGTCGCCGCCGGACCTGATCGTCATGGACCTGATGATGCCGCACTTGACCGGTGGCGAGGCCGCTAAAGAGCTACGACGCGATCCGCTCACCTCGCACATCCCGATCGTGGCCATATCCGCCGTCGCGGACGTGACCTCGATCGCCGACTTCCTGCCGCTCGACGAGGTCCTGCCGAAGCCGTTCGACCTGATCGAGCTCGAGCGGGCGATTCAGCGACACCTTCCATCGCTTAGCGACGATCCCGCCGAAACTGTCACCCAACCATCGGTGTGACGCGCAGCCTGATCGTCAACGCCGACGATCTTGGGCGCTCGCCGGGGGTTACGCGGGGCATTCTCCAGGCCTGCCGCCACGGCGTTGTCACGAGCGCGACGCTGATGGTGAACCTGCCCTGGTCCGCCAAGGCGGCGGGGCAGGCCCGCTCTCGGCCGCGCCTCGGACTCGGGCTGCATCTCTCGCTTTGCTACGGTCCTCCGCTTGCGCGCCTCGTCGACAGCCTGCCGGGGCCGGACGGTAATCTCGATCGCGATCTCGCGGCGTTGCGCGAGCGCGCCCGGCCGGACGCCATCGAGCGCGAGTGCCGGGCGCAGCTCGCGCGCTTCCAGTCGCTGGCCGGACGGCTCCCGACGCACCTCGACAGCCACCAGCACGTCCACTCGTGGCCGAACGCGGCGGAGGCCGTCGCCGCGTTCGCTCGGGAGCATGGCCTCCCGGTCAGGTCGTGCGATGCGGCACACGCGGCGCTGCTGCGCTCGCACGGCGTCCCCTGCCCGGACACGCTCATCACGTCGTTCTCTGGCGCGGGCCGCATCGGGATCGCGGACCTGCTCGCCATCCTGCGCGCGCTGCCGGAGGGGGTGACCGAACTGATGTGTCACCCCGGCTACGATGACGACGCCCTCTCCGACAGCTCGTATCGCGCCGAGCGGGAGACAGAGCTGCGAACGCTGTGCGCCCCGGAGGTCCGCGCCGCCATCGCGGAGGAGGGCATCGAGCTCGGCTCGTTTCAGGCGCTCGCGCGGGCGTGAGGACTGGCCCATACTTCACGGTGGCTACATTCAGCCGGTCGAGGGGACGGAACGGGGCGTGAAGCTTTCCGGGGTGATCTTCGATTTCGACGGCACGCTGGCGAACACGATCCCGGTCTGCTGCGCGGCGTTCCGCGCGGCGATCCGCGATCGGGTGGACCGCGAGTACAGCGACGCCGACATCATCGCGCTATTCGGTCCCAGCGAGGAAGGCATCATCCGCTCCATCGCCGGTGAGGACTGGGAAGCCTGCTTCGCAACGTTCCTGACGGCCTATGAAGACGAGCATGCGCTCTACTCCGAGCCGTTTCCAGACGTGGCGCGCCTGCTCGACACGTTGCGCGACAAGGACGTGCCGCTGGGGATCGTCACCGGCAAGGGCCTGCACAGCGCCGAGATCTCGCTACGGCTGCTCGGCCTGGCCGAGTACTTCGACCCGATCGAGACGGGCTCGCCCGACGGCGGGATCAAGCCGGAAGCGATACGCCGCGTGCTGGCGCGCTGGGGGCTGCCCGCCGCGGAGGTGGCCTACATCGGCGACACCGCGTCCGACATGGATGACGCCCGCGCCAGCGGCACGATCCCGGTGGCAGCTGCCTGGGCTTCCACCGCGAACCTGGCGGCGCTCGAACGGGCCACGCCGCATGCCCTGTTCCGGCGGGTCGACGCGCTGCTGGACTGGCTTTGCCGGCACGTCGATGCCTGAATCGGCGCCGCGCGTCGTGCTGTCCCGCTTCCAGGCAGCGGACCTGTTGCGGGCGCGCGAGCGCGGCGACGAGCGCGTCCTGACGTCTGCCGACCTCGGCCTCTCGACGTCTGACGTCGCGCTGACGGAGGAGGGCGCGCGCTTCCCGGACGGCGAGCTCCTCCTCTGGGAGGACGTGGACGAGATCGCCGATCGTGAAAACGCCTGCTTCCGGCTCGATGACGCCGGCATTCATGAGATCCGGGTGTTCTCCGAGCACACTAACTGGGTGCGGGCGTTGATGCCGACCAGGGGCGCGCCGACGATGCTGGTCTCCGGTATCCCGATGCACCGCATCCTGGGCATCGACCCGCGCCAGGACACGTTGCGAAAGATGCGCGCCGTGGCGCCGGTGAACGGCGTCGTGCTCGACACGGCCACCGGGCTGGGCTACACCGCCATCGAGGCGGCGCGCACGGCGGAGCGGGTGATCACGATCGAGCTGGACCCGGCCGGGCTGGAGATCGCCCGCCAGAATCCGTGGTCGCGGGAGCTGTTCGACAATCCGCGCATCCAGCAGATTGTCGGCGACGCCTGCGACGAGGTCGAGCAATTCGCAGACGGAACGTTCTCACGGATCATCCACGATCCTCCAGCACTGAGTCTGGCGGGCGAGCTGTATTCCGGCGCCTTTTACCGGCAGCTGTTCCGCGTCCTGCGCCGCAACGGACGGCTGTTCCACTACATTGGTGATCCGGCGAGCGCGTCGGGCCGCAACACGACCAGCGGCGTGATCCGGCGGCTGAAGGAATCCGGCTTCACGCGGGTCGAGCGCCGCCCGGAGGCGTTCGGGGTTGTGGCGGGGCGATAGGGCCCTCACCCCACGCCTCCCCCTTCCCTGCGAGGGAAGGGGGAGGCGTGGGAGCGGAAGGGGCGCTGCCGATCTTCGTTTCGCTTTCCACTTTCCACTTTCGACACCAACCTCATGCGCCCGGGGGCTGTGGCGTGCGTGACATCCTGCCGTCTGATATGCCGAACGGAAATGGGCCGAATTCTGTGCCAGTTTTCGGGCTGAAAGATTTGCTCGCCGAGGGGGGCTGGGCGGTGCGTAAGGGGGGCGCGATACGCGAGTCGCGCATCGGTGGTAACGAATCTGCGAATAGGGCGATGGACAGCGATCGCGAGTGGACACGAATCATCATGCATCGCGCGGTCGCCACATTCGACGGATTGGCTCCATGCCGGTTCTCACCGACAGGAATGGCGCACGACCGATGCAGACGATCGAAACGCGAGCAGACTACACTGGATGGCAGCAGATTGAGGCGCTGGCGGCAACATCGCGCGGCATCTCGACCAGCGAGGCGGCGCGCCGGGCGGGGGTCAGCCCCTCCACGATCCGCCGCTGGATCAGGCTCGGCCACCTCGAGGCGACGCGCACGCCGGCCGGGTACGTCGTCGACGCCAGCGGACTCGACGCCGCGCGGGACGCCGCCAGAGCGCGGCGCCGCAGCACGCAGGAAGACCGGGTGGTGGCCGAGCAGCCATCGACAACGCGGGCGGCGCGGCCGCTGACGGAGACGCCGGCCGAGTTGCCAGCCGCGACGCTTCACGGGCGCGGCGCCGCCACGCCAGCCGCGCCCGTCCATCCCGCTCCCCAACGCCGGCACGCAGCGCACATCGAGCGCGCGCGCGTGCTGGAGGGCTTGCAGCGCGGCATCATTCTGGAACAGGCCAAGTACCAGCGCGCCGCGCGGCGCAAGGACCAGATGGCGATGCGCGACAGCGCCTGGCGCATCGAAGCGCTGTTCGAGCAGTTGCACGAGACGCAGGAAGACGAGCGGGAGCGACGCGCACGGGACCGCGAGCCACGCGTCTGGCCCGAGCGACTGCGCTCAATAGGCGACCAGCCACGGCTGGCGGCGCTGGCCTCCGCGGCCGCGATCGCCAAAACCGCGCCATCGAGACGCACGTTCGACGTCGCGGCACTGCTGATTCTCAATGGCTTTCTGATGATGCTGATGACCTTTATCGCCTAGGATCGTGTTCCGTGGGAGAGGTCCGACGTGGCCTCCTCAATTGCGTCCATGCGCGGTCGAACAGCCCTGCCATGACCACAAAAACCGCTTTCGATTCCAGCTCACGTGCATTCCGGTTGGAGTTTCCGATACACCATGATCGCGTAGGAGCGCATCGAATGCGCCCTGCAGGAGGGCATAGAGGTGGATCAGCGGCCAGCGTTTGGTCGTTTCCCATATCGGTCGGCGGTGAACAGGGCGCATTCGATGCGCCGCTACGGAGACCCGGCGTTACGTCACAGACCCGGCAATCCTGTATTAGTCACCCCGTGCCGCATGCTCGGCGGAACCCTACGCCATGCCCCAGACTTCCTGGGCGACCTCCGCCACTAGCCGCAGCTTGGCGGCCTGGTCGGCGGGGGAGAGCAGATTGCCTTCTTCGGTCGAGGCGAAGCCGCATTGCGGGCTGAGCGCGAGGCGCTCCAGCGGGACGAATGAGGCTGCCTCGCGGATGCGCTGCTTCAGAACGTCCTTGCTTTCGAGCGCGGGCTTCTTGGTCGTGACGAGACCGAGCACGACGACGCGGTCGTCGGGCACGTGCGTCAGCGGCTCGAAGCCGCCGGAGCGGTCGTCGTCGTACTCCAGCAGAAAGCGATCGAACTTCGTGCGCTGGAAGACCTGCGCGGCGATGGGATCGTAGCCGCCGCTGGCGTAGAACCGGCTCTGGTTGTTGCCCCGGCAGAGGTGGATGCCGAAGGTGACGCCGGGATGATCGCCGATGACGGCGTTGTCCAGTTCGATGCAGCGGTCGAGCAGCCGGTCCGGGTCGTTGCCGCGCTGGCGGTAGCCCTCGCGGATATCGGGGTCCAGCAGGGCGGCGTACTGTGGGGCGTCGAGCTGGATATACGTGCAGCCGAGCCGCGCCAGCTCGGCCACCTCGGCGCGCAGGATGTCGACGATGTCGGCCAGATAGGCTTCGATGGTAGGGTAGGCGCCCTGCGAGCGCTCGGGGTCGTAGTAGGCGGCGGCTTGCTGGGCGCTGATGAGGGTGGCCTTGGTCTGGCGTCCGTTGGCGCGCGCCCGCAGGTAGGCGAACTCCTCGGAGCACATGTGGCGCAACGTCTTCAGGCGCGACGTCACGACGGGACGCTGGAAGACGATCTCGCCACCGGCCTCGTCGCGGAAGGGGATGGCCCAGCCGCCGAGCTTGTCGAAGCCCTCGACGGAGTCGATCAGATGGCCGAAGAAGGCGTAGCGCCGCAGCTCGCCGTCGGTGAGGACGCTGACGCCGGAGTCGATCTGCAACGCGATCGCCTCGTCGACGGCGCGGTCCTCGACCTGCTTGAAGTCGGCGTCGGACAGCTCGCCGTCCCGGTGGCGCTGGCGGGCCAGCTTCAGGTACTCGGGCCGCAGCAGGCTGCCGACGTTGTCAGCACGGGCGTCCAGCATGGCTGCTCTCCTCTCGGTTCGATCGTCCGGCTAGCGCGCGAGCGGAAGGTCGTGCGCCTCCGCCACGCTTGCCGCATCCTTCACCGCATTCGACATGCGACCAAGCATGCGTCCCGCACTGTCGCATCAGACAGCCGTCGCGGCAAGCAGGGGGCGCAATCATGACGGTCCATCCGCGTCACGTGAGCGAGCGAGGAGCATGGCAGGTTGGCAGGGATCGGTAGGGGCGCATGGCAGCGCGGCCCGTAGGCATCAAGTCAGGGAGCGTTGAGAGATTGCGACGGGGTGGGAATCTTGTCATTCTGAACGGAGTGACGAATCCGTTCCTGCCGCAAACCCATGTGGTTGCGGGGGAGGAACGAATTCTTCCGTGGGCCTGCCCGGAGGCACGAAGGGTCATTAGTCCACCGCGGAGGTCGTGTCATGGCTTCAGCACCTTGGCTTGTCATTCTGAACCGCAGTGAAGGCTTGTTTTGAGCCTGTCGAAGGAATCCCCCCTCGTCGGACCATGCGGCGTTCGTAGGCGTCAACACGTTCGGTGTTCACGGCGCAACGATCCATCGCTTCGCACACAATCCAACGCCGCAGAATCACTGTCGCGGAGTACTCAAAAAACCGATGCATCAGGTAACAAGCGCGCTCAATTCGCTTGAATGATCGTTCAATCATGCGTAGCATCGGTGATGATTGACGTTCGTTCAAGGAGGAGCATGGAACACGAGCCGGGACGCAGGGAGCAGATACTCGACGCGGCGTTCGAGGAATTCTCGGACAAGGGATTGGCCGGCGCGACGATCAAGAGCATCGCCCAGCGGGCGGCGCTGAAGTCCCCGGCGCTCATCTACTGGTACTTCCCGGAGGGTAAGCAGGAGCTGTTCTATGCGGCGGCGGAAGCGAAGATCACCTTTCTCGGCGTCTTCAAGGACCCCGAGCCGTTGATGGAGGCGCCGCCGGAGTTGGCGCTGCCGACCATCGCCAGCGCCTACCTGACGTTCGCCGCCGATCCGACCGCCAGGCGGCTGTTCCGCTTGCTGCTGGCCGAGGCGCCCCGGCATCCCGGGCTGCTGGAGCCGGTGGTGGCGCGCGGGCCGCTGCGGGTGCTGGGCTTCCTGTCGGCGTATCTGGAGCGGCAGGTCGAGCTGGGGCGGCTGCGGCCGCACGACACGCGCGCCGGAGCGCGGGCCTTCATCGGCATGCTGATCCCGCAAGCGCTATCGCACGTGCTGATGCCGCAGCTACAGGTTGACGGCCCAACCGACGCGGAGCACATGCGCACGGCGATCGGCATCTTTCTCGACGGTCTCAAGCCGGATGGACGGGAGGCGGGCGGTGACAGCCACGACAGCCATTGAGGTAACCGCGCTGGCGAAGCAGTATGGCAACATCACGGCGTTGCAGGGGGCGAATCTCAGCGTGCCGGAGGGGGCGCTGTATGCGCTGCTCGGTCCCAACGGCGTTGGCAAGTCGACCCTGATCCGGGCGCTGGTCGGGGCGCTGCGTCCGACGTCCGGCAGCGTCAGGGTGCTGGGGCTGGACCCGCTCAGGGAGCGCGGCGAGCTGCGGCGGCAGATCGGCTACATGTCGCAGTCGGCGGCGCTGTATGCCGACCTGTCGGCCCGCGACAACGTCGCCTTCTTCGGAGGCGCGCACGGCGAGGAGGGGCTGGAGAGCCGGGTGGAGGAGGTGCTGGAGCTGACCGACCTGGCCGGGCGGGCCGACGACCGCGTGCACACCTTCTCCGGCGGCATGCGGAGTCGTGTCTCGCTGGCTACGGCGCTGGTCCATCGCCCGCGCGTGCTGCTGCTGGACGAGCCGACCGCCGGGGTCGACCCATACCTGCGAGCCCGCTTCTGGGAACTGTTCCGGCAGCTTACGACGGAGGGGGTGACGATCCTGATCAGCACGCACCTGATGGACGAGGCGGTGCTGTGCGACCGGGTCGCGATTCTGATGGCGGGCACGGTCATCGCCGACGAGCCGCCCGCGACGCTGCTGGAACGGGGCAGGACGCGGCTCTCGGTTCGCGAGGGAAACCGGACGGATGAGCTGGAGATTGATGGACAGCCCCAAGCGCTGGCGGCGGCGCTTCGGAGCTATGGATTACGGGAGAGCGTCGAGGCTGTCAGCGTGCGGCCCGACTCGCTGGAGGACGTGCTTCTGGCGTTGATCGCGGGGGAGCAGGAGGCGCAGCGATGAGACGCACACTGCTGGTTACCCGACGGGTGCTGACCCAGCTGCTGCACGACCGCAGGCTGCTGGGGCTGTCGCTTATCGTGCCGCTGGTCATCGTCTACTTCCTGAAGTTGTTCCTCGACACGATGCCGCCCGGTTTCGACGCGGCCCGCTACGCCGTGCCGGTGGCAGCCTTTCTGGTGCACTTCCTGGCCTTCCTGCTGAGCGCAATGGTGCTGGTGCAGGAGCGCACAGCGGGCACGCTGGAGCGCATGTTCATCAACGGCTACCGGCGGCCGGAGATCATCGGCGGCTATCTGCTGGGCTACCTGGGGCTGGCGACGTTGCAGGCGGTCGGGGCGCTGACGGCGGTGCTGCTGCTGTTCGGGCTGCGCTACGGCGCGGGGACGCTCGCAACGCTGTTCGTCGTGATCTGGCTGCTGGCGATCGCCTCGGTGATGCTGGGCATCTTCATCTCCACCTTCGCGCGGCATGAGGGACAGGTGTTCCCGTTCGTGCCGCTGATCACCGTGCCGTCGGTGTTCCTGTCCGGACTGATGGTCGATCCGGCGCGGCTGCCGGCGTGGGCCGATTGGCTGGGGCGGGCGCTGCCGTTGCGCTACGCCAACAACGTGATCCAGGAGATGATTCGCCCGGGCGGGGCGCTGGCTGACACGTGGCTGAACGTGGTGGCGCTGCTGGGCTACATCGTCGTGCTGCTGGCGCTGGCGTCGCGCACGATGCGGGAGGTGGAGTAGGATCCCGGCCCCCGGCCCCCTCTCCCAATCCTCGGTGAGGGGAGATTGGGGATTGCATTGATTGGGAGCGGGGCGCGACGACGGCAGTCAGGACACGCCGGGTCGCTCCGGGATCGGCGCGTTTGGCCAGCGGGCTGCGGGCTGGGCAAGCCGCAGTTCCCGCGGGATACAGGGCGTCCGTGTGGAGAGGAGGAGCCATGCCGATACCGACGGGCGTTGCCCGCTTCAACCGTCGTGTCTCGAACCGGCTGATTGGAACGTTCGCCGGGCGGGCACCGGGCATGGGGATGGTGCGGCACGTCGGCCGGCGATCGGGACGGGCGTATGAGACGCCGGTCAACGTCTTCGCCCGCGATGGGGGCTATATCATCGCGCTAACCTACGGGGCGGACACCGACTGGGTGAAGAACGTACTGGCGGCGGGCGGCTGCGAGCTGCGCACGCGGGGACGGGTCGCGCGGCTGCGCCATCCCCGCATCGTCACCGACGCCGGCAATCGCTGGGCTCCGCTGCCGGTGCGGCTTGTCTTCAAGGTCATCCGCTCGACGCAGCACATGCGGCTGGAGACTGTTGGGACGGCCGGGAGATGACACGCGCCGCGTTGGGGCGCGCGAACGGGCGTCAGTCTCCAGCGACGGGGACGACATCCAGCGGCTTGAGACCGGCTTCGATCTCGGCGCGGCGGGGCTCCAGGAATGGCGGCAGCGCCAGCGATTCGCCGAGGGTGGCGGCGTCCTCGTCGACGGCGAAGCCGGGGCCGTCGGTGGCCAGCTCGTAGAGCACGTGGCCCGGCTCGCGGAAGTAGAGCGAGCGGAAGTAGAAGCGGTCGATGACGTCGGTGATGCCCAGCCCTGCGGAACGCACGCGGTCGCGCCACTGGCGGTGCTCTTCGTCGTTCGGGACGCGGAAGGCGACGTGATGCACGCCGCCGGTGCCGACTCGCCCGAGGTTGAGATGGGGGCGCTCGTGGACGTGCACCTCCGTGCCATGCCCGCCAGGGCCGGTCTCGAAGACGATCACACGCTCGCCATCCTCGGGCGAGTCGTACTCGCGGGCCTGGCGGAAGCCGAGCACCTCGGTGAGCGTCATCGCGGTCGGCATGAGGGAGCGGACGGCGATGCCGACGTGGTCCAGCCCGCGAATCTGGTGTGCGGCTGGCACGGGACTGTCCGGCCAGGGGGCGCCCTGCTGCATACCGCCACCCTCGTCGGCGACGAGCGCGAGGCGCTGGCCCTCGGGGTCGGCGAACGGCAGCACCTGCTTGCCGCCCTGCTCGCGGATGCCCTGATGCTGGACGCCGTGCTCGTCGAGGCGGGTTTGCCACCAGTCGAGCGCGGCGCGGCCCGGCACGCGCAGGCCGATCGCGGAGATGGAGCCGGCGCCGGGGACGTTCGGGCCCGCGTTGGGCCAGTCGAAGAAGGTGACCTCGGTGCCCGCGCTGCCGTCGTTGTCGGCGTAGAACAGGTGGTAGGCGGAGACATCGTCCTGGTTGACGGTCTTCTTTACGAGCCGCAGGCCGAGGGTCTGCGTGTAGAAGGCCAGGTTGCCGGGGGCGTTGCCGGTGACGGCAGTGACGTGGTGCAGTCCGCCGAGTTCCATATGAGTTGGTTCCTTCCGAAGCATGTCAGCGTGTTGATGTCGCTGCGTTTCTGACATTATTAAGCGCGGGGCGCGTGGCGCAATTCCCGCAAGTGGCGGGCCGAGGATCTCATCCCCCAGCCCCCACCTCGCAGGATAGGGGGAGACGGAGTTGGAGTGGGTGGGTACGCTGGGTGGGTTGCTTTCAGGACGGTGTCAGTGACTCCAGGCGTTGTCGGTGATGCTGGCTGCGGCGCCGTTCAGGACCAGGGTGAGCTGCTTTCCGAGTCCGAAGACATCAGACACCTCCCAGTGTTGCTTCAGAATCCTGCCGTTTTCGATTTGGTGAATCCAGATACCGCGACCCTTGACGAGCTTCTGTGTGGGAGCGATGCCGTTGAACTCGCCACGGTGTGTGCCGTGCCAGTGAATTATCGAGATGACCTTGTTGCCATCGGTCAGAAGGTCGTCGATGTTGAAGGTGAGGTCCGGGAAAACAACCCGGGCGGTGGTGTGCCACGGCTTGTCCTGCTCGGCGTAGTCGGCTGCGAGGATATCATCGGCGACGGAGGCGTCGCCGGCGTTCCAGTAGTCCTCCCAGAAGCGGCGGACGATGGCCTTGTTTTCGTCAGTCGATCCCATCAGTGAGCCTTTCAAGCGGGTCTGCCAACGTGGGCTGCCGGACCTGCATCGTGCGGATGCTGCTGTTCCTCGTGTGTGAACGAATCTAGCACGGTTCTCCTGTATGCGTGGACCATGTGCGAGACTGCTGCTGTGAAGCCCGGCGGGGCGATTGGAGATGGTGGATGAGCGCGGAAGAGAGTAAGAACGCCGTTCGACGTCTGTTCGATGAGGTGTGGAACGAGCGCAAGCTCGACGCCGTGACGGACGTGCTGGTCGCGGACTACGCCCAGCGCGAACGCAGCTGGGCGGAGATGGTGCTGGCCGCGTTCCCGGACACGCACTTCACGATCGACGACATGCTGGCGGAGGACGACCGGGTGGCGACACGGGTGACGTGGCGCGCGACACATGAGGGCGAGTTTGCCGGGATTGCGCCGACTGGCAGGCAGATCGAGATGTCGGCCATGTTCATTCACCGCATGGGGAATGGAAAAGCAATCGAGTCGTGGGGGTTTGGCGACGCTATCGGCATCTTCGATCAGATCAAGGCAGCGATCGGCGGAGACTGATTCGTCCCACCTCATGTCGGCTGCGACGCTCAATGCCGCGATGCGTCAGCCTTCAGTGATCTCCAGCGCCAGCGCGATGCCGTCTTCGAGCGACATAGCTGACCCGGCGCGCCACGCTTCGTCGAACGCGGCAGGATCGAGGCGTGACCGCAGGTCGTGCAGATCCAGCAAGTATGCCCTCCACCAATCCGGCGGCGTTATGCCCCGCAACCTGCGCTCGCGGGCGATGACGGCCCAGAGTCGTGCCGAGACGTCGACCTCTCCTGCACGGAGCAACGCGGTAGCGAGCAGTTCCAGTGTCACGATTAACGGAACGAATCCCACGAATCCATAGATAGCGGATCGGTTGACCAACAGCGCCTCACGGCTATGGGTAATCGCTGCCTCGACATCCCCGCGCAGTAACGCAGTAAGGCCAAGCCCCCACCATGTGCTCGTGTGTTGTGCCGTCCAGCCGTGACGCACGGCGATCTCACGCGCACGGTCAAGCGAGTCCTCAGCGCGCTCGTAGCGCCCTGCGAGGATATCCTGAATAGCCCACGGGAAGAGGACGTTGTTCGCGAGAAACTCGAATCTGTGCTCCTCAGCCAGGCCGAGCGCTTCAGCGCATGTGATCTGGATTGCGTCGGAATCGCTATTCTGCGCATACATCAGAGCATAGGCTCGCAGCATCAGCGCCTCAGCGACTAGCGCGACATCACCCAACTCCATCCCGATCGTGACAGAGTCGTCGGCTGCCTGCTCGGCGGCAGCGTGATCGCCCCAATCCCGGCTGAGTAGTGCGAGACCATTGAGTGCTCGCGCGCGCAATGCGTCCTGCTCGATGTGCCTCGCGAGGAACGCTTGAGTCCAGTCCAGCCCATCGCGGTGGTATCCGTTGATAAACCAGAACCAGCCCAATGTGCCAGCGATGGCGATGCCGAGATCATCCACGCGTTGGTCACTGGCCCACGCCAGCGCAGCCCTGATGTTGTCGTATTCGCCATTGACGCGCTCCAGCCAGTCGTACTCGAACTCGCGTGGGTAATCGAAATCCTGGCGCACGAAATCGCGCATCGCTTCGGCGTGGCGCTGACGCAATGACGCGGTCTCCCCATGCTGCTCCAGTTGCTCAGACGCGAACTCGCGGATCGGCACGAGCAGCCGATAACGCAGTGTGCCGTCCAGTTGCTCGCGCTGGACTACGAGGCTCTTCTCGACCAGCGATATCAGCCCGTCCAGCACGTCGATGCCGAGATCACCGTCGATGTCGACGACGGCCTCAGCGGTGTCCAGCGTCCAGCCACCAACGAAAACGGCCAGCCGCCGGAACATGCTCTGCTCGTCCGGGGTCAGCAGGTCGTATGACCACTGAATCGTGTCGCGGATCGTCTGCTGCCGCGCGGGCAGATCGCGCGCCCCGCCGGTCAGGAACCGTAGCGGCTGTTTCAGCCGTTCCAGCAGGTTCGGGAGTGGCAGGGATCGAACCCGCGCCGCCGCCAGCTCAACGGCCAGCGGCATGCCATCCAGCTGCCGGCAAATGGCGACGATCGTCTCAGCGTTCTCTTCGGTGACCGCAAAGCCGGAGCGGACGGCACCCGCTCGTTCGACGAACAGCGCCACCGCCGGTGTCTCTCCCAGCCGAGCGTGGTCAATCGCTCGGCTCGTGTCAGGCAGCGGCAGCGGCGCGACCGGATATTCTACCTCGCCACCGATTCGCAACGGCTCGCGGCTGGTGGCGAGCAGCGTCAGCTCCGGGCAGCGGACAACGAGATGGCTGAGATCAGCAGCCGCGTCAATCACCTGCTCGACGTTGTCGACGATGACGAGCACCTGCCGGTCATGCAGCGCGTCAGTGAGAATATCGAGAACAGGTCGGGCGCCGGTGTCCTGCATGCCGAAAGTGGCGGCGAGCGCCGGAAGGACGAGGGCCGGGTCATGCAGCGGGGCAAGGTCGACGAAGACAGCTCCGTCCGTGTACTCGCGCTCGAGCCGGTGACCGGCAGCGATCGCGAGTCGCGTCTTGCCGATGCCCCCTGGTCCGGTCAGTGTCACAACGCGGCCACGGTGAAACAGCGCCGCGACCTCGGCCATCTCCCGCTCCCGCCCGATGAGGGACGACGCGGGGCTGGGGAGGCTTGTCGGCGGAGCAGGACGGGCCGTGGACTGCGTCGCCGCCGGCATCGCGGCGTCCCCGGTGGTAGCGGGTGTCGAAAGCGCATGCATGACCCTCGGCAGCCATGCATCGACCGAGTGGTCCAGCACGTCAATCCACTGCGCCGTCGCCAGCCAGTAGGCGATGTCGTTCGGCGCTGGGGATGTGTCAAGCAGCAACGGCACACACGGCTTGTCATGCCGCCACGCCAGCGCGATCTCCTGCCGCACGTTGCGCGAGGCCAGCGAGGCTGCCGAGGACATGAGAATGAGCGCGGCGCATTGCTCGATGGCCCCGGCGATGCTGCCGCCCCAGTTGGCGCCTCCGGCGATGTCGTGCGTGTCCAGCCAGCAGGTA
>DATKCN010000368.1:0-7756 GCA_035513175.1 Thermomicrobiales bacterium
CTTCACGCGCAAGCCGCTGGCTTCGAGGGCGCGGGTGAGGGTTGAGACGTCGAACACCGTCAGGTGGCGGGGCGCGTCGTAACCAATCCACCACGTCTTCAGCAGCCGGGCTTCCAGCGATTCCACATTCGGCAGCCAGAGGATGACAGCCCCGCCCGGGGCCAGCACGCGCCTGACCTCCCGCAGCGTTGCGCCGGGATCGGGCACGTGCTCAAGCGTGTGCGAGAGCACGACGGTGTCGAAGCTCTCGTCAGAGAAACCCGCCTCCTCGATCGTGGCGTGGTGGATCGTGAGTCCCCGCGAGCGCGCCACGGCTACCGCCGCGGCGACCGGCTCCACGCCAACGACCCGCTCGTTCCCCGCGTCCCGGATCGCCAGCAGTAGGTCGCCGGTCGCGCAGCCGATGTCCAGCACGCGTTTCGGCGTGGCAAAGTGCGCCGACAGCCGCCGGACCGACCAGCGCTCCAGCAATCCCTTGGCGCGGCCGGAGAGACCGGGGCGGGTGTGCGGCGCGTAGAACGCCGTGTACGCCTCGCGCAGCGTCCGCGCGTCCGGCGGCGGGTGCAGCCGCAGCAGCCCGCAGTCCCGGCAACGCGCGAGGGGGAACGGCGCCCGCTCCTCCGGCGGCGCGAAGCGATCGACCAGCGTCAGCGCCGGGTCCGCCTCGTGCCCGCCACAGACCGGGCAGAGAAAGGACGGGGTGGCCAGCATCACGCCGCGCCCCACGTAGGGGCGAATCGCATTCGCCCGCGGAGACACCCACAGCCACGGACCGGTGACAGGGCGGTCAACACATCGCGGCGGGGGCGATGACGCGATTGCGTCTCAACAACGTGAGGGTTACGGCAAAGACCGCCAATTGGCGGTGTTAGGAGTTGGCGGTCTTTGAGCCAACACACAACTGTTGCATCTACTCCACCAGAAGACGGATTCATCGTGGGCAACGACAGGAGCGCGCGGTCTGCCATGGTGGCACTACTGCGCATCACGCATCACGTTGCTGGGGCGGCTCGTTGCGCAGGACGCGGCGGATCGAGTAGTCCTCCTGCCGCCCGCCGGGGACACGCGCCGCCGTGCGGGCGTGGTGCGCGATCATCTCGCCCAGCAGCCCGAAGACGAAGAACTGCGTGCCGACGATGATGAGCAGCACGCCCAGCGTCAGCAGCGGCCGGTGTCCAATCGGCTCCCCCAGCGCCAGCTTGATGAAGGCCAGATAGGCGCTGACGCCGAAGCCCAGCCCGAACGCGACCGCGCCCAGCAGCCCGAACAGGTGCAGCGGGCGGCGGGTGTACTGCGTCAGGAACAGCACCGTCAGCAGGTCGAAGAAGCCCCGGACGAAGCGGGCCGGGCCGAACTTCGAGCGCCCGAAGCGCCGCGCCCGATGCGGCACCCGGACCTCCGCCACCCGAAAGCCCCGGAAATGCGCCAGCACGGGAATGTAGCGGTGCAGCTCGCCGTACAGCGGGACTTCGTCCAGCACGTCGCGGCGGTAGGCCTTGAAGCCACAGTTGAAGTCATGCAGCGGCACGCCGGAGACGACGCGCACGACGCGGTTGAACAGCGCCGAAGGCAACGTCTTCGTCAGCGGGTCCTGCCGGTCCGCCTTCCAGCCGGAGACGAGGTCGGCCTCGTCGCGCTGCAACGGCGCCAGCAGGGTCGGAATTTCGGCCGGGATATCCTGCAAGTCGGCGTCGAGCGTTACGACGAGCTCCCCACGGGCCGCCGCGAACCCGGCCGCCAGGGCAGCCGACTTGCCGAAGTTGCGCCGGAACTGGATCACCTGAGCGCGCTCGCCGGCCTCGAACTGTGCCGCCAGCGCGGACGCGGAGCCATCGGTCGAGCCGTCATCAACAAAGATCAGCTCGTAGCCGCCAGCATAGGCGTCGAGCGCCGCGCGCAGCTCCCGGCACAGTTGCGGCAGGCTCTCGACTTCATTTAAGAACGGGACGACGACGCTGAGCGCCGGCAGCGTGGCGCCGGGCTCCGTCACCGACGGTTCGGCGCGCGGCGCCTCATCGACAATGGTCGCGCCCTGCTGTTGCCACGCGTTCACGCTACCGCCCGCCTCTCGCCGCCGTCGTCCGACGATACCCCATCCCGGCGGGCGCGCCAATGGGGACGCAGCGTCAACGCCAGCGCCGCCAGCCAGACCAGCGCCGCGAGCGCCCCGAGCGCGAGCCACAACGCCCAGCTCTCCGGCCGGAACGACAGCTCGACGGTGGAGACGTTGGGCGGCAGGTAGACGACCTGCAACACCCCGTCGTACTGGCCGACGCCGAGCTCCTGGCCGTCCGCGCGCGCCGTCCAGCCGGGATGCCAGGTCTGCGACACGACGACGAGGCTCGGCGACGGGCTGGTCGGGACCAGCAGCGTGAGGCTGTCCGGCCCATGCTCGATCACGTTCACCGGCGCGCCGCTGCCCGCGATCCAGGCGCGCGGCTGCCAGTCCGCAAGCTCCCACACCGTCAGCGATTCGGTCCGCAGCGCCTCACTGACGCCGGGCGCCGGGGGCTGGGAGCCGGCGGCGGAGACGATGTAGCGCACGTTCAGCGCCCGGTAGGCGTCGGAGCCGCGATCGAGCACCGCGTGGCTCCGGTAGTCGTCATAGGCCTTGATCGCCAGCGGGTCGTACAACCCGCCGATGTCATCGATGCCGGCCAGCAGCGGCAGGTTCGGCTGCCACGGCCCGCTGACCGCCTCGATGCGGAACGGGCCGTCCAGCGCGCGCCGCTCACGCAGGAAGGTCACCACCTCGAGCTGCCCGTAGCCGGCCAGGATCGGCTGCGTCGTCGGATTGAACGGGGCCGTCGCGTGGAACAAGGACAGCACGACGGCGGAAACCACGAGCACGGCCAGCGCCCCGCCCCGCAGCGTCGTGCGCCAGGCGATCAGCGCGAGCGCCAGCCCCAGCGCGAGCCACAGCGCCAGCATGACGGCGTTGTCCAGCGCGATCACCGGGCGGTTGCTGGGAGCGTCGATGCCGATCACGTTCGAGGCGAACAGCGGGATGACGAAGCCCACGACGACCAGCAACGCCCCGGCCAGCCCGAGCGCGCCCCACTTCAGCGCCGCCTGATTGCGCGCGAAGCCGGACCGCTGGCGGCACAGCAGGCCATCCAGCCCCCAGGCCGCCAGCAGCGCCACTGCCAGGTCGAAGAACATGAAGGCCCGCCCCGCCCCGCGCATGCGGTCGAAGCCGGGCGCGAAGGCGTAGGTCCAGCCGTGCAGCGGCGTGTACGGCCCGAGCAGGAAGAGCAGCGACACGAGCGCGGCCAGCAGCCAGAAGAGGCGCGTCCTGCCCGGCCGGATGACCAGCCCGTAGGCGGCCAGCGCCAGCGCCAGCACGCCAGTGTAGCCCCACATCTCCGTGTTCGAGAACGGGCCCCAGTAGTCGGTCGGGTTCGAGCCGTAGATGGTCGGCAGGATCAGGTGCAGCAGCGCCGTCGGCTGCACGGAGAATTCAGCGGCCGTCTCGTAGCCCAGCCCGGCCCGCACCGTGTGCCCGGTCATCGCCAGCGCCGGACCCAGCGCGGGCGCGGCCAGACCGGCGCCGATCAGCGCCATGAACGCCAGCCGCGTAACGTGCGGGCGCGCCCGGTCTCGCTCCACTTGCCAGTCGACGGCGCGGGCCGCCGCCGTCCAGCTCGCCGGATAGGCATAGTCCGTCGCCCGCCACAGCTCGAAAAGACCGATGGCGAGGGCGGCGGCCAGGGTCAGCAGCAGCATCGGCTGGTGCCCGCCCAGGATGGCCAGCGCCAGCGCCGGCGCGCCCAGCAGCGCGATCGACCACGACGAATAGCGCACCGTGCCGATGACGGCGGCGAACACGAACGGCGCCCAGCTGGCCGTCACCAGCATCGGGTAGTGGCCCAGGTGCGCGACGAGGAATCCCGAGTAGGCGTAGACGATCCCGGCCAGCACGGCCCCTGCCCGCGAGATGGAGAGCGCCCGCGCCAGCCAGTACGCGCCGTAGCTGGCCAGCAGGAAGTGCCCGATCGCCAGCAGCTCCAGCGTGGCGTACTCGAACGGGCGGGCGACGAGGTAGGCCAGCAGGTTCGGCGGGTAGAGCGCGCCGGTCTGGAAGTTGGCCAGATGCGGCGCGCCGGAGAACAGATGCGGGTTCCAGAAGGGGAAACGGCCCGTCTGAAGCTCCCCGGCGGCGAAGGCGTGCATCGGGTAGAAGAACGACGCCAGGTCGCCCCCGCCACGAGGCACGAGCGCGCCGGTGCGGTACGGCTGCCAGAAGAAGAGCAGGTGCGCCAGCGACAGCGCTGCCAGCGCGCCAAGCTCCGGCAGCAGCCAGGGCGCGCGCTCACGCGGCCCGAAACGGTGAAGCAGGAAGGCCGCGATGGCGAACGCGAGAACGATCAGGAGCATGCCGAGCGGCGGGATGAGCGGTCCCGAGCGGGCCAGCTGCTGCAGGTCCGGTGTCATCTCGGCGCCGCCCTACACGTTGAACAGGAAGTGGGCGATGTCGCCGTCCTGGATCACGTAGGTCTTGCCCTCCAGCCGCAGCTTGCCCGCCTTGCGCGCCTCGGCCATGCTGCCGGTCGCGATCATGTCGTCGTAGGCCACGATCTCGCCCCGGATGAAGCCGCGCGCGATGTCGGAGTGAATCTCCCCCGCCGCCTCGAGCGCGGTCGCGCCGTTTCGAATTGTCCAGGCGCGGTTCTCGTCCGGCCCGACGGTGAAGAAGGAGATCAGCCCCAGCAACCGGTAGGACAGCCGGATCATGCGGTCCAGGCTCGACTCGCTGATGCCCAGGTCGGCCATGAACATTTCGGCGTCCCCGGCGTCGAGCTGGGCGATCTCCATCTCGATCTTGCCAGCCAGCGCGTCGATCTCGACGCCGGGGCGACTGAAGCGCTTCCGCGCCTCGGCGACGAGCGCCGCCGCCGGTTCGCCAAGCTGCTCCTCGCCGACGTTCAGCAGCGCCAGCGCCGGCTTCTGAGTCAGGAAGCCGAAGCCGCGCAGCAGCTTGTCCTCTTCCTCGTCCAGCTCGACCTCACGAATCGGCAGGCCCGCCTCCAGCGCGTCCTTGCAGCGCCGCAGGGCGGCCGCCTCGCGCTCATGCTGCTCGCGCTCCGTGCCGCGCGTCTTCTGGATGGTCGTCTCGATGCGCGCTAAGCGCTTCTCGATCATGCCCAGGTCGGAGAAGGTGAACTCCAGGAACAGCGTCTCCAGGTCGCGCAACGGGTCGACGCTCTCTTCCGGGTGCGGCACGTTCTCATCCACGAAGGCGCGCGCGACCAGCACGAGGGCATTGGCCTGGGCCAGGTGGCCCAGCAGCTGCCCGCCCATGCCCGTCTCGGCCAACCCCCTGGCGACCCCGGCCACGTCGAGGTACTGCACGTCGGCGGGCACGACCCGCCTGGGGTTGAACAGCGGGGTCAGCGGGTCGAGCCGGGGATCTGGCACCTTCACCGTCGCCAGGTTCGGCTCCCCCTCGGCCGACGAGTACGACCCGGTCTCCGCCTGCGAGCGGGTGAGGGCATTGAAGACGGTCGTCTTCCCGCTCTGTGGCAATCCAACGATGACCAGACGCAACGACATCTCGCGCTCGACCTCCGTGACAAAGCGTAGGAAATTTCCGCGACAGCGCGCGGCAGGCCAACGTCTGTTGTATCACACGGCGCCGGCTTTCCCGCTTCATCCACCGGGCTGAGCCGCCGCCCGACAGATTCCGGCTACCAATCCGACGACGGGTGGTCCAGCCGGGCGCATGCGACGCCCCCGCGGGATGGTCGACTGTCTGCCATGCACGCTGTACCGTGGTGGCGGCACAGCCGGTTCCGCCTGGCACAATCGTGACCGGCACATGGAGTTGACATCGTTGAGCAATGACAACGCGGGAAACACGGCGCGGTGGCTTCGCTCCCAGCCCGTGGACTGGATCGCCCAGCACGCGACGTGGCTCGCGCTGCTCGGCTGCGTGGCGGTTGTCTGCGCCATCTACGGTCGGGCGCTGGGCTTCGCGTTCTTCTTCGACGACCCGTTCGATCTCACGCGCGTCGAGGACCGTGGCTACTGGACGCTGCTCAGCTCGGCGGAGGGCTACCAGTACTACCGGCCGGTCCCGGCGCTGGTCTGGAAGCTGCTCTACCAGCTACTGGGCCAGCACCACCAGGCCACGCTGCACGCGATCCCGCTCGTCGCGCATGCCGTTTCCGGCTGGCTGCTCTACCTGCTGCTGCGCCGCCTCGGAACGGGCCATTGGGCGCTCGTCCCGGCCGTGCTCTTCCTGACGAGCCCGTTCCATTACCAGGCGCTGGCAATCGTCGGCCCGACGGCGCATGTCCTGGCGGGCGCGTTCATCCTCGCCAGCCTCAACCTCTATCTCGCCGCCCGCCGGGAACTCGATCCACGCGCGAACCGCCGGCGCCAGCTCGCCGCGCTGGCCGCTGCGTGTCTCGCGCTCTGGTCGCACGAGTCGGGCGTCGCGGTCGTCCCGTTCATCGCCGGGCTGGAGGCGCTGAGCCTGTGGCGGCAACGTGACGGGCGGCGCCCGTCGCCGTGGGTGGCGGCGCACGCCGTCGCGGCCGTCGTCTTTCTGATCGCATGGTCCACCGTCGACAAGCTCCCCTCCCTGGAACGCACGAACCTCGCGGAGCTGCGTCCGAAGGCGCTCTTCTTCCTGCAAGGGTTCACCTATCCCGTCTCCGCGCAGCTCGTCTGGATCGAGGACCACTTCGGCGCGTCGATCGGCGTGCTGGAGGCGGGCGCCGTGGCGTTCCTGCTCGTGTTCGCCGCGTTTGCGCTGGCGGCGCGCCGTGCCGATCAAATGGGACTGCTGGCCATTCCGCTCGCGGGCATGGCCGTGGCCGCCGTCGCCAGCCTGCCGTCGCTGCTGCGGCTGTCATGGGGCTACGTCGAGAACGGCCCGCGGCTGCTGTACCTGGTCGCCATCGGCTCGGCGCTGTTCTGGGGGCTGCTGCCGTCGCTGAAACTCGGGGGACGGTGGCTGACGCTGGCCTGGCGGGTCGCGACGCTCCTGCTGCTGTGCGGCATCGTCGCGCAATCGTGGCGCTTCATCGACGTGCGGCTGGAGATGTTCGAGCGCGGCACGGCCATGATCGACGGCGTCGTGGCGGCGGGCGAACGCTATCAGGGGCAGGGGCTGCTGGTCGTGAACGCGCCGTCGTGGTTCGCGCAGAACCGCTACGAGTATCGCTACGGACACTTTGGCGTGCAGCTCATGCCGGACTACGTCGGGCTCGACCGCGTGGTTTACGTCAACTCCGGACTGGCCTCGCGGGTCGACGTCCGTTCGGTGGCATGGCAGGCGGACGTCTCGGGCGGCGCGTACCCGTTCGGGCCGCACGGCTTCGACGCTCCGCCGGAGGAACTGGACGCGCTGCTGCGAGAGGGCCGACAACTGGTGACGGTCACGCCGCGCGGCGGCGACTACGTCGTGCGCGAAGTGGGCCGCCTGCGCCCCGGCGACGCGGAACGGCTACCGGGCGCCGCCGGCCGCGTTGGTTCCGGCGTCTGGCTCAACGCGGCGCGCGCCGCCGTTACGAGCGCCCATCCGGAGCTGCTCACCATCTACGTCACCTGGCACGCGCTCGAGCCGCCAGGGGACGAGCTCGACACGGTCATCGAGCTGCGGGACGGGCAGGGCGCCGTCATCGCCCGCTACGAAGATTACGCGCTCGACGGCATGTCGGCGCCCCGGCTGTGGCAGGCAGGCGACAAGTTGAACGACTCGGTCGCGTTCCCTCTGCCGCCGCCCGGGAGCTACAGCGTCTGGGCCGGA
>DATKCN010000369.1:0-2205 GCA_035513175.1 Thermomicrobiales bacterium
CACGACCACCGGGGATGAGCGAGATGGGCTGCGGAGCGACGCGTCGCTCTACACGGTCAGCATCGACGGCGCGGAGCCGCGCCTGCTGACCGATGAGGCGATGCCGCAGGCGCGTCCCGCCTGGCGTCCAGATCCCGCGCATGCTCCACCGCCGCTGCCAACGCCCGCGCCCTCAGCAACCGGGTTGGACGAACTCGCCACGCGTGCTTCGCGCTCCCCGTTCCCGGGCGCCGAGGTGTTGCATGTCATGCAGATCGCGGAACAGCAGGGACCGGACGGCGAAACGCATATGTTTGACACATGGGTCGACCAGACGAGCGGCGATGTCGTCGTCTGGCAGACCACGATGGACGGTGAACCGCGCTCCCTCACCATTCGGCAGGGATCGACAGTCATCAGGGCGCACGCGGACAGCGAAGGGTGGTTAAGTCTCAACGTAACGACGACGCCGAGTGTCGACGATCCAGATCTTCCCAATCCTCTTGCACACCTCGACGTGTTCCGGCATACGCTGGCGCAAGGAGCCGATGAACTGTTGGCTCAGGGAGTGGAAGTCGACCAGAACGCGTCATACGATGGACAGCCGGCCGTCGAGATGACTGTTCCGATCCTCGATGCCCGGCAGGTGGTCGCCACCGTCATCACCGCCTACCTCGATCCGCTGACGCTCTATCCCGTGGCGATTATTGACGGCGACGCACAGGAACGGTTCACGTACCCGTCGGTCGAGCCGCTGGCGCATGCAGACGTTCCGGCTGGAACATTCGAACCAGACATCCCGGAGGCACGCTATTTCTCGGCTCGGGAGCGCATCGCTCCCGAAGCGGCTGCTCGCTTCGACGCCTATCCGCTCTGGTGGCTCGCGGAGGAATTCTCGGGCTACGACCTGCATACAATCGATCGTTACCGCTCATCGACGCGTGACAACGACACCGCTGCCCTCGACTCGGTTCATGTCGTCTATCTCGCCGGTCCACGAAATGCGATCGAGATCTACTCCGAGCCTCCCTTGTCTGACGTCGAGTGGACACGACAGCACGCGATTCACAATGCCGAAGGCTTCGAGGAAGTGCAGATCAACGGCAACCGCGCGTGGCTGCATCCAAGCGGTTCGCAGATCGCGATCGAATTTCCAGACAGCTACGTCACCATCGGCACGCCACGCGATCTGGCGCGTCCCGCCGCCGAAGCGCTGCAACAGGCGAACGCGCCGGTCGATCTCAGCGAGGCAGCAGTCGCAGCCGCCATCGCCGCGCTGCCGGAGGACGAGCGTGGCTGCGGGGCGACGCCGTTCGCTCCACCGGTCCAATCCTCGAGCCGGGACGAAGCCCGTGGCAAGACCGTCATCGGTGACGCCGAGCTATGGATGCAGTACTTCACGCTCAACGACGATAGCCCCAAGCTGATCCGGGCCGGCAGCAGCATCCAGAGCTACTGGGTCATGGACGGGCCGCCGGAATCAGCACTGACCGTGCGCTTCGACAACCTTGCGACCGGCGCGAGCGTCGAGCCGGAGTGGGGGCCGGTGGTTGGGTCCGGCTGGCGCACGTCGCCCTGGCGCGTGATCGTGGCGTTTCCGGAGCCCGGCTGCTGGCAGGCCACCATCACACGCGGCGACAGCGCGGCCGTCATCTGGCTCGACGTGCAGCCGTCGCTCGAGGAGCTGTCCACGCCGGTCGCGACAGCGGACGACTTCACCGCCGCGCTGACATCACTCCAGCCAGGCGAAGCGCGACGCGTCACCCTCTCAGTTACCACAGCCTACCGGCTCGATGAAGGCGCGCTCAACGCATGGACCGTGACGATCTGGGACCGTGTGTTGCCTGATGGACGCGAGCAACGCTACATGGCAGCCTACGACGCCGAGGGCAACAGGGTTGCCTGGTTCGTGCGCGACGGCGCATTCTGGCAGTCGTGGCAGCGCGGCTGGCACGAGACCGGCTCGATCGCCGCGGGCATCGTCATGCTCCCGGAAGAGCTGCGCCTTGCCGACGAGCGCGTGCAGTTGCTCGGCGGCCTGCTGGATGGCTCTGCCGATGGGCGGGCCATGGGCGGACGTGAAGAAGGCGAGACTACGGTCATCTACTACTGGTTCCCTGGATTGGTGGAGATGGCCGAACGGCTGAACCTGAGAGTTGACGCCATTGCACACGACGTTTGGCAAACGACGAGCAGCAGGATCCCGTTCCGAGCTCAGACGGGGGT